>JAPLNP010000396.1 GCA_026401055.1 Planctomycetia bacterium
GACGCGGTCGGCAAAACCACGTCGCTCGAACCGCTCGGGGACGAAGCCAAAACGATCTCCGGCGACGCCGCGCTTCTGGACAAGTTGATCGCCACGGCGAGGGCCGCGATGGCCAAGGACCCAGCGAGCCTGGGGCCGCATGCGCCGCTGGGCGTGGCCCTGCTCGCGAGGGACGCCAAACGGTGGGACGCCGTCGCCGAATTCTTCGAGCTGGCCCTCCGGGCGACGCCCGACGAAAAGACCGACCTGCTGCTTCTCTGGGGCGGCGGGCTGTTGGCCGAAAAGAAGGTCTCCGAGGCCGCCTCCGTGTTTCGCCGCGGCACCGACGAGAAGCTTCCCGCCGACGACCGAGCCACGTTCTACTTCTACCTGTGCACCGCGTTGGAGATGGACGGCGGGACCGAGGCGGCGCTGGAGGCCGCGCGAAAAGCCGCCGAAATCGAGAAAGACTCGCCGCGCGCGGCGAGCCAGGTCGCCTGGGTCTTGTACCACGCGAAGCGAAACGCCGAGGCGCGGGACGCCTACAACGCGCTGATCGACAAGTTCGACTCGGACTACGCCACGTCCGGCGTCCGCGAGATCCTACGAGAGGCCCGACTTGTCCTCGCCAGCCTGCACGTGATCGAGGGCCGTCCGACCGATGCCCAAGAGCGGCTCGAACAGGTGCTCGACGAATTCCCGGACGACGTCTCGGCGATGAACGACCTGGGCTACCTTTGGGCCGACGAGAACCGGCGTCCGGAGCGGGCGCTCGCGATGGTCCGCCGCGCGGTCGACGCCGAGCCGGAGAACGCGGCGTACCGGGACAGCCTGGGCTGGGCCCTCTACCGCCTCGGGCGGTTGGACGAAGCCGTCGCCGAACTGCAAACCGCCGCCGCCGCCGCCCCGGAAGGCGAAGTCCTCGAACACCTCGGCGAAGCGTTCGCCGCCCTGAAGAAGACGGACCAGGCCGACCAGACGTGGCGCAAGGCCGCCGAGGCCTATCGCAAGGCCGACCAGCCCGACCGCGCCGCCAAAATCGACGCCCGGCTCCAGGAAATCAAGAAGACGAAACCGTAGCGTTCACCGCGACAAAACCGATCACCACGACATAAAGAGCAAAACCATGTCAGGCCATTCACACTGGGCGGGCATCAAACACAAGAAGGCGCTGGTTGATGCCAAACGGGGAAAAATGTGGAGCAAGCTCTCCAAGGCCATCATCGTGGCGGCCAAGATGGGCGGCCCCGATCCCGACGCCAACCTGCGGCTCCGCTACGCCATCGACGACGCGAAAGCCGTCAGCATGCCCAAGGAAAACATCCAAAGGGCGATCAAAAAGGGCGCCGGCGAATTGGAGGGCGTCAACTTCGAAGAGGTCATTTACGAGGGTTATGGCACGAACGGCGTCGCCGTGCTCTGCCAGGTTCTGACCGACAACCGCAACCGCACTGCCCCGGAGATCCGCAAAATCTTCGAACTCGGTCACGGAAAGCTCGGCGGCGCCGGCTGCGTCGCGTGGATGTTCGACTCGAAGGGCTTCTTCCTCATTCCGACCGACCGAGTGGACGAGGACCGGCTGATGGAAATCGCCCTGGAAGCCGGCGCCGACGACGTCCGCCCCGACGGCAGGAACTTCTCGCTCACCTGCGACCCGGCCGTCTACGAAGCCGTCTCCAAGGCGCTCTCCGACGCCGGCATCACGCCGGAGGTCAAAGAGATCACGCGGATCCCCAAGACCACCGTCGACCTGGACGCCGACGCCGCCCGAAAGATCCTCAAGCTCATGGAACGCCTGGACGACCACGACGACGTTCAAAGCGTTTCGGCCAACTTCAACATCCCCGACGAGGTGATGGCGGAGATGGGCGAAACGTAGCGTCATGCGGAAAGGACGGTGAAGATGAGAACCGTTTGTATCCTCTCTCTCGTTTCCGTCCTGATTCCCGTCGGCGGCGTCTTCGGCGAGCAGCCGCGGGGAATCGACGAGTTGGTGAAGGCGCTGGACGGCGAAGACACGCGGTACGAGGCGATCCGCGAACTGGAGGACCTGGGTCTGGACGCCGGCCCGGCGGTTGCGCGGCTCACCGCGCTTCTGGACTCGCCGGACAAGGCAACACGGGCGGCCGCGGCGGATGCCTTGGGGGCGATCGGCAAGGATGCAACGGCGGCGATCCCCAAGCTTGTCGCACTGCTTGGTGAAGGGGAACTGCCCCGTATCTCGACGGAGGTCGGCAGCGCCTTCAGTGCCGTGGGGATTCGCGCGGCGTCGGCGCTCGGGAACATGGGCAAGGACGCCGTGCCGTTGCTGGTGCCCTGCCTGACGGACAAGCGTTCGGCCGTGCGATCCAATGCCGCGTGCGCGCTGTATTCGATCGGCTCCGACGCCCAGGGCGCGGTGGCGCCCTTGATCGCGCAACTCAAGGATAGCGACTGGTTCGTGCGTCAATGCGCGGCGGAGGCGCTCGGCAACATCCGTTCCGCAGCGGGTCAATCCATCCCGGCGCTCATCGAGACTCTCAAAGACGAGAACTTCAATGTCCGCCGGACCGCGGCGTCGGCCCTCGGTGCGATCCGGCCCACCACGCCCACGGCGGTGGAAGCCCTGATCCGTGCCTTGAGTGACGAAGACGGCGACGTCCCGCACGAGGCCGCCGAGGCGTTGGCGAAACTCGGCGACGAAGCGATCCCCGCGATTTCGGCGCTCACCGACCTGCTCAAGAGTCGGAAGGCATACCGGTACGGCCATCCCGTTGTCTTTCGACCAGTCGCGGGAACCGCCGCGCGGGCGCTGGGGACTTTGGGACATCGAGCGAAAGCAGCCATGCCCGCGCTTATCGAGACCATTCAAGACCGCAAGGGCACTTTCGAGAGGTATGGCGCCGACGACAGGTGCGACAATTACGAGGCGCGGGGTGAAGCGGCGATCGCTGCCGCCAGGATCGATCCGCGGAGCGACGAGTTGCTGCGAGTTCTCGGCGAGTCTTTGCAGGAAGACGACTGGATTCGCGGAGAAGTGGCCGTCGCCTTGGCCTTAATCGGGCCGAAAGCCAAGGGCATGGTTCCCGCGCTGCTTCGGTTCACCGAACCGGATCCGCGATTTGCGGGTCAATTGGCCTGCGCGTGTGCCGCGGTCGACATCGAGCGGGACAATGCACCCGCCGTGGAGAAAATGCTCGAACTCTTGCCGCCGGAATGGAGTTACACTGACGGCGGCTGGGATCTGTTACGCACCGCGCTGACCCGGGCTGGCACCCGCTCGCGTCGGGCGATTCCGATTCTGATTATGCTGGTGAAAGATACGTCCCGAGATCATGAGAACGCGGCACGCACGCTGGCCACGTTCGGTCCCGAGGCCCAGAGCGCCATCCCTACCTTGCTCGATCTACTCGCGCACACATGGGAACCGCGCGAAGAGGCCATCGCCGCGCTCGCGCAGATCGCGTCCGAGAAATCCCCGCCGCTCTTGGCCGCGCTCGAAAGTCGCGACGTCAACGTTCGCTCGGGCGTGGTGGAGGTTCTGGGGCATTTTCCGGGCTCTGTCCCGCTTCTGACGGAGGCACTCAAGGACCCTTCCGCCCGGGTCCGACTGGCGGCGCTGCGGTCGCTGGCCAAGCTCGGCCGCGGCGCCAAGCCGGCCATTGGGCAGATTCGCCAACTCTTGCAGGGGGATTCCCGCACCCTTCGCGAAGCGGCGGCCTTCGCGCTCCAGAAGGCCGAACAATCAGAGTCGTGACCCGGCATCGCGAATAATGGCGCGTAATGGGGGCGTGCGAGCACGCACCCTGCGCGTCTTCGAACATCGCTCCCGCCCTCACGCCTCCGGCGGAACGACGCCGATCGTCAGCAGCAGATTAGCGTACACCCGCTGCTCGCCCGTGGCGATCACCAGCGCCGTGTTCGTGCTCCGCGCTTCGTCGTAGAACGGGAACCGGCCGATCTTCGTCAGTTGTACGTCCTTGGGCAGGATCCGGCGGAACTCGGCGAAGACGGGTTGCTCGGCGCCGTCGTCGGGCACCATCACCGCGGCCGCCTCGATCGGGATCGTCCCGACCAGGGCCTCGAGGACGTCGGTCACCTTGACCATGCCGGGCATCAGGTTTAAGAACACCTTTTCCGCCATCACCGGCGAGCCGGTCGAAAACGGATAGTTGCCGTCGGCGATCAGCACCGCCGACCCGTGGCCCGCCTGCCCCAAAACCCCCAAAATCTCCGGGTGCAGGAGTTTCGTCTTGAGCATCGTCGTTTGTCTCCGCAACAGAACGGTAGGGTGGGCCGAGCGGAGCGAGTCCCACCAGAACTTGACCGACATGCTGTTGGTGGGACTCGCACCACTCGGCCCACCCTACAGATTACTTCTGCTTCAGCCCGGCTGCCTTTTCGCGCAACGGGCGGTAGACGTATTCGTTCATCACGGCGATCCCGCCGTAGTCGGAGCGGTCGCGAGCCGTCCGGGCGTAGGACTCCAGCGCGGCACGCGCGTGGGCCAGGGCCTCGTCGGCACGTTGAATCGCCTCGGCACGTTGGCCGGCCTGCTCCGCCGTCGCCCCGCGGTGCATCGCGTCGATCGCGTCGAAATAGCCGACGCCGAACTCCAGCCGGCCGATCCAGTAGTCGATGTAGCCGGCCCTGCCGTCGGGCGTCTTCTGCCGCGCGCGATGGGCGGCCTCCAGCGCATTCTGGTAACCGCGGCGGGCCTCGACGCAGTACTCGGGCATCGGGCCGGGCTGAGCGTGCTTCATCATCATGTCCGGCACGGGAAAACCCAACCCCAGACCGTCCCACTCCAGCAAGATCGAGGTCTTTTCGACCGCCTCGAACATCGCCAGCATGTCCGGCACCGCCGCTTCGCCACAGGCGGCGCGGACATGGTCGCGATAGACGCCCTCGGGCGTGGCCGCCGCGTCCCACGCCGCTTGAGCCAGGTACGCCACGCACGGATCGTGGTCGCCGATCAGCCAATACCGCGTCGAAAAGCCGGCCCAACCATGGCGGCGAAGGTCCTTGGTCAACTCGTGGAGCGAACCGGTCGTCAGGGCGGGCAACAGCCCGATGTTGTCGTCGTGCAGCGTAAAAATGAGCGTCGCGGGCACGGTCCGCGTGTCTAGCCGCGCGATGGCCTCGCGGCGTTTCACCACGCGGGCCGGCGTGTACGCGAGGAAATTGAGCGTCTCCGAGCCCGGCGGAAGGATCCGCGGCAAGACGGGGAACAGTTCCTCGGCAACGGCGCAGTAGATGAACTTCATGTCCGGCCGCTTCGTGCCCTCCAGGGCATGGCACTCGCTCAGCAGGCGATCGTAGAACCGCAGCATGACCAGGTCGCCCTTCACTTCGCGCACCGCCCGCTCTGCTCCGCCGGGCACGTCGGGCCGCTGGGCCGCGGCCGCGAGCATCTGGTCCAGCGACGTGATCCGGCCGAGGTCATACTTCGCGTCCAGGGCGTTCCACGCCTGTTCGTCGAGCGATTCCCACTGGCGATGCTCCGGCATGCACAGCAGCAGATAGTCGACTTCCGGATAGGTGTTGACCGTGGCCCGCAACACGGCGGTGGCCAGATCGGTCAGGCCCGGGTCGTCGGGCGGCAGTTTCGGCCCGGGGACGATGGTCTCGCCGCCGAGTTGGCGGATGGGCTGGGAATCGGCCAGCAGCGGGGCAAACTCGGTCGGATACTCCAGCGGGTTCGCCGTCATGACGCACTGCATGCCTCGGCCGTGGGCGTGGGCCATCAGCTCGTGGACGAGCCGCTCGCCCGCCGCAGCCAGTTCCTCGTAGCCGGTTCCGTAGGGCAGGTCGGGATTCCAGAATTCCGGCCGGTTGTCGAAAAGCTGCCGCCCGATCATGTCGTCGGTGATCGGGTAGCGGTACTTGAACCAGAGCCAGGCCGATTGACGCTTGACGCCCTTGTGCTCGAAGTGCAAAAACGGCTGGTACGTCCAGATCGACAGAAAGACGCGGTTAAACTTCAGTTTGGCCAGTTGGTCCAGGACGGGCCGGTAATCGACCATCCCCCACGATTCCGGCCCACAGGCGAAATCGTTAATCACCCGCCACTGACGCACCCGAAGCTTGGGCTCCAGGACGACGTCCTCCTCGGGCAGACGCAGCGTGCCGGGCGACTCGGGGAACACGTCGCCGTGCAGAAGATAGCGGACTCCCCAGCGGGAGACCAGTTCGTAGACGGCCCAGAGCGTCGCCTTGGGACTGCCGCCCCCAACCACCAGCGCCGGCTTCCCGTCCACATCCGCCCGCTTCAAGACGATCCCTTGATCGCTCACCTCGGGCCAGCCGCCGGGGCCGAGGGCCTTGGCCACGGCCGGGTTGGTGGTCGGGCTGCCGATCAGGAAGACGATCTCCGCGTCGGCCCCGGGATTCTCCGCCGGCATCGAGTTGGAGCCGTAGAGCTTCTTCAAGTACCCGCACAGTTCGCCCGCCGCGTGGCGGTCCAGTTCCGGCGCGTCCGGACGGACCAGCACCGCGACCACCGGAGGCTCGGCGGCCACGGCCGGAATGCCCGTCGCGATTAGGCACGTGCCGATCGCCAGCCAAAGCGGCCCAACGATCAGGACATACCCCCACACACAGCGGAACGCAATGCGTGCCACCGCACGGAACCGGTTCCCGAGGTCGTCACAGATGGCCGCAACATTCACAGTAGGCATGGCGAGCCTCATCAATCTGAGCAGACCCCTGA
Source organism: Planctomycetia bacterium (assembly GCA_026401055.1). Taxonomy (GTDB): domain Bacteria; phylum Planctomycetota; class Planctomycetia; order Pirellulales; family Thermoguttaceae; genus JAPLNP01. Next base: position 6,671 of record JAPLNP010000396.1, read on the forward strand.
CTTTCCGAAGCTTCCAGACGTCGAATGGACGCGGGCTGCCCTGATGGTAGCGGACCCGGGTCGGCAGGGCAAGAATGCGGTTGTCCGTTGCGATGCGGCAACTACACGCCCGCTTGGGCGATCTGCCTTCCCCTCAACGGGCGCCAACCACAAACGGTCCTTTTGGGGAGTACCATGCGTCGTGCGTCGGCTTTCGGCTGTTGCGTCGGAGCGGTTTTGCGACAGAAGGGCAGGTGAGGCGCGAGCGTGCAGACTCTCGGCCTGTGTCGCCGGCCATGGCGCCATCGTCGCCGAGGCCGCAATCGTTGTGAAGGACCGTCGCTTTCACATCAGCGACGGCAGCCCGTCTTTGAGGACGATGCCAAGGCGCATTTGGCCCGGCCTCACGTGGCGATGTGCTTGCCAGAAAGCATCCAGGACACACGACCGTTCGGACTTTCCGTGATCCGAACATCTGCAACGTCGGAGAGTGCCGTGTAGCAGAGTTCGCGACACCGCTGAATCGTCGGCTGATTGTCCGGGTCATCCCGACTGAGATTTCCCTTGTGTACTATTAGCGTTGCACTGCGGGGAAGGTTAGACATTCCCAAAGGGGCCACACATGGTCGGTCAGGCCGGCGGCCATGGCGGGAGTCTGCGGTAGCCATTGGCCGTTGGGGCCTCGTTGACGCAGCGTCCGCACCGGCCAGCAGAAGTTGTAGGTGTACATCGTGAAGTAGGT
>JAPLNP010000330.1 GCA_026401055.1 Planctomycetia bacterium
CGGGCTCTCGCGCAACCTGGGCGGACAGTTCCCGGTTGTCGGCCCGGGACAACTCTACGGGATCGAGGTCAGCGAGTATGCCCATGATCTCGCCCAGATGACCGTGTGGATCGGGTATCTGCAGTGGATGCACGACCACGCCTACTCGCTTCGCAACGAGCCCATATTGGGACCCGCGGGGAACATCAGGTGCATGGACGCGATCATCGACCTCTCCGACCCGGCCAACCCCAAAGACCCCGAGTGGCCCGAGGTCGATTTCATTGTCGGCAACCCGCCGTTTCTGGGCGACAAGCTCATGCGGCAGCACATGGGCGATGATTATGTCGATGCCTTGCGGAAAGTCTACGAAGGCAGGGTTCCGGGTGGGGCCGATCTTTGTGCGTACTGGTTCGAGAGGGCGAGCGAGCATATTGTCGCGAAATCCTGCAAACGCGCCGGCCTGCTCGCCACACAGAACATAAGGGGCGGCGCCAGCCGGAAGGTCATAGATCGACTCGTAAAGACCGGGAAGATATTCATGGCCTGGTCGGATCGTGACTGGGTTCTCGATGGCGCTAACGTGCATATCTCGATGATCGGATTTGACGACGGGACCGAGACCTCGCGAACGCTTGACGGCCAAACCGTACGGGAAATTCATTCCAACCTTTCGGCAACCTCAGATTCAGCCCACGCAAAGCCATTGCCTGAGAATATGTCCGTCGGGTTCGTGGGGAGCTGTAAAGGCGGCCCATTCGACATAACTCTTGCTGAGGCCCAAGCTCTCCTTGAGGATCGGGGAAACCCCAATGGCCGGCCCAACAGCGACGTGCTGCGGCCCGTGGTCAACAGCAGTGATCTGCTTGGCCGAAATGAACCACGGTGGATCATCGACAATGCCGACAGAGAACTCGCGGACGCTTGTCTCTACACGAAACCGCAGGCGATCGTGGAGGAGAAAGTCAAACCGCTCAGGGACAAGAACAGGAACAAGTGGCTCCGGGAAAACTGGTGGCGACCTCAGCGCATGCGGGCGGAGATGAGGGCGGCAATTGCTCCGCTGCCACGGTTCATCGTGACCCCGACGACATCGAAACACCGAATCTTTGCATGGATGGTCCATCCGACGCTCCCGGATCACCAACTAATAGTTTTCGCGCGCTCCGACGACTACTTCTTCGGCGTGCTGCACAGCAGCATCCACGAGTTGTGGGCGCGGCGGATGGGAACGCAGCTTCGCGAATCCGAGTCCGGCTTTCGCTATACGCCGACGACATGCTTCGAGACGTTCCCGCTTCCCTGGCCGCCGGGCAAGGAGCCGGCGGACGATCCGCTTTGCCGGCGTATCGCGGCGGCGGCGAAGGAACTCGACGCAATGCGGGAGCGGTGGCTCAACCCGCCGGAGTGGATAGAGCCTATCGCGGCGGCGGTGGATGCGGCCGACAGCTTCGCCGACATCCCGGCCGAGGCCAGGGGGCTGATTCGCCAGTCGGCGATAATGGCGGCGGCCGCAAAGGACCCCAACCTCAAGAAGCGGACGCTTACGTACCTTTACAACCAGCGTCCGACGTGGCTGAAACTTGCCCACGCGGAGCTGGACCGGTCGGTCCTCGCCGCCTACGCGGCCATCGACCCCGATGGCGGCTGGTCGCCCGGTTGGGCTGAGATGTGGGCCGACACGGGGGCGGGCCAAGCCCTGCCGAACGGACACCCGCTTACCGCCAGACGCACCGAGATAGATCAGAAAGTGCTAGCGAACCCCTTGAGGCTGAATCAAGGAAGGTCACGGGCGTGATACGCAACCAGATTGAATCTCGTGCGGTAGCGTGGGGCCTGAGATGAACGCCAGAGTTCCCCTGAGTCGTAAAGAAGAATATGCCCTGACGGGCACACTACGAACGCCAGAGGCGACTTCGAATCTCGCGGAGCGTTCGTAGTGACGCCGTAAGGCGTTATGTTTCTCTGCAATGGCCACCGCACGAGATTCATTCAGGATACGCATTAAGGCTCGCGGGGCTGGCTTGGTTTTGTCTTGAGGACCCTTCGGGGCCAAAGAGTCTCGGTGGTTACCTTGCGGCGGCCGCGCAGCGGAAGAGGCGGACCTCGGCGGGGTGCAGGGTTACCGTCAGCGCGGCGTCGGGCTGGTAGAGCATGTCGTCGCGGTTCATCTGCTGCGGCCGCCAGTAGATTGGGCCGACGCCCTTGGCGGGCGCGGACCACGTGGCGGTGCGGCGGCAGGAGACGGCCAGGATGTCGCCGCTGCGGCGCGCCAGGACCGACGGGCATTGGCAAAGGCTGATGTACAGTCCTGCCGAAGCGACGGCGACGGCAGCGCCCGCGGCCACGAGGCGCCAGCCCCGGCGGCCAATCAGGAGCGTGGCGCCCATTGCCACCAGCAGCAGGCCAGCGGCCAGGAAGATGCTCCGCGCAACCCACGTCGGCC
>JAPLNP010000324.1 GCA_026401055.1 Planctomycetia bacterium
CGAAGCCATGCCCGCCGAAAGACACAGCACGACCAACAACGAAAAAACGCATTTCATACCACAGCCTCTCTTCTGGTGGTAAAAGACCCTTAATCTATGTTCTAAACACAACCGTGCTGTGGAGTCAAACAAATACTCTCCGCGACCTGGAGAATCACGAAAATCGCTACTGTCGGGTGGGAGAAGCCGGCCTCACAACCCCCCGAGAGAGTTAGTGCCATCGCTCGGGGTCCGGCATCTCACGCGGCGGCGCGGGCCGGCGGGGTCGAGATCCGAAGATCGAACAACCCGAAAAGCTCTTCTTGCGTCAGCCCCAGCCTGCGATGGGCTTCGGCGCCGGAGAAAATAGTGTCGAAAAGCTCTCGCTTTTCTTCCAGAATCCGGTTGATCCGCTCTTCGATCGTCCCGAGCATCAGAAAGCGAGTCACCGTGACCGGCCCGGCCGAGCCGATCCGGTGTACCCGGTTGATCGCCTGGTCCTCCACGGCCGGATTCCACCACCGGTCGTAGAGGAACACGTAGCTGGCGAACTGGAGGTTCAAACCCACCGCGCCGGCGCCGTAGCTCATCAACAGGACGTGGCGGCTCGGATCGTCGCGAAACCGGCAAACCACCTCGTCGCGGCGGCGCGGAGGGATACGGCCGTGATACTCCAGCGGCCCGAAGCGCCCGAGACGCTCGCTCAGTTGCTCGATCGTCTGGACCCACTGGCTGAAGATGATCGCCTTGCGTCCGCTCGTGGCCACCTCTTCGAGGTCGGCTTCGAGGCGTTCCTGCTTCGCGCTGGCGCCGGTGACGGGGTCGAAATTGCAGATCTGCTTCAGCCGCAGAACCAACTCGAAAACGTGTTGGATCGTCACCTCGGCGCCCAACGCGCCCAGCCGCACCACGCCGTCGTCCTCGGCCATCCGATACGCCTGGGCCTGCTGGGCCGTCAGCTCCAACTCGGCGTCGCGAAACATCTTCGGCGGCAGATCGAGGTCCACCTGCTCCTTCGTCCTGCGCAGCACGTAGTCGCCCACCGCTCGCCCCATCCGGCTCGGACGCATCTCGCTGTGGAGCAGCCCGGGGGCAAGAAACTCGAAAATGCCGACGAGGTCCTCGGGGCTGTTTTCGACGGGCGTCCCGGTCAGGGCCCAATGGCGACGGCCGTGGATTGCCTGGGCGGCCTGGTTGGTCGCGCTGTGGCGGTTCTTGATCCGCTGCGATTCGTCCAGGACCACGAGGTCGAACTCCAGCGACGGATGCCCCTCGGCGAACCACGGCGAGTCGCGGTGCAGCAGCTCGTAGTTGGCGATTTTGACCGGCATCTCGGGCAAATGCCACTGCCAGTCTCGCTTCTCGTGACTGCCCTCGATCACCTGGACCGGAATCTCCGGGGCCCAGATGGCGAACTCCCGCTGCCAATTTGTCACCAGCGGCTTGGGGCAGACCATCAGCACGCGGCGGATTTCGCTACGGTGCAAGAGCAGGCGGATGGCCATGATCGCTTGCATCGTCTTGCCCAGGCCCATCTCGTCGGCGAGAATCGCCGTCTGGCGGGGATACAGGAAGGCGATTCCCTCCCACTGGAACGGAAATGGCGGCATCGGAAACTCCAACGACCGCTCGGCCATCAACACCTCCAGCGACGGCTGGAGGAGGTAGCTCAACCGGTCCGCGAGCTTGATGACGTCCTTGGGCGGCTTGACGCGCGTCGCCGAGCTGCGGCGGTTTGAAAGCGGCGCAAGCCGGCTCGGCGCCGCCGCGACGCCGGGCGCGACCGGCGAGGAGTCATCCGGCACGGCGGCAAACGTGAAGCTCCGCGTCCGTGGTCGCGGCGAACGACGGATTGGCACGGACACTGCCCGCGGCCTGGCCATCGCCACGCACGTGTCGCGGACCTCGATCGCCGCGGCCTGCCCGGGCGTCGCCGCAAAAAGACACTCCACCCGCGGCGGCTCGGACAACGATCCGATCGACCACGTCCGAGGCCGCTCGGACGGCCGCCAACCGCCACCGAGGCGAAGCGGCTCGCCACCGCCGGCCGCGTCGCGTCGCTGGCCCGGGCCGATCGCGCTGGGTGCATCGCCCGTCACGGCTGCGGGCCTCCGCCACGAGCCTCTTCGATCGCCTCGCGAATCCGGCAGAACGGCTCGGCCAGGTCGAACGAATCGGCAACGTCACGGAGCCGGTCGGTGATCAGGTCGCGGTCGGCGGCCGATCGCTCGGCGACGGCCAAACGGTTGACTCCCACCTGGAAATGGCACAGAGGCGGCCCCTGTGGATGGGACATATTCGCCCGCCATTCCTTACCAGCCGAAACCACCTCCGTGGCAGTCTCGGGGCAAACGAGGCCGTTCTCCTCAGGGGTGACCACCAGCGCGACGGGCACGTCTACCCACTGGCGGACCGCCATCGCGGCGACGCGATCGGTGCAGACAACCAGTGGAGACACCGTGCCTTTGTCCAACAGCGTCTGCCCGATCTGTTCCCCATATAGATACGGCTCCAGTGTCGGCCCGTAGAGGATCTCCTGGGCTCGATTCGCCCTGATGGGGGCCGTGCAATGGAACTCAAGGGGCCGTCCCGCCAGATTGAGTATAAGATAGCCCCCGAACAGGCCGTCCGTTTCGTGTTCGAGGACGGTCAAGAACCCCAAGGTGGGCTGCGATTTTTCGTGTGTGCGGTTATCCGGGGCCATTACTTCTCCTTATCCAACGCATTTTATCCACGTTCTCAGATGCTCGGAGTCGTCGCGTCGGCTTGCTGGAGGATCGGGCCGGAGCGGCCGCGGACTTTAGCGATCGAATCGGTGGAAACGACTTTGAGGTCGCCACCGGCGGCACTGGCAAGAAGTTTTTTGGCGAAGACTCGACTTTTGGGTAGTTTCCTGTTTATACTGAATATCCGAAAGGAAGAGCCGCCATGACCAAAGACTCTCGTCCCGGACAGCCGCTGTACAGCCAGATCGACGTCTCCAATACCACGTCGGAGGGGCACAGGCCCATGTTCCAAACGCATGTCAGTTGCGGCGACGGCGAGCAAACCCGCCTGTTGCGAGAGATTCTCGCCGCCCAGGATCGCCAGAACGAATTGCTCGAAGAGCTTGTCGCCCAGGTCGGCGCGGTGCAGCGCCAACGGATGGCCGAATTGGGCCAGTGGAAACAGGCCAATCCCCACCTGGCCCGAAATTGCCGGGAAGCCGCCGAGGCCCTGAGCAAGGTTCAGACCGAATTCCTCGACACGTTGACCCGGGAGATCAGCGAGAACTACGACGTGCTGCTCGACGGGGACTTCATGCTCAACGAGTTTGTCGACCGCTTCGGCCCGCGATTGGCGCACCTCAACGGCGTGCTGCAGGTGCTCAGCCAACTGAGCAGCACCTCCGACGCGGCCAACACGCACAATATCCCCTAGCCCCGCGAGGTGGCGCAACCGCGGATCGACCCGGGGCTCTCTTCAGACTGCCCGGCAGCCGTCCTACGTTTTGGCAGCCACACCCCACCAAAGGTGGCGATCGCCGGTTCCTCGGCGTGGAACTTTTATCGCCCCACGGTCGTCCATCCACTGGTTCGTTCGACTCCGCGGGGAGTCGGGCTAGGCGGTCTGCCAAGTTCAAGTGGACAGGTGTTGAAGGGGACACGATCATGAAATCCGTCGCCGTTTTCATGCTGATGTTGGGTTGGGGCGTTACCGTTTTCGCCGCCGAAGAGAAACCGCTTACGACCAGGATCGCCTCCTTGGGGCTTTTCAAGAACGGGCTGGCGATCGTCGAGCGCACCGCGCAAGTGGACGCGCCGGGCGTGTATCGCGTGGAGGACGTGCCCGAGCCGGTTCACGGCACCTTCTGGGTCGAGAGCGATGCAAACGTATCCACGCGGGTCACGCGCCGCACCGTGGAAGTGCCGCTCGCCGAAGCGGCGTCCGCCGATTTTCAGGAAGGCTTGGCGGGTCGTGACGTGGTGATTCATTTCAGTGAACCGGGTCTCGCGCCCACCGAAGGCACCGTGCTTGCCATCGAGCCGCCCCACGGCTCTGCCGCCTGGAATCGCCGCTACGAGCAGCCCGCTGGTTATTACTGGTACGGCGCGCGGGAATACGGACACCCTACGGGAGCGACGTCCACGGGCCGTTATCTATTACTGAGGACCAAGGACGGTCAGTCCTATATCGACTACTCGAAAATCGCGTATCTCGAGGCCAAGGGCAAACCAGCCACGGTCACGCAGCGCAAGGCCGTCTTGCTCTTCACCGTCGGCAAGATGAAACAGAAAAACGCCACGCTTTCGATCAGTTATCTCACGAAGGGGATGGCCTGGGCGCCGAGTTATCGCGTAGACATCTCCGATCCGAAGACGCTGACACTCCGACAAAGCGCGACTCTGAAGAACGAACTGGAACCGTTCGAGGGCGCCCAGGTACGGTTGATATCGGGCTTTCCCAGCGTGCGATTCGCGCACGTCACGTCGCCGCTATCGCCCAACACCGCCTGGGCCGCGTTTTTCCAGCAGTTGAATCAACGCTTCGCTGCGGGCAACGCCGCCACAAGCAATGTTGTCAGCCAGCAGGCCAGGGCTCCCAACGCCGACGATCCCTTTGAAGGGCTCAACTTGGCGGCCATGCCGACCGGCGAGGGCGTCGATCTGCACTACCAGGACGTCGGCCCCCAAACGATGGAGGAAGGCGATTCGCTCGCCATGGAGACGGCCTCGGGCAAGGCCGCTTACGAGCGCATCGTCGAATGGATCGTGCCCGACTCACGCCAGGCCAACGGCCGATACGTGGAAGAATACCAGCGGCAAAACGACCCGGAGGAATATCAAGACGCCGTTTGGGACGCCGTCCGGTTTCGCAATCCGCTGGACTTCCCCATGACCACCGCGCCGGCAATGATCGTGGCCGGCGGAAAATTCAACGGCCAGCAGATGAGTTACTGGGTCAACCCGGGCGAAGAGACCACCTTGCACGTCACCAAGTCGCTGAGCGTCCGCGTGCGAAGCGTCGAGCAGGAGGTCGGCGACGCCAGCCGCGACATCGTGTATATCGGCAGCGTTGAGTACCGCAAGATCACAGTGGAGGGCGCGCTCGCGGCGAACAACCACCGCAAGGAACCGATCGCCCTGGTCGTGCGCCGCCGTTTCTCCGGCGAACTCGTCTCGGCCGATAAGGAGCCCAAGACCACCCTCCTCGAGGAAGGCGCGGGGTACATCAACAAACGCAACGAACTGGTCTGGACACTTCCCCTCAAGCCCGGCGAGGAAGTACAATTGACGTATCGTTACACGCTGCTGGTCCGCCACTGAGATATCGGGCATGTGTACCACTGCTTGCTTCGACGCCCGAGGCATCCGTTTTCACCACGGCACGAGCGTCGCCGCGGCGTTGCTCGGAGCGATGGTTGTTCTCGCCGGTATCGTCGGCGACCCGGCCGTATCCGCGGCAGCGGACTGGCCCGTCTTTCGCGGCAACCCCCTCGCGACCGGAGTCGCCGACGGCACGCTTCCCGAGCGGCTTGGCCTGCTCTGGACGTTCTCGGACAAGGACGGCGGCTTCGAGGCCGGCGCGGCGCTCATCGATGGCGTGGTCTTCGCCGGCAGCCTGGGCGGGAACCTCTACGCGGTGAACCTGGCCAACGGCCGCGAAAAGTGGCGGTTCCACACCGAATTGGGCTTTACCGCCTCGCCCGCGGTCCGCGAGGGCACCGTCTTCGTCGGCGACAGCGACGGCCGCTTCCACGCGATCGACGCCGCGACGGGCCGCGAGAAGTGGCATTTCGACACCGACGCGGAAATCAACTCCAGCGCGAATTTCCACAAGAGCCGCGTGCTGTTCGGCTCGCAGGACGCGACGCTGTATTGTCTCGACGCCGATTCCGGCAAGCTCGTCTGGAAGTACCGGAGCGAGGATCAGATCCGCTGCTCGCCGACCATCGTCGACGATCGCGCGTTCGTGGCGGGATGCGACGGCAAGCTGCACGTCATTGACTTGGAGGCGGGAAAGGCGGTCGCCGACGTGCCGCTGGACGCCCCGACCGGCTGCACGCCCGCCGTGTTGGGCGACCGCCTGTTCGTCGGCACCGAGGGCAAGACCTTCTTCGCGATCGACTGGAAGCAAGCCCGAGTGGCGTGGCAATACACCGCCCCGGGCAGGAGTCATCCGTTCCGTTCGTCGGCGGCCGTGACGCCCGGAGCGGTGCTGGTCGGCTCGCGCGACAAATGCCTGCACGCAATCGATCCCAAAACCGGTGCCCCACTTTGGCAATTCACCACTCGCGGCCGCGTCGACAGTTCGCCGGTCGTCGTCGGCAGTCGTGTGTTCTTCGGCTCGGCCGACGGGCGGCTCTACGCGGTCGACGTGGCGTCGGGCAAGGAAGTGTGGAAGTTCGAGGGCGGTGGTTCGTTTACCGCCTCGCCCGCGGTCGCCGCCGGGCGTCTGGTGATTGGCACGGACGACGGAAACCTCTATTGCTTTGGGCAGGAGAAACCATGAGCAAGCTGACCGTGGTCCTCTGCGAGCCCCGCAACGACGATCCGCTCCGCCGCCGGCGGCTCGCCGAGCAATTGCTCGCCGGATGCGCGGGGCGGGCGGACTTGCGGGTTTCGGTGGTCGGCCCGCTGTACGATCTGCCGGCCGACGGCCCGGGCGCGGCTCACTTGCGCTCGCTTTCGGGCGATCTGGCGGTGCTCGGCTGGCTTCACCCCCGGGCGGCGCGATGGGTGCTTGGCGCGCTGGGCGTCGAAGGCCGACCGGGTGATTCGGAGGAGACGGACTCGCCGGCCGGGCGGACGATCTGGTGTTTCGATCTTCGCGGCCGAGAGGAGCCGGAGGCGTATCTGCGGGAGATTGACCGGATCGCCCGGCTCGGCAACCGCGCAGGCCAGCCGTCCTCTTGTGGTGCAGGCGTCTCGCCTGCCAAAAGAGACGCAGGCGAGACGCCTGCCCAAGAAAAAGCAGGCGAGACGCCTGCACCACAATCGCCGGTCGGGCAGACCGAGCCGTGTCGCGTGGAGGAAGCCGCCTCGACGCGATGGTATCCGGTGATCGATCGCGGGCGGTGCGTCAACTGCCTGGAGTGTTTGAACTTCTGCCTGTTCGGCGTCTTCGGATTGGACGCCTCGGAGACGATCATCGTCGAGCAGCCCGACGCCTGTCGCCCCGGCTGCCCCGCGTGCGCCCGGATTTGCCCCGCCGGCGCGATCATGTTCCCTCGCCACGCCGACGCGACCATTGCGGGCGAAGCGTCGAGCACCGGTGGCGGCGTGCCGCTCGACGTTTCGCAGCTTTTCGGCGGCATCATCCCAAATCAACGAGCCGCCGCCCAGCGCGACCGCGCGGAGTGCGCGTCGCCGCCCGAGCACACCGACCTCGATGGCCTCGTCGACGAGTTAGACGGTCTGGACCTCTAGCGATTTCGAGCCGACCGAAGCAACATTTTGGAGTGCGGCGATTCATCGCCGCTTTTTCTTCGGGGTCCGGGAAGCATGGATGATCGCGGCAACGGCTCCGGTGCCGGACATCGCGACTTGCGGAGTCGAGCATTACCGCGTACACTTGGGACGGTGGAATTAGTGATACAGGACAGGTTCGGCGTCAGGAGGCTGCCGTGAACGACGAACGCATCTCCGTGATCGACGCCGCCTCCGAACTGGGGCTGAGAAAGAGCGCCCTCTTCAAGATCCTGGGACGCCTCGGGATCGAGACTCGCATAGAACGAAGTGACAAACCCGACCACAAAGGCCAGGCTATTGCTCATATTTCCCTACACGATTTTGAGCCCCTGTCGCAAGAACTGGCATCGAAGAATGCCGCGTCCTCTACATCAGAATCAGAGACTATTGACGCTGAGTACGTACCGGTTGAAGCTGGCGTTTTCTACCTGATTCAACTTGAACCCCAACACGATCCTGGAAGATTCAAGGTGGGCTTCGTCGTGAGCATTTCAGAGAGGCTGCGCTCGCATCGGTGTTCCGCACCTTTCGCCACCCTGGTGAGAACATGGCCGTGCCGACGAGTGTGGGAGCGCACCGCCATTGAATGCGTGACATCGCGATGCGAGCGACTTCACACGGAAGTGTTTCGCACGGACGATTTGGATGCAGTTGCTGCACGGTGCGACCAGTTCTTCTCAATCATGCCGGAAGTGATGCGCAATGTTCAGACCGTGGAGGGCGCGGATGCCGAGCCAGCGCACGCGCCGGAGCCGAGCACCGGGGCGGCCACAAGTGGACAGCCCTCACCGCCGGCTGAGTGACGCCACGCGTTATGTTCTATGAAACGAGCCACGAACACCAATGAAACCATGAGTCTACGTTGATACAAGCGTGTTGGGGCACCGGTTAGCTGATTCCTCAGCGGCAACAAACGAATGATCAGGAGGCAAGGATCATGAAGAATGAGTATACGGCGGTTGTGAAACACGAAGGCGACTGGTGGGTGGGATGGATAGAGGAGGTCCCCGGGGTCAATTGCCAAGAGAGGTCCTTTGAGCAACTGAAGGAAACCCTGGAGGTCACACTGAAGGAAGCGCTGGAATTCAATCGCCAGGATGCGTTGTCCGCTGCCGGCGGCGGGTACACGGAAGAAACAATCGCCATATGAAGAGGACCAGACTGCTGCAATATCTTCGCAGTCAAGGATGCGACCTCTTGCGGGAGGGCGTCTGACACTCGTGGTGGCACAACCCCGCCCTGAACAAGCGGTCGGCGATTCCGAGGCATTCCGAGATCAGGGACATCCTGGCAAAGAAGATATGCAAGGATTTGGGCGTGGACCCGATCAGGTAATTCTGGTGGGGCTCGGCCGCCGGTCGATCGGTGTGCCGAACGGAACGAAACTTGACGACGGGGTGGTCTCGAGACCGCGATGATGTTGTCGGCGGCCTCGACCCACCCTACCTTGCTACCCTGTGAGTTCGCGGTAGTGTCCTAGTAGATTCTCCGTCGCCTGGCGGTGGTCGAAGGCGGTCTCGGCGCGGCGGCGGGCGGCGGCGGAGAGTCCGGCTCGAAGCGCGGGGTCGGTGGCCACCGCGAGAATCGCCTCGGCTAGAACCTCGATGTCGTCGGGCCCAACGAGCCGGGCGGCGCTGAGCGACGGAGGGAAAATCTCCGGCGTGCCGCCCACGTCCGTCGCCACGATCGCCACGCCCGACGCCGCCGCTTCCAACAACACGCGGCCCAACGGCTCCTGCCGCGCGGGATGCACCAGCATCGCGAGCTCGTTCAAGAGCCGGTCGACGTCCGCGCGGGCGCCGAGGAAGTGAAACCGGCCTGGCATGGCATCGGCGGCGGCGCGGAGGTCCGCCTCGAACCGCCGCGACTCGTCCTTCTGAGACCAGCGACGGCCGACGATGAGGTAGTGCAGCTCCGGCAACCGATCGGCAAGCAACCGTGCCGCTCGGGCAAGCACGTCTTGCCCCTTGCGGAGCCCGATCTGGCCAATCACGCCGACCAGCCGCGTCTCCGGCGGCAGCCCGAGTTCGCGATGCAGATAGCCGGACGCCGGACGCGGTTGGAATCGCTCCAAATCGACCCCGTTGTAGAGCACGTGCGTCTTCTCGGCCGACACGCCCGAGGCGACGTGGAACCGCCGGGCCGCCTCCGAGACGGCCACGAGCCGCGTGTTGGCGTTCAGGTCGCGGACCGCCCGGGCGCTGAGCTTGACGATGTCGCGAAGGTGTCCGAGGCAGGACACGTCCAGCGCCGCGGCGACCGGTCCGACCAGCCGTGCCATCGCCAGGCTGTTGGCGTGAAGCAGGTCCGGCCGGAACTGGGCGATCTGGCTCGCCAGGTACTCCCGTCGCCGCGACTGGGCAAGCCGCTTGCCGTCGAAATCGCACGAGCGAAACGGCAGCAGCGCGAGGTCGCGGGCGGCGCAGGCTTCGGCCAGCGGTCCCTCGGGCGGGGCCATGATCGTGACGGCGAAGCCCTCGCGGCGGACGCCCTCGATCGTCGAGAGCATCGAGTTTTCGCCGCCCAGGAGCGTGGGGTGCTCGCAGAGGATCAAGAGCCGGCGGTCGTTAGAGGAGCCCATAGTTGGCCAGCGTCGCGCGGAGCCGGGCTTCCTCGTCGGCCGATAGCGGCGTCAGCGGCATCCGCAGCTCGCCCGTGTCGCGGCCGAGGATCTTCATCGCGGCCTTGATCGGGATCGGGTTGGTCGCCAGGCCGAGCATGTCGCGGCACAGCGGGAACAGCTTGTGGTGCCACCGCCGCGCTTCAACCACGTCGCCCGCGTCAAACGCCGCGACCAGGGCGATCATATCCTTGGGCACGATGTTGCCGACGACGGAGACGACGCCCCGGGCGCCCATCGACATGAGCGGTAGCGTGAGGCTGTCATCGCCGCTCAGGACCGTCAGGTCGGTGGCCGAGAGGATCTGCGAGGCCTGGTCCATCGAGCCGGTGGCCTCCTTGACCATGGTGATGTTGGGCACCTCGGCCATCCGGATGATCGTCTCCGGCTCGATATTCTTGCCGGTCCTGCCCGGGATGTTGTACACGCAGATCGGGATGTCGACCGATTGGGCCACGATCCGGTAGTGCTGAAACATGCCTTCTTGCGTGGGCTTGTTGTAGTAGGGGGCGACGACCAAGGCGGCGTCGGCGCCGGCCTTGGCGGCCCATTGGGTCAGGTGGACGGCCTCCTCGGTGCTGTTCGAGCCGGTACCGGCCATGACCTTGATCCGGCCGGCCGCCGCCTCGACCACCGCCGCGATCACCCGCTCGTGGTCCGGATGCGACAGCGTGGGCGATTCGCCGGTGGTGCCGACCGGGCACAGACCGGTCGTGCCGGCCTCGATCTGGAACTCGACGTGCCGCTGGAGGGCATCAAAGTCAATCTTGCCGTCCTTGAAGGGTGTGATGGTGGCCACGTTCAGGCCGGCGAAGTCTTCGGATCGGGTGGACATAGTGGTAAGTGGTGAGTGGTGAGTGGTGAGTGGTCAGTTGCCGGTAGTCAGTTGTCGGTTGTCAGTGGGGAGTTGGGAGGTCAGCGTGAAGCGATTCCAGCCTTGCGGCGGCAAACCGTCTGCCACTTCGCCCTTACTACTAACCGCTGACCAATCGTTTCATCTCGCGCACCGCCTCGGTCAGGCCGACCATGATTGCCCGGGCGATGATGCTGTGGCCGATGTTCAACTCGTGCATGCCTTCGATGGCGGCCACCTGCTTGACGTTGCGGTAGGTCAGCCCGTGGCCGGCGTGCAGGGCCATGCCGCAGGCCAGGACCTTGGCGCCGGTGCGTCGCAGGATTTTGAGTTGGTCTTCCTGATCGCGGCCCACGGCGGCCAGGGCGAATTGGCCGGTGTGCAGTTCGACGGCGTCGGCGCCGAGGTCGGCGGCGGTTTCGATCTGGGCGAGGTCGGGGTCCAGAAACAGGCTGACGACGATGCCGGAGTGTTGGAGCCGATCGATCACCTCGCGGACGCGATCTTGCCGGCCGAGAATGTCCAGCCCGCCCTCGGTCGTGACTTCCTCGCGGCGTTCCGGGACGAGCGTGGCCTGTTGTGGCCGGACACGGCAGGCGACGTCAACCACCTCGGCGTCGCACGCCATCTCCAGGTTCAGTTTAGCCGCGACGGTTTCCTTGAGGATCGTCAGGTCGCGGTCTTGGATATGGCGTCGGTCCTCGCGCAGATGGATCGTGATCGCGTCGGCGCCGCCCAATTCCGCCAGCGCCGCCGCCCAAACGGGGTCCGGTTCATTCGTCCGCCGCGCTTGCCGCACGGTCGCCACGTGGTCGATATTGACGCCAAGTTCGGGCATGGGAGTAGTGGTCAGTGGTCAGTGGTTAGTTGTCAGGGGTTGGCGACCGTTGGCGGCAAGCAGTCGGTAGGCTGGAATTGCTCCGGGCTGAACTCTCAACTGGCCACTGACCACTGGCCACCGGCCACTTACCACTTACCGTCGATCTTCCTTCGTGAGCGACATCTCGACGCTGTCGGCGCGCGTGGCCATGCCCTCGATCTTCCGGGCCAGGGCGCCGGGGTCGGCCGAGGCGGCCATCATCGTGTCGACCATAACGAAGTTTGCCTGGCCGTCGATGTCGCGGATCGCAAACGCGCCGACGGGAATCGAGAGGTTCTTGCGGAGCACGGTTTCGTAGTACTTGGGATTGGCCGGGCCGCACTCGCTGTAGATCACGACCAGCTCGTGCCCCTCGGCGTCTTGCCGGCCGAAGTAAACGGCGACCTTCTGGGATCGCCCCTCCGGCAGCGGGAGTTGAAACTGGTACGATGTGCCCGAGCCGGTCGGCTTGACGCCGAGGTAATCCGCGGTTCGGGCGACACACTCGGCGACGTCGAGCTTGGCCGGATCGGCCGCGGACTTAAGCGACTCGCGCCAGCGTTTGACGTCGGTGCCGAAATTCGAGCCGGTGATTTGGAGCAGGGCTTCGCAAACGTCGAAAACCAGCGTACCGCGGTCGAGCAGTCCCACGAGTGGCTCGACGGCCTCCTTGGCTCGCAACTCCCCGAGCGACTGGACCGCCGCCCAAACGACCGACTCGTTGCGCGAATCGAGGCACTCCAGCAGCGGCCCGACGGCCCGGGCAGCCACGAGCTTCTGCCGGGCGGCTCGCCGGGTTTGCGGATGGCCGAGTTGTTCGACCAGATCGGCCGCGTCGGTCGCGGGGTTGGCGTCGTTCACTTGGGGCCTCCTTGCGTTGGGCACGGCGTGGGCATGTCCTCGATTATAGCGGCCCGGCCCGAGGCATCAACTGGCCGGCCTTGCGGGGGGCGAAGATGCATTGGCCCTTCACAATACCTTTCACGGCAACGACTTACAGCGGATTCACCCGGGCGGGAAACGTGAGCTACATTACAGTGTGGGCAATCGGCGCGAGTTCTCGCGTCTTGCCCGCTTGTTCGGGACAGGAAAAGCTGACAGGAAAAGATGTCGGGCTCCTTTCGCCCGTAGGGTCCAAAGGGTGCTTCGCACAAAACGTGCCTGTGACCTTTTCCCAGCCGCCACGGCGGAGGACTCGTCTTTCAGTCGCCGGTGCGTGGATGCCTTGACGCGGCCCGAGGCCGCAAGCGAACGTTTCGTCGGTCGAAGTCGATTCCGGATCCACACCCTTGTTTGAGCACATCGCTGCCAGGTGAACCCACGATGCACTGTCATGATTTGGCCGCGCGGATCGAGCGCATGCACCCGGAGGCCGGGCCTCGCGACGTCGCCCGACTCTGTCTGCTGTTGACCAACCACGTCGAAGAGATCGACCGGCTGCAGAATTGCGAGA
This sequence comes from Planctomycetia bacterium, assembly GCA_026401055.1. Lineage (GTDB taxonomy): Bacteria > Planctomycetota > Planctomycetia > Pirellulales > Thermoguttaceae > JAPLNP01. The sequence continues at coordinate 13,216 of JAPLNP010000324.1, forward strand.
CGCTGTCCAAGGCGTGGCAGGAGATGGGCATCCGCCTGCAAGCGGCGACCGATCAACACGCCGCGATGACCGAGGACCTCGAGAACCTGGCCCGATCCGATCCGGCGTCCTTCACGATGGACCAGGTCTGGGTCCTGATCCGCGCCATCAAGGTCCAGAGCCAGATCCTGCAACTCTACGTCGGCCAGGCCCTGCTGGACGTGTAGGGGGACCTTGTCGCCTTTCACTCCGCGAAAGAACGCCACCGCTACTTTCGCGGAGCGAAAGGCGACACTCGTTTACTTTCGCGGAGCGAAAGGCGACACTCGTTTCCGCGCCAACCCTAACGGTCGGCCGGTCCCTTTCGCCGAGCCACGGAGTTGCTCGAATCGGCATCGTCCTGGGCCGGCTTGTCGTAGACGGTCCAGATGGGCGTGTCCTTCTTCAGCCGAGACACGTACTCGTTGAGCTTCTTCTGAACTCGCTCGTCGCGGAGGCGTTCCGTGATTACCGCCTGCGCCTCGATGAACGGCGTGCGATACGCCTCCTTCCGCTCGATCGCGCGGACGATGTGCAGCCCCTGCTCGTCCTCGATAATCGGGCTGAGCGCGCCGACCGGCAGGCCGAAAACCGCCTCGTCCAGCGCCTTCGACACGAGGCTGCCCTGGGTCGTCCAATCGCGAACGCCCCCCTGGGCCGCCGTGACGCCGTCGGAACCCTGCCGGGCAACCTCGGCAAACGGAACTCCTTCCTGGACCTGATCGCCCAGCCTCGCCAACGCGGCGTACGCTTCGGCCTTGCCGGGGTACTTCGAGACGCGGACGCTGATCTGCTCCCACCGTGCCCGAGCCGGGTGCTCGTAATCGGCCAGGTGCGCATCGTAATAGGTTAGCATGGCGTCGTGCGTGATCGGCTCGTCGAACTTGACGGAGCCGCGCATCCATTGCCGCGCCAGAGAGCGTTCCATGAAGATTCGCTTCTGCCACTCCAGCGAAGAGCCCAATCGACGCAGTTCGTCGTCCAGCTCGCGCCGCGATCGGACCCGGGCCGCCTTGAGAAGCTCGGGCAGTTCGCTCTCCTCGAAGATCTTGTCCGACTGCTTCTCGACGTTGGGAAAGTTCTCGTTGGGGATGGACCGGCGGGCGTCGAGATAGAGCAGCTTCGTCTCCACGGCCACATTCGCGCCAGCCCTCAAGAGCGACTTGCGTTGCTGCTCGGAAACCTGCCCGGCCGGAGCGTTCAGGAGCGCCCAGGCTGCGCGGCTCAACTCGCTGGGCTTCGTGCCGTGGATTCCGCTCGTCGGGTCGAAAATCTCGCGAACGACATAGGCCATCGCCTCCGCGGCCAGCACAACCTCGGAGCCCACCCGGGCGAGAATCCGCGCGTCTTCACAAGGCGTGGTCTGAATGATCTGCGCGGTTGGCGTTAGAGAAGGACTCTGAGGTGCCTGGGCGGAATAGTAGTTCACTGAGCCGACCGAAGCCGGAGGGTAACCGGTGTCTGGGTACGCCGGGGCGGGGGCAGCGCCGGGCCACGTGTCGGGTCGGTAGCTCGGCACCGGCCGGGACGGCGTGCTCGGAACGACCGAACCGCTAATCGGCTGGCCCATCGGAGCAGTCGCGGGTGCCGCGGTATTCGGGTCGCGTAGGCCCGAATCTCGTCCGCCGTCGCCCAGGCCGTGCCGAGCACGACCGCCAGCAGCAGGCCGCCGATCCGGGGCATGGTGTGAATCGCTTTGTGCACGTCCCTGGCTCCGGCGAGATTTGGATGACAAGAGGGCCCAGGGCTCGCAAACAACTGCGGGCCGGTCGCGGGCGACCGGGCTAGCTGGCCTCTGACCCCTGGCCCCTGGAATCGAGGCGGGAGTATAGCCAGCAAGCTAGTTTGACTGCAACAGCGATTTGACCCGCCGCAACACCGCTTCGGGGTCACCGTCATCCCCCTTTAATGGCAGATAGGCACTGTGGCCGTCCACGATCCGCAGATCATCCCGGCCCGTCGCGGCCAACTCGCGGATCGCCTGGGGCGACGTGTAGCGGAAGACGGCGTAACTGTCCTCCAGGTGGATCGCCCTAATCCCCCACCGATGGGCCGCGATTCGCAGGCTCGCCAGCGACAGCATCTGTTCGGTCGGCGGCGGCGGCGGGCCAAAGCGGTCATTGAGTTCCGCCGCGAAATCGGCCAGCTCCGCGTGGTCCGACACCCGGGCGAGCCGGCGGTAGAGGTCGATCTTCGCCCGCATGTCGGGCACGTATCCCCGAGGGATGTACGCCTTCGACGGAAGCTGGACGTCCACGTCGACCGACGTCTTGGGCGGCAGTTGCCTGAGCATCCGGACGGCCTTCTCCAGGAGTTGGCAGTACAACTCGTAGCCGACGGTGGCGATGTGGCCGCTCTGCTGGGGGCCGAGGATGTTGCCCGCCCCGCGGATCTCCAAGTCCCGCATCGCGATGGCGAACCCCGCGCCCATGTCGCTGAACTCCTCGATCGCCCGCAGCCGCCGGGCGGCGCTGGGCGAGAGGGACTTGTTCTGGTCGACCAAGAGGTAGCAGTAGGCGCGGTGCTTGTACCGCCCGACGCGGCCGCGGAGTTGATGCAGGTCGGCCAGCCCGTAGCGGTCGGCCTCGTCGATGAACATCGTGTTCGCGTTGGGGATGTCCAGCCCGCTCTCGACGATCGTCGTCGCCAGCAGCAGGTCGAACTTGTGGTCGACGAAGTCGATCATGACCCGTTCGAGTTCGTGCTCGGGCATTTGGGCATGTCCGATCCGCAAGGACGCCTCGGGCACGATTTCGCGGAGTTTTCGGGCGACAACGTCGATGTCGCTGACGCGGTTGTGGACGAAGAAAATCTGACCGTTGCGGTTGAGTTCCCTGACCACCGCGTGGCGGATCAACTCGGCGTTGAACCGCGTCACGCGGGTTTCGATCGCCAGCCGATCCTCGGGCGGGGTTTCGAGGTTCGAGATGTCGCGCAGCCCGAGGATCGACATGTGCAGCGTCCGCGGGATGGGCGTGGCGGTGGTGGTCAGCACGTCGACGATCTGGCGCAGGGCCTTGAGTCGCTCCTTGACTTCGACGCCGAACCGCTGCTCCTCGTCGATGATCACGAGCCCGAGGTTCTGGAACCGGACGTCCGCCTGGACCAGCCGGTGGGTGCCGATGACGACGTCGATCGAGCCGTCGGCCAGGCGCTGGACGATCCGGCTCTGCTGAGCTCGCGTGGCGAAGCGCGACAGGACGGCGATTTCGAACGGGAACGCCGCCATCCGGCCGGTGAACGTGCGGTGGTGCTGTTCGGCCAACACCGTGGTCGGCACGAGCATGGCGACCTGGTATCCGGCGTCAACCGCCTTGAACGCCGCCCGCATCGCCACCTCCGTCTTCCCGTAACCCACGTCGCCGCACATGAGCCGATCCATCGGACGGGGCCGGCCCATGTCCTCCTTGATCGCTCGAATGGTGACGATCTGATCGGGCGTTTCGCGGTAGGGGAACGCGGCGTCGAACTCCTGCTGCCACTGGGTGTCGTCGGGGAAGGCGATGCCGGGTCGCGAGGCCCGGGCGGCTTGCAGATCGAGCATCTCGGCGGCCATGTCGACGACGGCTTCCTGCACGGCGGCCTTGCGGCGGTCCCAGGCGGAGCCGCCGAGCTTCGCCAACGTCGGCCGGCTCTTCGTGCCGCCGACGTATTTCTGGACCAGCCCGATCTTCGAGCTGGGCACGTAGAGCTTCGTCCCGCCGTCGAACTCCAGCACCAAATGTTCCTCGACCTGCTGGTCCTTGGCCAACAGCGACATCCCACGGTATCGGGCGATGCCGTGCGAGACGTGTACCACGAGGTCGCCCTCCCGCAGATCGAGGAAGCTGTCGATCACGCGGCCCAGACGCCGCGCGGGGGTGCGGTGGAGGTCCGTGCGCTGGAACATCTCGCCGCTGCCCACCAGCACGACCGACTCGGTGACCAGGCGGAACCCGGCCTTGAGCGTGCCGATGGGGAAATGGAGCCGGCCCTGCCGGGCGGCCTCCGTTTTGCCGAACACTTCGGCCAGCCGCTGGACCTCCGCCTCGGTCTGGCAGACGACCATAATCTGCTGTCCCGCCCCGGCGGCGTCGAGTTCGTCGCGGACCTTGTTGATGTCGCCGCTGAAACGCTCGACCGACTCGATCTTCAGCCGGCACGTCGCGTCGAGCGAATCGGCGGCCACCGCCCACGCCACAACCGAAGGAAACCGCAACACTTGGCGGAGCGTGTCGGAGACGTGGTGAACCTCGTCGGGCCGTTCGAGTCGTTCGAGATACCGTCGCCCCTCGTCCTCCAAGTCACCCGGCTCGACCAGCAGGAACCAACTCGCCGGCGGAAGGTATTCGGCCAGATGGGCCCGGTGCCGGCCGTTGGGGTCGATCATTGTCACGTCGACCGATTCGAGCGTCGCCAGGCTCCGCTGCGTCGTGACCTCGAACCGGCGGATCGACTCGATCCGATCGCCGAAAAGCTCGACCCGAACCGGGTCGAACCAGTCCGGGGCAAACACGTCGACGAGCCCGCCGCGGATGGCGAACTCGCCGGGCAATTCGACCGCCGTCGTGTTGTGGAAGCCGCACTCGACCAGCCATCGGGCGAAGGCGTCGACCGCCAAGTCCTCGCCGACCGCCAGCGTTCGAGTCTGGGCAGCCAGGGACTTCCGATCCGGCACCGGCTGCATCAGGCTCTGGATGCTGGTGACAACGAGCTTGGGAGGGTCTTGCCCGGCCAGCAGCTTCATCACGCGAACGCGGTCGCCAAAGACCTCGTCGTGGACCACCCGTTCGTCGAGCAGGGCCTCCCAAGCGGGGAATCGCTCGGGCGTCAGCGGGGTGAATAGCGCCAGGTCATCGACCGTCTCGTCGATGTTATCCTGGTGGGGCAGAACGACCACCAACGGGCCCGGCGCATGCCTCGCCAGAGTGGCGGCGGCCAGCGCGCAGGAAGACCCCCAGACTCCGTCCAAGGTCGCCGCGTGTCCGGCGCGGAGTTCCGCGACAATCTCAGAGAAGCCCTCTTGCCGCTCGAGCCGGTCGACCAGATCGAACGGCCGGAGCGAATCCGGGGCAACTTCGGCAACATGAGCCATAAATCCGGGGGAATTGTAGATCAAACCGGGCGGGCGTGGAAGAGGAACTCCCGCGACCCCGCCCCCGCGACCCCGTCCCTGCGACCCCGCCCCCTTGCCACAACATCGCGTTTGGTGGAAACTCAGAGGTCTGACTCTGCTCCCCACTCCCCAACCTCCAATCCCTCATCCATG
>JAPLNP010000288.1 GCA_026401055.1 Planctomycetia bacterium
GAGACAGGGTTTTCCCGCCGCGATGACCGCCGGAGGATTTGACTGTATCATCGGCAATCCGCCGTATATTCAGTTGTCAATGGAGGCATTTCGGGATGAAGCCGTAAACGGTTACCTCAGGGAGACATATCACTTTTCCGGGGGCCGCTTGAACACCTTTGCTTTCTTCATCGACCGCGCACGTCAATTGACACATGAAGGCGGCAGGTTCGCCTACATCGTTCCCAATACTGTTCTGAGTCAAGAGTACTACGAAGATATTCGACGGAAGCTGATTCAAGATACAGAGATCAATGCCGTGACGACACCCCAATGCAAGGTCTTTAAGGATGCCGTCGTGGAAACGGTCATCTTAGTCCTCACCAAGCATACGAGACGGCAAGATCAACAGTCCAAAGGCAAAGTCAGTTTTGTTGCGCTTCGCGAGGATGGGCTGACTGCTTCCCCTATTTCAGTCTCCCAGCGCGAATTGACGGACAATTATAAGGCGGCATTCATCGCGCCCGTCAACCGAGCGGTACGAGCCGTCAAGAGAAAACTGGAAAAGAATCAGAATACTCTTGGTCATTGGTTGAACGTCAATCAGGCCATTGCTCTTAAGCATGACAGATCTGCTTGTCTGACCGCGCACCGGCGCACGGCTCTGCACAGAGAAGTCTTGGATGGGCGGCATATCGCGCGATATTTCATTGGAAAGTCGCCGAACTATTTCAAGTTCGATGTCGCCAAGATTCATAGCTGCAGGAGGGAAGATATCTTTCTGTTGCCCGAAAAGATACTCTTTCGCAGGGTTGGCGATAGACTGGTTGCGAGCATTGACACCCAAAGGAAGTATGCGCTTAACACACTCGTCGTTATGAGTCCGAAAGCTGTTTGTCCGTACGATCTTCGCTTCGTCCTCGCACTATTCAACTCAAAGCTCCTCAACTTCTATTACGTGAACTTCCTCAAGTCGTCAAAGAAGGTCTTTTCGGAAATCCAGGCGCGCCAAGTCGAGCAGTTGCCTCTTCCCCCGCTCAAAGTCTCTGACCCCGCCGACAAAGCCCGTCATGACCAGATCGTGGAGTTCGTCGATTCCATGCTGGCCTCGCACAAGCAGCTTGCCGCCGCGAAATCGGAAGCGCAGAAGGCCGTTATCCATCGTCAGATTGACTCGACCGACGCGGAGATTGACCGGCTGGTATACGACCTCTACGGCCTGACCGCGGAGGAAATCGCGATTGTCGAGGGGAGCGACCAAGTGGCCGCGCCGGCAGGGACCCGGAAACGAAAGGTGAACTGAATCGTGGGCACCGTCTCCAAGAAGACCGCCGTGTTGACAATCCCTCACGGCCGCTCAACGACCGGGGCGGTGGCCACGCGGGGGCGGATCGGCAATCGCTCGATCCCGGGAAAATCGGGGTCGCCCAACGCGCGGACCTCTTCCTCGCCCATGTAGGGGCAACATGCGTCGACCCAGGCGATCAGGCGGTGCAGGCTCACCGGGTCGGCCTTCACGTCGTAGTGCTTGCCGCCGACGGCGAGTTCGACGAGCCGGCTCTTGTACGAGAGGTACTGCATCGGCCGCAACGTGGTCAAGCCCGCCGGATCGTTCATCCCCTGAGCGCTCTCGACGGGAATGGCCCCGGCGATGCCGTATCCGGGCCCTCCGGCGCCGACCGGATTACCCCAGCCCGCCGGACCCACCAGCGTCAGGTACGGTTCCTTGAACACGCTGACGCCGGGCCGCAGGGCGAGGTTCGGCTCGGCGGAGCCCGGGGCTTTGCCCTGGTGACACTTGACGCAGTAGCGATCCAGCACCGGTTGGGCGAATCGCTCGTAGCTGATGCTCTCGGTGCCCCAGGGCGGCGGAGATAGCTCCGTCGGCCCGCGCCGCAGGGCCAAGCCGAATCGCCCGCCGGGCGTCGTGCTGTGTCCTTCGTGGCAGCCCAGGCAGCCGCGTTGTTCGCCGGGCATCAGCCCGGTAAAACTCCGCATCGTCTGCAAACATCGCCGCTCGGCGTCCAGGAGTTGGAAGAACAGCGTGCGACCGGCAGGGGCCTTGAAGTAGACCGAGCCGTCGGCCTCGACCGGCACCTCGGAGAGAATTCGCTTGACGCCTTCTTCTTGCACGATCGACACCGGCGGTCCGGAATGGCGATAGGCCTTGTTCCAGGTCGAGTAGGTCTTGTAATCCAACTGGAAGACCCGCAGGTACTTGACCGCGTCTCGGGGCACGTCCGGCAGACCCTGGCAGACTGAGGCGCTGAAGAAGACGCCGCCTTCGACCGGCTTGCGGTCCTTGCCCGTGCCAGGCCAGACGACCCGGTCCGGCTGCCGCGGCGGCACGGGCCGCGGTTTGACGGGAATCGCGTGCCAGACGTTATGAACGCCCTCGTAGATCAAGTCACGGTTGCCGCGTACGTCCATCAAGTACAAGCGAAACTTGTCTCCGACGCCGCGAGCCGAGACGAGGAAATCCTCTTCCGAAAGTGGATACGCCGTCTTGTAGCCGGTGAAGCGGCCCGAGGCGTGGTAGTCGGCGGATTCCGGCGGGTCGACCGGCGGGGGAGTGACCTCCGGCCAGGGCAGATCGGCGGTGACCTTGGTCAATCCGTGCGGGAAGTCGCGGCCTTTGTCCGGGTCGACGATTCCGATCGATCCCGACCACCAGTCGTGGTGCCCCACGCCGGAGAACATCACTCGCCGGCTGCCGGGAATCGGCCGCGGCTCGGAGAGATGATCGGGCCAGACGGACTGGTTGCCCCAAAAGTGCGCCGTGCCGGTGCCGTCCTGGTTCGTCGTCCACAACTTCTGAAGCCGCCAAAGCGGCTTGTCGGAGTATTCCCAACGGGAATAGATCACTCGGCCGTCGTCGAGCAGGGCGGGCACGAAGTCCGGCTCGCCGTTGTAGCTGATCAGGTAGACGTTGCCGCCGTCGGCGTCGCAGCGAGCAAGGATATAGGAGTAAATGAACGGCCCGCAGCGGACATACGAGTTCCCGCGCGTGGTGGTGAAGAGGATGTGGCCGTCGGGCAGGTAGATCGGATCGACGTCGTCATATTCGCTATCGGTCAACTGCCGAAGGCCCGTCCCGTCGAGGTTCACCTCGTACAGGTGAAAGCTCTTGTCATCGTGCGGCTTGTAGCAGAAGAGGACCTTTTGGGCGTCGAACGACAGATCGGGCCGCCAGAAGGCGCCGGGCTTCTCCGGCGCGAGTTGGCGGAGCCCGCCGCCGGGATGCAGCCCGTCGAGCACTAGCAGCCGGCCGCCGGGAGCCGCCATGATCCCCATGCGATGAATGGCTTCGTGCCTGGACTCCGGACCTTGCGGCAGTGGCTGGTCGATCAGCAGCAACTGCGAGAAGTCGACCGCGGGGTTCTTCAGCAAGATGTCGCGTTTGACCCGCCGCACGGAGAAGTAGAGATCTCTGAGAACCGTGGGCACGTGGGCATACGCGATCGGATCTTCTTGCGGGTCGGGCTCGCTCAGACCGGCGATCTTCCCCCACGGCCCTCCGCCAAGAGACGCCGTCACGACGACGGGCCTCCAAAGCGAATCGTCGAGGGCAGCCTGTTCCCATTGCGGACACTCCCGGTTCTCCGCGCGCCAGGAGTCGCCGGACACCACAACCACCCGCTTCCCGTCGGCCAGCGTCACGGCCAGACGCGCGATCAGGCTGGCGGGATTCTTGAACGGGACCGGCTTGTTCTGGGCGCGCACGGCCAGGAGGTTAGCCCCGCTTTGGACCAACCTTCCGACGTCGAAGACCGCCGTCCGCTGCCAGGTTTCGCTCGTGCCCACCCGAGCGCCGTTGAGAAACACTTCGCAGGCGTCGTCCGCCGCAATGCGCAGCTCGGCCGCCTCGACCTTCGCGGGCGATTCGAACCGGCAGCGGAAGAACCTCGCTTCGGCCGGGGCGTCTTCAGCCGGCTTGCCCTCGGGATACCAGATCCAGTTTGGCACGGGCTCGGCGCTCTCGACCGGCTGCACCGTCGCGGGCGTCTCGCGGAGTTCCGCCAGGCGTTTCTCCAGGGCGTCCAGCTCTCGCAGTTGGGCCGACAGATCCGGCGCGCTCGGGCCGCGGGCAAGCCGCTCGGCGAGGTCCCGGGCCCATGCGATCTCCTTGGTCGCCCGAAGCGGCAGCGGCTCGCCCATCGCCTGAAACAGCCAGTCTCGTTCGAGCGCCCGGGCCGCCTCCTCGGCAGTCAGCGTCCGCGTGTCGGGCGTGTGAGCTTCCCCCGGCGGCAAGGGCAGGTTGTCCGCCGTCGCCGGTTGCGTGCAAACCGCGATGCTCAGCAACAGCACAATACGTCTCGGAACCCACATTCGCATGTTCATCACCCTCATTATACGTTTTCGATCGCCAGCGCGTGTTCGGCGAAGAAGGCTTCGGCTTCGGCGCGGGTGAAGACGCTTTCGGTGGCGCCGATCGCGCGGACGCAACTGGCGCCCAGGGCACTGCCCCAACGGAGGCAGCCGGCGGGGTCTTCGCCCGCCAGAAGCCCGGCGATGTACCCGGCGTCAAAGGCGTCGCCCGAGCCCGTGCCGCCGACGAACTCGGCTGGATACACGCCCGCCCGGAGTCGAAGGCCGTCGCCCACCAGAACGCTGCCGGCCGAGCCCTGGGTGATGACCACCGTCTTCGCGCCGGACCGGCGGAACCGTTCGGCCTGGGCGATCGGATCGTCCAAGCCGGTCAGCAGCTTCGACTCGTCGTCGTTGGGCAGGAACACGTCCGTCTCGGGCAGCAGCAGGTCGAGGGCCTTCCAGTAATGCTCCCCGCCCATCAACACGACGTCCAACACCGTCTTCGTGCCCGCCGCCCGGGCCGCGCGGAACAGGTCGCGCATCGCGGCGGTCTCCAGGCCCGGCATCATGAGGAAGCCGCCGACGTAGATCACCTTGGCCTGGCGGACCCAGTCGGCGGGGATGTGTTCGGGAGTGAATCGGGTGTTGGCGCCGGGCGTGCTGATGAACCGGCGGTCCTCGCCCTGGACGTTGATGACCATGCTGCTGGCCGTGCCGATGCCGTCGATCTGGTGCAGGCCCGCCGTGTCCACTCCCCCGGCGACCAGTTCATCGAAGAGGAACCGGCCGAAGACGTCCTTGCCGACGCACCCGGAGACGCCCACGCAGATGCCCAACTTCGCCAGGTCCAACGCCGCGTTCGAGGCACACCCGCCGACGGTCATCCGCACATGGTCGGTTTTGACCAGTTCGCCCGCCTTGGGCATTCGGGCGACGGGGGCGCAGTTGTAGTCGGCAAACAGGATTCCGGCACACAGACAGTCGATTCCCACGATGAATTCTCCCAAGTTTCAAGCCGCGATGATTGGCAGCAGGCGGCCACAACAGTGTAGTTGATACCAACTTCGGCGGCACTTTTCCAGTTGGGACACGAATGCGGGGGTGCGCTCCACCCGAAAGATGCTCGCCGCATCGTCCTCTACCGCCGTTCGATCAGCCGCTCGGTAATCACGGCAAAAATGTCCCTGGCGACTTGGGACTTCGCGCCGGCCAGCGCGGCGACGATCTCGCCCCGGCGGTCGATCACTTCGACCCGGGTGTCGTCGGCGCACAGGGCCTCCGGCCCATTCAGGACGATCAAATCACAGTTCTTGCGTTCGAGCTTCTGCATCGCCCGGATCCGCTGGTCGGCCGTCTCCAGGGCGAAGGCGACCATCCACTGCGACTGTTTGATCGCGCCGAGCGCGGCGACGACGTCGGGCGTTTCGACCAGATTGACCAGCAGCGACTTGCCGTTCTTGGCGATCTTGTGCGGCTCGGTCTTCGTCGGCCGGTAGTCGCAAGGGGCCGCCACGCCGATCAGCCCGTCGCAATCGGGGAAGATCGCCAGGCAGCGATCCAGGAGGTCCTCGGTCGAGACGATCGGCACGACCTCGGCCCGGGCGGGATACTCGATTTCGACCGGCCCGGTGACGATGACGACGTCGTGTCCGGCGTCGATCGCCGCCTGGGCCAGCGCGCGTCCCATCTTGCCGCTGGACGCATTGCTCAGATACCGGACCGGGTCCAGATACTGCCGCGTGGGACCGGAGGTGATGAGGATGCGAGACACGGGATGCAGACGGGATCGAGACCGAGGGACAAGAATGGGAGAAGACAAAGGAACACTGATTCCCGCTAATCTGCGCTGATTGTCTTCATAAGCGTCGATCAGTGCGAATTAGTGTTCCTCAACAAAACAAAGTGGTCAACCTATTCTGGCGCGGTTCCTTACCACTTACCGTCTACTCACCCTTGGCCGTCGCCAGCGTTCGCGCGATCGCCTCGAAAATCGTCTCCGGCGAGGCCATGCGTCCCGGGCCGTGGGCGCCGCAACTGAGATAGCCGTCTTCCGGCTCGATCAACTCAACGCCGTCGGCCGCCAGTTGCCGGACGTTGCGCTGGACCGCGGGCTTTTGCCACATCCGGGTGTTCATCGCCGGGACCATCAACACCGGGCCGTCGAACGCCAAGACGAGCGTGCTCAGCAGGTCGTCGGCCAGGCCCCAGGCGGCCTTGGCCAGGATGTTCGCCGTTGCCGGCGCGATGCAGAGCACCTCGGCCCGTTCGGCCAACTCGATGTGCGGATGCGCCCCGGGGCCGAACGTCTTGATTCCCACCGGCCGGCCGGTCAGCGCCTCGAACGTCTTGGGGCCGACGAGCTTCGTGGCCGATCGCGTCATGACGACCGACACACCGGCTCCCGCCTGCACCAGGCGGCTCACGAGCGCCGCGGTCTTGTACGCGGCGATCCCGCCCGTGACGCCGACGACGAGCTCGCGACCGTTCATGGCTCGTTCACAGCTTGTTGAAGTCGAGTTCGGGCGGACCGCCTTGGCCGTGTTTGGCGTCGGCGACGTGCAGATTCGAATCGCTGTCCAGGTAGATCTTGTCCTGCAGGATCTCCTGGATCACGACCTCCAACATCTCGTCGGTCCGCATGTCGACCAGGGGCCGGCTGCCGGCGTTCAGCGCGACGAGCCGTTTTTGAATCAGGGTGGACAGCTTGAACCGTCCTCCCACTTTCCGGACGATTGCTTCCTCGCGAAGTTCGTCAAGCATTTGCGTTCTTCTCCGTCTGGGTCAGTATATCGCGGATTTCCCCGACCGCCCGATCCAGGTCGTCGTTGATGACCTGATGGCGGTAGCGGTCGGCCACGGCCATTTCGGCTCGAGCCTCTTTCAGTCGCAAGTGAACCGCATCTTCCGTCTCGGTGTTCCGCCCGCGCAGCCGCCGCTCCAATTCTTCCACCGAGCCGGGCCGGATGAAGATCGAAATCGCGTCGGGATACTGCCGCGCGACCGCCTGCTCGCCCTGGACGTCAATCTCCAAGAGTACCCATTTTCCGGCCGCGAGACCAGCGGTCACCTCGTCACGCAGCGTCCCGTACCAGTCGCCCTGGTCAAACACCTGGAAACATTCGAGGAACTCGCCCCGCCGGCGTCGCCGGGCGAACTCCTCCTGGGAAAGGAAATGGTAATCCACGCCGTCGACTTCGCCCGGCCGCGGCTGCCGCGTGGTTGCGGAGACGCTTCGGACCAGCGGGACCGGCGCGCACTCGATGAGCCGCCGGCGCAGCGTGCTCTTCCCCGCGCCCGAGGGCCCCGAGATGACAACCACTCTCCCCGAGGAAGCCTTCGCCATGTCACTCCACGTTCTGGATCATCTCGCGGATGCGTTCGATCATCGACTTGATTTCGATCACGTCCCGGGCGATCTCGACGTCATTGGCTTTCGAGCCGATGGTGTTCGTCTCGCGGGACATTTCCTGGGTGAGGAAGTCGAGCTTTCGGCCCGAACTCTCCGCGAGCGCCATAATCGCCTCGAACTGCTCCAGGTGGCTGCGGAGCCGGACGATCTCCTCGGAGATGTCGCTCCGCTCGCCAAACAAGCCGACCTCCTTGAGCAGGTCGGACGGGTCGAGCGTGATTTCGTACTCGGCCAGCGTGCGTTTGAGGCGTTCCTCGAGTCGGGCACGATAGCCTTCGACGACCAGCGGGGCGCGCAGCGCGATGCGATCGAGACAGGCAGCGGCCGAGCGGCAGTTGGCCGTCAAATCGGCCTCCATCGCCCGGCCTTCCTCGGCCCGCATCTGGTCCAGATTCTCGATCGCCGCGAGCAACGTGTCGCGGACGACCGGCCAATGCTCTTCGGCGTCGGCATTGGCGCCGCAATCTTCGCTGACGACGCCGGGCAGCGACAGGAGGCTTGCCAAGGGCACTTGGCCCGGCATGCCCGACCGCGCGCACCAAGCGATCAGGTCCTGGCGGTAGCGGTCCAGAACGTCGGTGTCGAGTCGAAAATCGTCGGCCGATTTCGCCCGATTCACCCGGATGTTCACCTGGATCGTGCCGCGGCGGATCTTCTCGCGGACGACGCTTTCGACCTGGGGTTCCAGCGCGGCATAGCCCTCGCCGCAGCGGGTCGAGAGCTTGAGGTAACGGTTGTTGATCGAGCGCACCTCGGCGGCGACGGCCAAGCCGTCTCGCTGGCAGTGAGCCTCGCCGAAGCCGGTCATGCTAAGCAGCACGGGAGGAATACTCCTGATGTGGCGCGGCCGCCAAGTGGCACGGCCGCCGTCGGCGGTGCAAAACCGTGGCACGGCCGCCCTCGGCTGTGTCGGGACAATCCTGCACAGCCGAGGGCGGCTGTGCCACACATCAACGCCCTACGACCCGGCCGGGTTCTCCGGCGTGGCATCGCCCTCGGGAGCCGGCGTGCCCTCGCCGGTACCGCTGTCGCTCGACGAACTCGCCGGGGTGGTGCCCACGGTCGGTTTCAACCGGCTGGACTCCGTGAGCACGGCAACGCTGACCAGGCACAAGATGATCCAGAACGTGGCCAGGCCGATGGTGATTTTGGTGAACAGGTCGCCGGCCTTGGTGCCGAAAGCACTTTGGCCGCCCATGCCGCCGAACGCCCCGGCCAGGCCGCCTCCCTTGCCCTTCTGAACCAGGATCAGCAGGATCAACAGGGTGGCCGTGATGAACAGCAGCACCATGAACAAGATTTTCATGACAATCGTCTCTCCGCGTGGGGCCCATCGAGGACAGCCGGGGGGCCGCTTCGCCGGTGGCTCATCCGAGGGCCTTGGTCACGATGCCCAGGAACGAGTCGACCTTCAGGCTTGCACCCCCCACCAGGGCCCCGTCGATGTTGGGTTGAGAAAGCAGTTCCGCCGCGTTGTCCGGCTTCACGCTTCCCCCATATTGGATACGCACCGCCTCGGCAATCTCACGATTATAGCAGCCCGCCATGATTCCGCGAAGATCGGCGTGGACTTCCTCGGCCTGCTCGGGCGTGGCGGTCTTGCCGGTGCCGATCGCCCAGACCGGTTCGTAGGCAATGACGATCCCGGCCATCTGCTCGCCGGTCAGTCCGGCCAGCGAGCCGTTGAACTGGGTCCGGATGACATCGAGGGTTTTTCCGGCTTCGCGCTCGGGCAAGGTCTCGCCGACACAGACGATCGGCACCAGCCCGGCCGCCAGGGCAGCCATGACCTTCTGGTTGACGTCCTGGTCGGTCTCGCCGAGGATGTGCCGCCGCTCGCTATGGCCCAGGATCACGTAGCGACAGCCCAGGTCCAGGAGCATCGCGGCACTAATCTCACCGGTATAAGCCCCATCACCCTGGTGGTACATGTTCTGGGCGCCCAGGCCGACGTTCGAGCCGGCCACGGCGGCGGCGACGGCATCCAGGTAGCAGCTTGGCGGGCAAACCGCCACGTCGACGCCCTCGACGCTTTTGGTCGCCTTGGCCACGCCCGACGCCAGCGCCACCGCCGAGGCCCGATTCTGCGTCATCTTCCAATTGCCGGCAATAAACGGACGTCGCATCCGGTTTGCTCCTAAATCTGCCAGACCCGCCCCGGATGCCCGCCCGCGTCGGCCGGCACCGAGGACCACCGCCAAGAACGGTCAAACTTATTATTATGCCGGCCGTAGCGGCGCCACGCAAGGGGTCTCGCTAAAGGGTGGTGCCACATGCCCACAGGGACAGGACGGAACATCGAGGAGGATTTGATCGTGTCTGGATCTCGACGGCGGCCGTTATGGCGGGCTAGCAACAGATGAGGGGGACCGTTGGCCGCGATGCCCGTGTATGCATCGTATAGTGGGCAATGATACCACCATTATTGGGTAATTCACTGGAGAATCGCTGCCAACCAGCTCATTTGTTCTTGATTTGTACCACTGGGTAGTATAATGTATCAGGTTCGAGCGTACTTGTAGACGAGGACGAATCAGAGAATGGCCAAGCACACTCTCATTTATCCGGGCCACGTGTTGAACCCGGAGGAGCTTGTGAACTTCAGTGAGCTTGACTGGTTCGCGCGCAACTGGCGCGATTTGGGGCTGGGTGAGTCGCTCGCAGAGTGACGTAGAAAGGTGGTATGGATTTATGAAGAAGCCGACGATCGAAGCACAGATCGTGCAGGGACTGGAGTCGTTCGCCGATGCTTTGGAAACGGGTGAGGACATTACCAGTCGGTTTACGTGCCACAAGGTAATCCTTGACTTGCAGCCGACGTCGTATAAGCCCGATTTGGTCAAGAAAACGCGCCTGGTCTTGGGCATGAGTCAAGCCCTGTTTGCGAGGTTCTTGGGGGTGTCCACGGGCACGGTTAGGGCGTGGGAACAGGGGGCGAGATACCCGCAGCCAATTGCATGCCGTTTCATGGATGAGATTCGGCACGATCCCGCGCGGTTTCGCGCGCGCATGATGGAGTTTATGGCGCCCAAGCAACGACAGCGGTCTTAGAGAACCAGGCCCAAGGGTGTCGGTGGTGCATATAGGATCCGTCCGAGCACGGAAAACGCCCACCATACGCCCCCGAGAACAGGCTGATCCCAACCCTTTCGACTGACCAAGCAGCGATACTCGGACAAGTCGACAACCGGAGCCGCGCCCGGCAGGGTGCGGCTCCTTTTCTTTGCTGGCAGTCGCCGCGAGGTTTGTTCCCGCCTTCCCCCGGTTGACGCCGGACGGCGAACTGCGAAACTACTAGACAGAGGTACAGAAGTCGGGTACGCTGCGCGGCGAGAAGGGAATCGGCCATGAAATTCGTCCACACGGCGGACTGGCAGATCGGGATGCGGGCCGCCCACGTCGGCGGGGTGGGGCAACGCGTCCGCGATGAGCGGATCGAGGCGGGACGCCGGGCGGTTCGGGTGGCCCGAGACCACGGCGCCGATTTCCTGCTCCTGGCCGGCGACACGTTCGAGGACAACGCGATCGAGCGAGTACTGGTCCAGAAGGTAGCCGACCTGCTGGCCGAATTCGCCGGCCCGGTCTACGTGATCCCCGGCAACCACGACCCGCTCGTGCCCGGCTCCGTCTGGGAGCACCCGGCCTGGCGATCGCACACGAATCTGCACATCCTGGACAAGGCCGAGCCGCTGGAGATCCCCGGCGGCATGCTCTACCCTTGCCCGCTGTTTGAAAGACACGCTCGGCGCGATCCCACCGACTGGATCGCGGCCGACGGGAGCGGGACGATCGCCGTCGGGCTTGCCCACGGCACGGTCGAAGGCGTTCCGCAGGACCCGCCCGAGTTCCCCATCGCCCGGGACGCCGCCTCCCGCGCCGGACTGGACTACCTCGCGCTGGGCCATTGGCACTCGACGGTGACGTATGACCGGATGGCGTACTCGGGCACGCACGAGACGACGAAGTTCGGCGAGCGGGACAGCGGCAACGTGCTCATGGTCGAAATTGCCGCCCGGGGCGAGACGCCGCGACTCACCCCAATCCGCACCGGCGGCCTGACTTGGCTCGCGATGGGCGAGCCGATCCGCGCCGAGGGCGACCTGGCCCGGCTGCGCGAGCGGATCGAGAAAATCGCCGAGCCCGGGCAGACGCTCTTGGATATCCAGCTTTCCGGCGTGCTCCATGCGTCAGAGCAGGCGGAGCTTGGGCGGATCGAAGAACTCGCCGATGCGAGGTTCCTCTATCACCGGATCGACGCCGCCGGTCTGTTCCCGGCGCCGGAGGACGACCGCTGGCTGGCCGAGTTCCCCGACGGACCGCTCAAGGAAGCGGCCCGGCGGCTGGTGCGGCTGGCCGACCCGGTAGCCGTCGACGGCCGGCCCGAGGGCGCGACGCCGGAGGTAGCCACCCGGGCGCTGGGCGAGTTGTACGCGATGTTTCGCGAGGTGCCCGCATGATCCTTCGCTCGCTGGCGGTGGAGAACTGGCGGTGTTTTGTCAACCGGCTTGAGGTCGGTCCGCTGGGCGATCGGATCAACGTGATTCACGGCCGCAACGGGATCGGCAAGTCGACGCTGATGGGCGCGATGGTCCGAGGGCTGTTGGACAACCACGCGGTCGGCGGCCAGGCGAGCGAGGCGCTGCGTCCCAAGGGCCGTCCGCTGAACCCTCGCGTCACCATCGAATTCGAGCACGACGGCCAGCGTCTTCTGCTGGCGAAACAATTCCTCGGCTCGGCGTCGGCCGAACTGAAGCGATTCGAGGGCGGCAAGTTCGTCCGGCTGGCTGAAGGCGAGGCGGCCGACAACCAGGTGCGCGAGATGCTTGGCGGCATGGCGCCCGGGCGAGGTCTCACCGACGTGCGCCACTGGGGAATGTCGCAAGTGCTCTGGGCTCCGCAGGACGGGCTGAAGCTGCCGGAGCTTGCCACCACTGTCGCGGGGGCCATTCGGGCGTCGCTCGGCGCGCAAATGAGCGACGCCCGTCAGGACGCCGTGGAGAAGCGAATCGACGAAGCGTACCGCGCCGTCTACACGCCCAAGGGCAAGCTCAAAGGCGGCAAGGACGCGCCGGCCGTGGTCGGCATGGAGGCGGAGTTGGCCGACGCCCAGCGGCGATGCCTCGAATTGCGGGAGCGAGTCGCCGCCTTCGAGACCGCCGGACGCCGGATCGAAGACCTCCGCGCCCGCCGCGACCAGGCCACGCGGGATGAAGACCAACTCGCCAAGGACCTCGCCGCCGCCGGGGCCAAAGCCAAGGCGTACGCCGAAGTTCGGGCGAAGCGCGACCAGCAGAAAGGGATCGCCAACACGGCCGAATCGCGTTACTCCCAGACAAAGCGCCTGGTGGACGAAATTCAGTCGCTCCGGGCCGAGTTGGGCCAAGCCGAAATGGAGTCCCGGCGTCTGGAGACCGAAGTGCCTGCAGGCCAGAAAGAGGTCAACCAGCGTGCCGAAGAAGCCGATCGCGCCCGAGCCGAGCTCGATGTGATTCGCCGTCGGCGGCAAGAGGTCGTGACGGCCAAGCAGACGGCGCAGATCGCCGCCCGATTCGTCGAGAGCCGGCGCAAGCTGGTCGAGGCCGAACGGTTGATCGGCCAATTGACCGACGCGCAAGACAAACTGGACGGGCTCGCGCGGCAGCGCGGCGAGTTGATCGCGCCGGACACGAATCGGCTTCGCGAGATCCAGTCGCGGATCAACCGGCGCGAGACAACCGGCGCGCGGCTGGCAGCCGCGATGATCACCGTGAGCATCGTGCCCGAGCGAGAGATCGACCTGGAAGTCCTGGCGGGGGAAGAACCCGGTCGGCGGACGATCTCGCCCGAACACCCCGGCAACCTGCAAGGTGCTCCGGCCGTCGAATTTCACATTCCCGGCGTGGGGACGTTCCGAGCGACCGGCCCGACGGATTCGTCCCTCGACACGCTCCGCGACGAGTTGGCCGAGACCGAACAGAAGCTTGATGACTTCACCCGAGCATTCGGCACCCGCGACCTGGTGGAGCTTCAGCGCCTTCACGATCGGGCAGTGGCGATGGACAAGCAGACTTCCGACGCCCGGCTGCGCTACGAAACGCTCCTTGGCGACCGCCGGGTGGAAGCGATCGAGCAAGATCGCTCGGCGGCCGCCGAAGCCGTCGAGCAGGCGCTCGCCGAGCACGCCGATTGGGCCGGGTTGCCCCCGGACGCGGACCGGCTCGATGCCGACGCTCGCCGGATCGAGCAGGCGTTTGTCGCCGACGTCGAGAAAGCCGAATTGCGGCGGGACGACGCGAGCGCCGCGATGTCCGTCGCCGAGAAAGACCAGGCTCGCCGGCAGGAGAAACTCGCCGCCACCGCCGATCGCGTCCGGGACCTCCGGAAGCGGCTCGACGAGCGGACCGCCGACGGACGCGACGACGCGGGCCGCGAGGCGGAGCTGACCCGATGGTCGATCGAGTTCCGCGCGGCCAACGCCGACGTCGCGGCCGCCGAGGAACAACTCAGGACGTTCGACGGAGATCCGCGCGGCGACGTGGAAATCCTCGATCGTCAATTGGCCGACGCCCGTCGCCGGTTGCGCGACGCCGAGGAAGAATTGAACCAGACGAAAGGCCGACTCCAAGAGATCGCCGCCGACGCGCCCTACTCGAAGCTGGCCGAGGTGGAGGAAACGATCGGCCGACTGAATGAATCCATCGACGCCGAGCGATTTCGCAACGACGCGGTTCGCCTGCTGAGGGAAACCGTTCGCGAGTGCCGCGATTCGGCGGTCGGGGCCGTGCTCGGGCCGGTCGAACGCCGGGCGAGCGAGACCTTGCGGCGGATCACCGGCCCGGGACTGGGAGCGATCCGCCTCGACGAGTCGTTTCTGCCGGACCATGTCGCCCCCGAGTCGATCGACGCGACGGTTGCCATCGACGAGATTTCCGGCGGCGAACGCGAGCAGGTCCACCTGGCGGTCCGGCTGGCGCTTGCCCACGGGGTTTTCCAGAACGAGCGGCAATTGGTCGTGCTCGACGACGTGTTGACCGCGACCGATTCGGCCCGATTCGCCCGAGTGCTGCCGATCCTCGAAGAGGCGGCCGAGCGGTTCCAGATCCTGATCCTCACGTGCCACCCGGAGCGATATCAACCTTTGTCGGATGCGAAGTTCTTCGATTTGGAGGAGAAAGTGAACGGCCCGTCATGAGCATCCGTCGTCTTTTCCTCGACTGGACTCGGCCGTCGCTGGCCGTCGCGGTGGATTATTTGGTCGAGCGGTTCGGCGCGGCCGGAGCGCTCGATCTCGGGGGCGTGATCGTGGCGCTGCCCGGCGGGCGGTCGAGCCGGCGGCTGTTGGAGTTGCTCGTCGAGCGCGCGGAGGCCGGCGGGCGGACGCTCGTGCCGCCGCGGCTGGTCACCGTCGGGAAGTTGCCCGAGATGCTCTACACGGCCAAACGTCCCTTCGCGGGCGACCTGGTCCAGCAGCTTGCCTGGGTCGAAGCCCTGCGCAACGCGAAGCCGGAGCGCGTGGCGGCTCTGCTTCCCAGCCTGCCGGAGACGGACGACCTGGAGACGTGGCTGGCTTTGGGCGAAATGCTCGGCCGGCTGCACCGCGAGTTGGCCGCCGAGGCGATGGATTTCCAGAGCGTGGTCGATTGCGGCGGCCGGATCGAAGGATTCCGCGAGCAACCGCGATGGCAGGCGTTGCTCGATATCCAGGCGGGATACCTGCGGACGCTCGACGGGCTGGGACTATGGGACCTCCAGACCGCGCGGCTGTTCGCCATCCGCCACGGCGAGTGCCAGACCGAGGACCAGATCGTCCTGGTCGGCACGGCCGACATGAACCGCGCGGGGCGGATGATGCTCGACCAGGTGGCCGATCGGGTGACCGCGCTGGTGTTTGCCCCCGAGCGGCTCGCCGACCGGTTCGACGAGCACGGCTGTCTCGTGCCCGGAGCGTGGCAGGACGCCGAGATCGAGCTTGCGACCGACCGTATCGAAGTGGTCGACGGCCCGGCGGATCAGGCGGCGGCGGTCGTTCGGGCGATGGCCGCGTGGGACGGCCGGTACGCGGGCGACGAGATCACCGTGGGCGTGCCCGACGTGAGACTCGTCCCGTACATCGCGCAACAGCTTCGTCAGTGCGACGTTCCGGTCCGATACGGCGTGGGCCGGCCGATGACCGAGAGCGGCCCCTGCCGATTGCTCGAGGCGGTTGCCGACTATCTCGACGGGAAGCGGTTTTCGTCATTCGCCGCGCTGGCTCGCCATCCGGACGTGCAGCGTTGGCTCGAAGCCCGGCCGATCCGCAGCGACTGGTTGACCGAAATGGACCAGTATTACGTCGACCACCTGCCACACCGGCTCGGCGGGCGGTGGTTGGGCAAACCGGAGGGCTCGGCCGCTCTCCGCCGGGTCCACGAAGCGATCGAGGGCCTGTTGTCCGGTCTCGATGCCCCACGGCGACCGCTGGCCGAGTGGAACCCGCCGCTGGTCGAACTGCTCGTGACCCTTTTCGGCGGCTCGCCATTGGACCCGACCGTCCCCGCGCAGCGGACGACGCTCAAGGCGTGCGAGAAGATCCACAAGACACTGGCCGAGCACCAGGCGATTCCCGCCGAACTGACGCCCACGGTCTCCGGCGGCGAGGCGATCCAACTCGTGTTGCGGGCGATTGTCGGCGAGAGGATCGCGCCGTTGCCGGATCGCAGCGCCGTCGAGTTGCTCGGCTGGCTGGAACTGCCGCTGGACGATGCTCCGGCGCTGGTGGTGACGGGCATGAACGAGGGCATCGTTCCGGCGTCGCTCAACGCGGACCTGTTTTTGCCGAACCAGTTGCGGCGCGAATTGGGCATCGAAGACAACGACCGCCGCTACGCCCGAGATGCCTACGCCCTGGCCGCCGTCGTCGCGTCGCGGGCGGACGTGACGCTCGTGGCCGGCCGCCGCTCGCCCGACGGCGACCCGCTCGCGCCGAGCCGGCTCTTGTTCGCCGCCGACGCCGAGACGGCCGCTCGCCGGGCGGTCCGTTTCTTCCACCGGGAAGACGCCACGGCCGCTCGACTCGTTTTGCCCGGCGTGCTGCGAGCGGGTCGGACGGAGTCGCGGCTTGGTGTCCCGCGGCCGGAACCGCTCGCCGAGCCGGTCGCGTCGATGCGCGTGACGGAGTTCCGTGACTACCTGGTCTGCCCGTATCGATATTACCTGAAGCATCGGCTGGGGTTGGCCGGTCTGAAAGACGAGGCCGAGGAACTCGACGGCGGGGCGTTCGGGTCGATGGCACACGAGGTGCTGGGCGATTTCGGCCGCTCTCCGGTGGCCGCGTCGACCGACCCGGAGGCCATCGCCGCGTTTCTCGACGCGGCCTTGGAGCATCTGTTGGGACAGTTCTACGGCCCCGCGCCCCTGTCGGCGATCCTGGTCCAGGTCGAGCAACTCCGCGCCCGGCTGCGCCGGTTCGCCCAATGGCAGGCCGACTGGGCCGCGCAGGGCTGGCGGATCGAGCACGTCGAGACCGGACCCGAACCCGAGCAGGCTAGTCTCGTCGTCGACGGCAGTCCGATGTTTCTCCGCGGGCGGATCGACCGGATCGACGTACACGAATCGACCGGCCAGCGGATGATCTTCGATTACAAGACCTCGGACACGCTCAAGACGCCTCGCCAGGCCCATTGCGCCGGCGGCGAGTGGATCGACTTGCAGTTGCCGCTCTATCGCCACCTGGTTGCCGGCATGGGCATCAAGGGACCGGTGGACATGGGTTACATCGTGCTGCCCAAGGACACGAGCCGCGTCGGCCTGCAACGTGCCGACTGGACGGAGGACGAGCTTCGCGAGGCCGACGCGGCGGCCGAAACCGTCGTCCGCGGCGTTCGCGCCGAAGTGTTCTGGCCGCCGGCCGATCCCCCGCCCGCCTTCTCCGAAGAGTTCGCCGCCATCTGCCAGGACGGACGCCTCGGCTCGGTGCTCGACGACAAGGACGACAACGGAGACGCCGAATGAACGCCGAACGCCCTTTTCCGAACGTCGTCATCCGGGCCTCCGCCGGCACGGGCAAGACCTTTCAACTGAGCAACCGGTTTCTCGCCCTGGCCGTGGCGGACGAGCCGTTCGACGCGATCCTCGCGACGACCTTCACCCGCAAGGCCGCCGGCGAAATCCTCGACCGCGTCCTCTTGCGACTGGCCGAGGCCGCCCTGGACGACGACAAGCGGGCCGAACTGTCACGCTTCGTCGGGTGTGAACTCGATCGGCCGCGGTGCCTGGCGATCCTCCAGGCGATGCTCCGCCAGTTGCACCGCCTGCGGGTCTCGACGCTCGACAGCTTCTTCATCCAAATCGCGCGGAGCTTCAGCCTCGAACTCGGGCTGCCGCCGGGCTGGCAGATCGTCGACGAAATCGTCGATCGCCGGCTCCAAGCCGAGGCGGTCCGCGCGGTGCTCGAGAGCCAATCGACCCAGGACACGCTCCGGTTGATGAACCTTCTGAGCAAGGGCGAGGTGTCCCACGGCGTGAGCCGGCAAATCAGCTCGCTGGTCGAGGGGCTCTACGCGATCTACGCCGAGTCGCCGCCCGAGGCGTGGGACGCGCTGCCCCGGCTCAAGCCGCTTGCGCCGGAGCAGCTTCGCGCGGCGCTAACGGACCTGACCGAGGCCCAACTGCCCGGCGACAAGCGATTCGTCAAGGCCCGGGACACGGACCTGGAGCGATTCCGAAGCGAGCAGTGGGAAGACTTCCTCGGCGGCGGGCTGGCCAAACCGGTGGTCAATGGCACGGCGACGTACTATGGCAAGCCCATCCCGCCGGACGTGGCGGCGATCTATGAAAAACTGATCGACCACGCCAAGGCCGTCTTGCTTGGCATGATCGCCAACCAGACGAAGGCGACGCACGAGTTGCTCGGGCGATTCGACGAAGCCTACGGGCGGTTGAAGACCGAGCGGCGGGCGATGCGTTTCGATGACGTGACGCGGCGGCTGGGCACGGCGTGGCTGGGCGGCCGGGTCGAGGAGGTCGCCTACCGGCTCGACGCCCGGCTCGCCCATCTCTTGCTCGACGAGTTCCAGGACACCTCGCCGCCGCAGTGGCAGGTCCTACGGCCGTTCGCCCGGCAGGTCGGCGACGGCGACCGGCGGCGGTCGTTCTTCTGCGTGGGCGACGTGAAGCAGGCGATCTACGGCTGGCGAGGCGGCGTGGCCGAGATTTTCGAGGCGATCCACCGCCAGATCGACGGACTGGAGTCCGCTTCGCTCGACGAGAGCTTCCGCTCCTGCCCCGAGGTGATCGAGACGGTCAATCGCGTGTTCGAGGGCATCGCGGGCAATCCGATTGCCGTCCGCTATCCGGAGGCGGTACGGCGCTGGGCCGCGCGGTTCACCAAGCACTCGACCGCCCGGCATGACCTGGCCGGCTACTGCCGGTTCGAGACGGCGCCCCGGACCGAGGAAGGCGGGACGCAGGGACACGACACGCTGGCCTACGCCGCCGAGCGGGTCGCGCGGCTTCGGGACGAGGCGCCCGGATGCACCGTGGGCGTTCTCGTTCGCCGCAACGCCAGCGTCGCCCGGCTGATCTACGAGCTTCGCAAGCGGGGCGTCGCGGCGAGCGAAGAGGGTGGCAACCCGCTGGTCGATTCGCCCGCCGTCGAGTTGTTGCTGTCGGTGCTGGCGTTGGCGGATCATCCGGGCGACACGGCGGCGCGGTTTCACGTGGCCCATTCCCCGCTGGCCGGGCCGCTGGGGCTCGCGCGGCACGACGACGCGGCGGCGGCCTGGCAGCTTTCGGCCGAGATCGGCCGGCGCGTGGCGACCGACGGCTACGGCCCGACGCTCCACGACTGGACCACGCGGCTTGCCGCGGAGTGCGACGCCCGGGACCTGAACCGGCTGGTGCAACTGGTCGAGATGGGATACGGTTACGAGGCCGAGGCGACGTCCCGGGTGGACGATTTCATCCAGCTAGTCCGCTCCCAACACGTGCAGGATCCCACTTCGGCCGACGTCCGCGTGATGACGGTACACCAGTCGAAGGGCTTGCAGTTCGACGTCGTCGTGCTGCCGGAACTCGACGCCCGGCTCGTCGGCCAGCCGCCGCAGTTGGTCGTCGGGCGGGCCGATCCGACCGAGCCGATCCAACGGGTGTGCCGTTACGTCTCGCGGGAAACCCGGCCGCTGTTGCCCAAGGCGTTCGTCGCGATGTTCGAAGCCCACGAGCGCCGGGTCATCGAGGAGTCGCTGTGCGTGCTGTATGTCGCGCTCACCCGCGCGGTCCACATGCTGGACATTATCGTTGCGCCGTCCAGCGTGCGAGAGAAGAACATCCCCTCGACTTCGGCGGGCATCCTCCGCGCCACGCTGGTCGGCGACGGCGCGATCGAACCCGAGACGGTGCTCTACGAGTGGGGCGATGCGAATTGGGCAAAGACGCTCACTGGGCAAGCTGCGCCGGAAGCGGCTGCCGTGCAACAAACGCTCCCGCTGCGTCTGGCGGCAAGCTCGGCACGCCCGACGCGAGGACTGGACCGGCGGAGTCCGTCGCAGTTGGAGGGCGGTCCCCGGGTGGACTTGGCGCTCCAATTGCGGCTGGACACGTCGGGCGCGGCGGACCGCGGCACGCTCATGCACGCCTGGTTCGAGCAGATCGCCTGGCTCGAAGACGGACTGCCAGACGACGAATCGCTCCGCCGGATCGCCGAGAAGCTCGGCCCCCGGACGGACCTCGACGAGTTGCTAAGCCAGTTCCACGCGGCGCTCGAGCGACCGGCCATCGCCGACGCGCTTCGCCGGGCGACCTATCACCAGCCGGCGGCGGACGACGCGCGATCGGCCGTCCACGCCGGGCCCGAGGTGGCCGATCCCCGCTGGGAAGTTCTTCGCGAACGCCGCTTCGCCCTCCGCGACGGCGAGTCAATCCTCACCGGCTCGATCGACCGGCTGGTGATCCTCTACAACGGCCCGGTGGCGATCGGCGCCGACGTCCTCGACTACAAAACCGACGCCATCGGACCCAACGACCCGGCGGCAATCGACGAGAAGCTGAACCACTACCGCCCCCAACTCGACGCCTACCGCCGCGCGGTGTCTGCAATGTACAAGCTCCCGCCGGAGCGCGTTTCCGCCCGACTGGCGTTCGTGTCGGTTGGGGTGATAAGGAACGTGTAGGGTGGGTCGAGGCCGCCGGTTTTCTCACTCCGGCATGCACGGCATTGTCGCGCCGCATCACGAGCTCGCGCCGCACACGGGTCGATCGGCGGCCGAGCCCCACCAGGATCGTGCGAGGGCGATCGTGAAAATGGGAAAGGGCGGACGCCGGGTGCCATCACTTGCGGGAAAGGCCGCACGCCTTGACCGTCAAGTGGATGGCGATGTTACTGGTTGCACGAATGGCACGGCAGCTAGAATACTCAGGAACACGGGCTCGATGGCGAAGTCCCGGGGTATCCAGACAGCTCTCACCTCGTATTCTCTCTCGAATGCCTTGTGTCCGCCGCGGGGCTTCAGAAACGCAACATGTTTGTCCGCATGATCGCGGTAGTTGTTGCTTCGAGGTGCGTACAGCACATCATCCACGACGCACGCCTGGAGGTCGTTCGGCGCTACTGACCGACGGAGATGTTCGTCGACCACCTGGAAGAAGGCGAGCGGGTCCGAAATCCTCACGCAACCCGAGCCAAAACTCGCCATCATGTGCGCATCATTCTCCAGCGCGGAGGCGCAGAAGATGAACGCATTTGGGACTTTCTCGTGGCGATGAACCGCGTGCTCGCCGACCGTGACCACGGCGTCCTTTCCCCGGACACAGATTCCTGCTGGATCAACACCAAGCAGCCTAGCGAGACCCGAAGCGTCGAGCGAGTCCCTCTCAGGGAGCGACGTGGTGATACGGGTACCCTCCTCTTCGTCTCTGAAGTAGTCCTTTTCCGCATTCCTGCAGGCTTCAAGGGTCGTGACCTTGATGCTCCCGTGAAGAACCAGGGAAGATATCTCAGGAGCATCGTACCGGAACAGGTGCCGGCGAACAGAACGGTAGCCGACCATATCCATCCTTGCTGTGATGCTGAGTTCAGCGGCGTGCGGGCCTTACTGTGGCGGTGTGAACCACCGAACAACTCGCCGATTGCCGATTCGCGGTGGGACTCGCTGCGCTCGGCCCACCCTACGGATTTGGCCCGGGCTACACCGCCGCCGTCTCTTCGGCGGCCGCATCGAGCCACTCGAAGGCGAACTCGCCGTCTTGGCAGTCGACCTTCACGTGCCCGCCGTCGGCGAGGTTGCGTTTGAGCAACTCGGTGGCCAGCGGATTCTGGACCTGCTGTTGGATCACCCGCTTTAGCGGCCGCGCGCCGTAGCTCGGGTCGTAGCCCTGCCGGGCAATCTCGTCGATCGCCGCGTCGGTCACTTCCAGGTCGAGGTGCTTCTCGGCCGTTTGCTTCTTCAGACGATTGATCTGCAAGCGGACGATCGCGTGGATCTGCTCGGCGCTGAGCGGGTGGAAGACGATCGTCTCGTCGATGCGGTTGAGGAACTCGGGCAGGAACCGCGACTCGAGCGATTCCCGGACCGCCTCTCGCATTTCTTCTTCCGAGCCGCCTTCGCGGCCGATCTCCTGGATCAACTGGCTGCCGATATTCGACGTCATCACGACGATCGTGTTGGTAAAATCGACCGTGTGGCCCTGGTTGTCGCTCAGCCGCCCGTCGTCGAGCACCTGCAAGAGGATGTTGAACACGTCGCGGTGGGCCTTCTCGATTTCATCCAACAGGATCACCGAATACGGACGACGCCGCACGGCCTCGGTCAGGTGGCCGCCTTCCTCGTAGCCGACGTAGCCCGGCGGGGCCCCGATCAGCCGGCTGACCGTGTGCCGCTCCATGAACTCGCTCATGTCGAGCCGCACGATGGCGCTGTCGTCGTCGAACATCACCTCGGCCAGGGCCTTGCAGAGTTCCGTCTTGCCGACGCCCGTGGGGCCGAGGAAGATGAACGAGCCGATGGGCCGATGGGGGTCTTGCAGGCCCGCACGGCTGCGGCGGACCGCGTTGGCCACGGCCTCGACGGCTTCGTCCTGGCCGACGAGGCGCTGGTGGATCCGCTCTTCCATCACGAGCAGTTTCGCCCGCTCGGTCTCCATCATCCGCGCGACGGGAATTCCGGTCCACGCGGAGACGACTTCGGCGATTTCCTCGGGCCCGACCTCCTTGCGCAACAGGCGGCGGCCCTTGCCTTGCGGCTCGGCGGTTTCGGCCTTCTCCAACTGGCCGGCGAGTTTCTTCTTTTCGAGGTCCAACTCGTAGAGCCGTTGGTAATCCTCTTCGCCGACCGGCTGGAACGAAGACTGTTTCTCTTTGATCGCGGCGGCGAGCTGGCTGTAGTGCAGCTCGACCTCGGCCGTGCGGCTTCGGATCTGGTGTACGTCGCCCAGCCCGAGCTTTTCCGACTCCCACTGCTCGCGGAGGCTGGCCAGTTTGTGCTTCTGCTGTTGGATTTCCTTTTCGATCTCGGCGAGCCGCTGCTTGGCGTGCTCTTCCTTTTCGTCGGCGAGTTGCCGGGCGGCCAGTTCGAGTTGGACTAGGCGCCGCTGCACCTCGTCGATCTCGCTCGGCACGCTTTGCAGCTCCATCGCCAGCCGGCTGGTGGCCTCGTCCATCAGGTCGATCGCCTTGTCGGGCAGGAACCGGTCGGTGATGTAGCGGTGGGCGAGGTTGGCCGCCTCGACCAGGGCCGAATCCTTGATCCGCACGCCCTTGTGATGCGCTTCGTAACGCGGCTTCAAGCCCCGGAGAATCGCGATCGTGTCGTCGACCGACGGCTCGCCGACGTAGACCGGCTGGAACCGGCGTTCCAGGGCGGCGTCCTTCTCGATGTGCTTGCGGTACTCGTCCAGGGTCGTCGCGCCGATGCACCTCAGATCGCCCCGCGCGAGCGCCGGCTTGAGCAGGTTGGCCGCGTCGCTGCCGCCCTCGGCCGCGCCGGCGCCGACGACGGTGTGCAATTCGTCGATGAACAGCATCACGTTGCCGCCGGCGTCCTCGACTTCGCGGAGCACGGCCTTGAGCCGCTCCTCGAACTCGCCGCGAAATTTCGTCCCGGCCACCAACGCGCCCATGTCCAAGGCCACCACGCGGCGGTTTTTGAGTGTCTCGGGCACGTCGCCGTCGACGATCCGCAGGGCGAGTCCCTCGACGATCGCGGTCTTGCCCACGCCGGGCTCCCCGATCAGCACCGGGTTGTTCTTCGTCCGCCGCGACAGGACCTGCATGACGCGCCGGATTTCCTGGTCGCGTCCGATCACCGGATCGAGTTTACCCCGCCGGGCCCGCTCGACCAGGTCGATCCCGTAGCGGTCCAACGCCTGGAACTTGTCTTCGGGATTCTGGTCGGTCACGCGAGCGCTGCCCCGGATGGTTTTCAGCGCGGCGAGAATCTCCTTCTCGGTGACGGCGTTGAGCTTCAGGACGTTGCGAGCCTTCGAGTCGGTCTTGGCCAAGGCCAGCAAGAGGTGCTCGGTCGAGACAAACTCGTCCTTCATGTCGCTCGCTTCGCGCTGGGCGGCTTCGAGGACGCGGATCATGGCCTGGTTTGCCTGGGGCACCGCCCCGCCGGAAATCTTGGGGAAATGGCCCAACTCCGACTTGACGATCTGGCTCAACCGGGATCGGTTCGCGCCGATCTTGTCCAGAAGGGGTCCCACGACGCCTTCCTTCTCGTCCAGGAGCGCGGCGAGAAGGTGCAGGGGATCGAGTTCAGGATGCCCAAGATCGGCGGCCGCCGACTGCGCGTGGGCGAGGGCCTCTTGGGCCTTGATCGTGAGCTTGTCCATGCGAAACGCCATGGCCAACCCTAGTCTTTCACCTCGAACTCGGCGTCGATCGTGTCCTCGTCATCGCCCGGCGCCGCGCCGCTCGGCGCGGCCTGCGGTCCGCCGCCCGCGCCACTCGCGGCGCCGGCGGCCTGCGCGCCCGCGGTCGAGTAGAGCGTCTTGCTCAGCGCGTGCGAGGCCTGTTCCAGTTCGTTGATGGCCGACTTGATCTTGTCGCGATCGTTGGTCTTGGCGGCCTCGCGGGTGCGTTCGATCGCCTTGCGCACGGCGTCCTTGTCGGCCTCGGCCAGTTTCGCGTCGTGCTCCTTGAGCAGCTTTTCGAGCT
>JAPLNP010000429.1 GCA_026401055.1 Planctomycetia bacterium
TCCGCAACGCCCCCCAACAGCAACCCTAGAATCCACCTTAAACACTCCGCTTTTCTGTCTTGACAACCCCGACCACCTCAAAGAATTCAAGACGCTTCTCTGAACCTGCGCGGCACAATGACGAGGCCGACTACGGTTGAGGCTGCGGCAGGGCCGGCGGAAGGAGTACCTCTTCGGCTGGCGCGGCCGCCGGCGCTGGTGGCATCGCTGCCGGCGGTGGTGGAACCGCTGGCGCCGGCGGCTGGGCAAGCGCCGCCGGCATCACCGTGATCGAAAGCGGATTGGTCGCCGCGCCGTCGGCACGGACGACGATCAGTTGGGACTCGGCCGGGCCGGCCAGCGGCAGGTTCGGCGCCTTCAGCCGGACCCCCAGGTCGTACCAACCGAGGATCTCCGCCTCGAGCTCCAAGCCGCCCAGTTGCACCAGCACGCGGCCCGGCTCGGGACCAAAACCCTCGCCGGCCACGATGATCTCTCCGCCGCCGGGCACCTGGTCCTTCGGCTCAGTCTCGAACGCCGCCGGGTCGACCGGCAGCACGACCTCGGCGGCCAGTTGGGCTCCGTTGTTGATCTTGGTCGTCTCCGCGATCTCCTGGTTCGCGTCGACCAGCACGTGCAGCGACTTGAACGGGATCGGCTGGCCGTTGGCGTCGCGGCCCATCTGCTGGACCTCGAACGGCAGCCGGATGTCGACCGACTGGACTTCGCCCGCCTTGATCGACGCGACGCGGACGCCCGCCTGGGGCAAGCCCGCCGCGGCCTTGTCGTCGTTGCCGGCCAAGAGCACCACGTCAAACGGCTGGTTGATCGCCACGGTGCTGTTGTTGCGGAACCAGACGCGATAGCGCGGGCCGAGCTTCTCGTCCGGATGGCCCGGATCGACGAAACGAACCGCCAGCAATTGCAGGTCCAACCGCGCCGGGGCCACCAGGATCGGCTCGACGTCCACCCACGTCCCGCAGGCCACCACCGGCAGCGGCGTCCACACCGGACATTCCCACCACACCCACGGCCGAGCGGCCACGTACACGATCGGGCGGCAATAGATCGGCCGCGGGTCCCAATACGGGTCGCAGTCGTAACCCCAACTCCACGTGACCCAAGGCGTCCATCGCGGGTACCAATAGTACGGCGACCCGTAGGAGTAGAGCGACGCATAGTAGCCCGGCCCGTGATAGTAAAACTGGAAACCGCTGTGGGCGTAGTAGGGGCTGACCCAGCCGCGATAGTAATTCATGTGCCGCGGGTCGCCGTGCGGACCGCGATAAACGCTCACGCCGCCGGGCCGGTGTCTGTCGAGATCGAGTCGCCGGGCGACGTCCCCCTTGTCGTGCATGCGGTATTGGTCGTCCAGCCTGAGACCCTTGGCCACCGACCCTCGGGTCACGTCGCGGAACTGGTCGGCCTTGTAGTGGTCTTGAAACGACTGACGTCCGTGATCCGGCCCGCGGCCGTCGCCCTTTGGCCCGCGGACGTCGCCTTTCGGTCCCTGGATATCGCCTCTGGGTCCGTGGGCGTCGCCTCTCGACGCTCCATCGTGAGTGGCCGATAGCGGCTGACGATCGCCCGAGCCGCGAGGATCGCGCAAGGGGGAACGGTCCTCGGACGACTTGGATCGCTCGGTGGGACCCTGCGACGAACCGGGAATCCGTTTGCGGATGTCCGAAAGACTCGGCTGCCCGGTCGAGGACTCGCCACGATCCCGCCCAAGAACCTGCTCGTTGTCGACGCGGAAGCTCGACTCGCCCCGGTGGGCCGAGTCGCCGGACCGATTCGCGCTGGTGGGCGACTGGATGTTTGCCGGCCCCTGGCGATCGGCCGCCAAGCCGTGGGAACCGCCCGGATTCGGCCCTCCCCGGGACGCACCTCCGCCCCGGGGCATCGCCACCATGTCGGCCTTCGTCGCTCGGTTCCCACCGGGTTCGGCGGAGGAACTCGAACCGGAGGGCGATCGGCTGTTTTCACCGATCCGCTTGCGGATCTCGGAGAAACTCGGACGCTCGTCGGAACCGCCGCTCGCGAGTCGCCGCGTGGTGCTCCCGACGTCGCCGGCGCGTCCGCGGTCCGTGACGGTTTCGCGTCGCTGGGTCTGCTCGCTTCCGGCGCGCTCGTTTCTGACAACGGGCTCGCTCGATTGTCGCGGTCCAGTGGCCTGGGCTTGGGTCGACCGCGTGGTCTCGGCCGGATTCCGTTCCGTAGACGACCCCCTTCCCTGGACGGACTCCCTTGTCGACAGGGAATCTCGGTTTGCGGAGCGTTCCGCGCGTCCCGTGGGCTCTCGTGTCACCGTGGGCTCTCGTCTCTGGGCCAGGTCCCTGCGTTCGGACGGCGGAGTTGTCAGCGTGCGTCGAACCGTGGCCGAAGAGGAGGGGTCCGACGCTCTCGTCGATGGGGACGATAGGCGAGTGCGAGGTTCGCTCGCCGGCGAGCGCGACACTTGGGCCGGCGACGTGGACACGCGACTCGACGACCGGGTATACGAGCCGCTGGGCGACCGGGTGATCGAGCGACTGGGCGAAACCTCTCGGGATTCGACCCGGCTCGAGGTTGACATCGGGCTTCGCGTGATGTTACTGGATCCCCTGCTGTAGTCGCTCGAGCGCGATTGAATCGATCGCTGGGCGGACTGCGACGCCGTCGACCGACCCGCGGACTGGTGCGAAGATCCTTGCTCCCCGGCCGGCACGAGCGGGCTGGCGATCAGCACGGCGGCAAGCCAGACGCCGAGGACGAGTCTCCGCGCGGGAAGCACTCTTGCCGGTTGATAGACGCGGTCCGTCATGGCTTTCTCCCTATCTATGTATTCTATCGGGTCTATCGGCGCTTGAGGGTCATTTCGACGGTCCACATCGGTGCCAACGCCATGCCAAGCCGCTCCGACCGATCGATCCTCGGCCGGTTTGGAAGGTCTAACTCACTCACTTGGAAAGGTTTACAGCAATTTGGCCGAGCGGTAAAGCTCAAACCGGGCCGGTGGCCCAAGGGCTGGAATATGTAATCAGAATGATTCTGTGTGTCATTATGATGACACGCCGTGGCGGAAGCGTGCCGAGGCACCTAGACAAGGGCAGGTATCCAGGGCAGTGGTATCTTGCCCCGGCTTCCCAGCACGGGGTAAAAGTCCTATACTGTCCTATTCGAGCCCCCGATAGGGACACCGTCCATTCGGGAGGCTTTAACCGTTTCTCAGCTAAAGATTTATAGAACATGACCAGCCACGATAAGGCGGACCACTGGGGAGACTTGGCGGCTGACCTGGGGGCAGAAGTTCCCCCGAAAAAGGGCCCCGAAGAAGGACCCAAGCCCGCCGAAGCCGGCAAGCCCCCGGCGTCCTGCCCGACGCCGCCCGAGCCCGAACAGGCGATCGCGCCCCCCTCGGGTGCGAAGTCGATGCCGCCGGCAGCGAAGCCGAAATCGCCGCCTCGGCGCCCGACGCCCGGCTGGGCCACCTTGGCGGAACAATTCGGGCTGCCCCAACCGGAGTCGCCCCCAAAGACGGTGACCAAGGCGGTTCCGCCCGCTCAGGAAGTGCCAAGACCAGTTCCCCCGGCCCCGGCGAAACCGGTCGAGTCGATCGAACTGCCGCCGGCTCGCAAGGAGCCGCGGCGTGAGGAGCCGCGGCGTGAGGAGCCGCGACGTGAGGAGCCGCGACGTGAGAAGCCAAGGCGCGAGGAGCCACGGCGCGAGGAGCCACGGCGCGAGGAGCCGCGACATGAGAAGCCGCGGGGCGAGAAGCCGCGAGCCGAGACGTTGCCCCGCGAGGAAGCTGCCCGCGACGAAGCCCGTGGCGAGGCGGAATCGAGTACGTCCGAGGCGGTCGAGAAGGGGCCTGCCCGCAAACGGCGGAAACGACGTCGTCGGACGCGAAAGAGCGACCTCGTGATCACGCCCGGCGAGGCCGCCGAGGAGGAGTCCGAGATCCTGACCGAACCGGACGCGGTCGACGTCTTCCAAGAGGAGTGCGCGGGGGCCCTCGCCGAGTTCGAGCCGGCGCCGGCGGAAGTCGAGGAGCCGGAGGCGGAGGAAAAAGAGGCGACCGAGGATCGATCAAAGCGTCGCCGGCGACGACGTCCCGGCCGCGCGAAGTCGGCCGACCAAGCAGAGGCCGAACCACCCAGTCAGCGCGCCGGCGTTCGTCCGCCGCAGCCCAAATCGGACGACGAGTACGAGGAGTCGGACGATGCCGACGAGGAGTCGGACGACGCCGACGAAGAGTCGGAAGATTCCGACGAAGAGTCGTTGACCGAGGAGTCGTCGCTGGTCCATCGCGGGATCCCGACCTGGCAGGAGGCGGTCGGCGTGATCATTTCGGCCAACATCGAAGCACGAACGGCGGTTGCAGTACGATGGCCAGCGCGCGGGAGATCGTGATCACGGGCGTGGGCGTGGTCAGCCCGATCGGCGTCGGCAGCCGGGCCTTCTGGGCGTCGCTGCGCGAGGGCCGAAGCGGAGTGCGGCGTTTCGACCTCTTCAACGGGAGCGACCTTCCCGCGCCGTTGGGCGCCGAGGTGGCCGACTTCGACCCGAAGACGCACGTCCGTCCCCGCAAAAGCCTCAAGGTGATGAGCCGCGACATCCAGTTGGCGTTCGCGGCGGCCGATTTCGCCTGTACGCAGGCGTTGTTGGACAACGGCGCGGTTGACCCTGATCGTTTGGGCATCGTTTTCGGCGCGGACATGATCGCCTGTGAGTTGCCCGAGCTGCGCAACGCCTTCGCCGGGTGCATGGTCGGCGGCGAGTTCGACTTTCGGCGGTGGGGCGAACAGGCCCGCGCCGAAATGTCGCCGCTCTGGATGCTCAAGTAGCTGCCGAACATGCCGGCCTGTCACGTGGGCATCGCCCGGGACGCCCGCGGTCCGAACAACTCGCTGACGCTGGGCGAGGTATCGAGCCTGGCGGCGGTGGCCGAGGCGATTCGCGTGATCCAGCGGGGTCAGGCCGACGTGATGATCGCCGGCGGCACCGGCTGCCGCATCCACCCGACGATCTGGGCCTATCGCCGCGCGTATTCCTTGTCCGAGCGTCGCGACGACCCGACCCGGGCGATGCGTCCGTTTGACGCCGACCGCGACGGCATGGTTCACGGCGAAGGCGCCGGGGCCTTCGTGCTCGAAGAACGCCGCCACGCCGAAGCCCGCGGCGCCACCATCCTCGCCCGCGTGCTCGGCTTCGCCACCCATTACGAACCGCAGCCCGGTGGCCGCGACCCGACCGGCGAGGCGGTGCGCCATTCGATCCGCCAGGTGCTCCGCGCGACCGGCGTCGAGCCGCGCCAGATCGGCTACATCAACGCCGACGGGCTGAGCACGCTGGTGGACGACCGGCTCGAGGCCCGGGCGATTCACGACACACTGGGCGACGTGCCGGTAACGGCGCCGAAGAGTTTTTTTGGCAACCTGGGCGCGGGCACGGGCGCGGTCGAAATGGCCGCCAGCGTCCTGGGTTTTCAGGAAGGCCTCGTGCCCTACACGCTCAACTACGAACGTCCCGACCCGGAGTGCCCGGTCCACGTCATCCACGGCGAACCGAGGAAACTGACCAGCCCCCACGCCCTCGTGCTGAACCACGCCCGGATCGTTCACGCGATCGCCGTGCTCCTGGCCGCGCCGGAGTGAGTGGCAGGGGTTAGGGACCAGGGACCAGGGATCAGGGGGCAGCGGTCGGTTGTCGGTTTCACATTGAAGACAGCGATGACTGCGTATCGCTCTGGCCCCGGCGCGGCGGACGCCTCGGACCAACCCCGCCGCCGCAGTCGGCGGGCATTTTGGCTTTCGCTACCATACCCTAGTCCCCTGACCCCTGTCCCATGCCGACCGACTATCTCGCTTGGGCCGAACAGGTCAAACGACTGCACCGTTGGCTGGCGGCGCTGACGCCGATTGCCGAGCGCGTGGGCGTGCCGCCGCCGTCGGGGCTCGATTGGTTCGAGTTGCTCGAACACAAACTGTTGCCGCAACTCGAAACCCGGCCGCTGCTGGTCGTGGCCGTGGTCGGGGGCACGAACATCGGCAAGTCGGTGCTGTTCAACCAGATGACCGGCGAGGCGGCCAGCGCCGTCAGCCCGCTGGCCGCCGGGACCAAGCACCCGGTCTGCCTCGTGCCCGAGGACGCCGCCGATGCGGAACTGCTCGCCCGGCTCTTCGACGGCTTTCGGCTCCAGCCGTGGCGGTCGGCCGACGATTCGCGCCGCGATTGCCCGGAGCATTATCTCTTCTGGCGCGTGGGCGAGCACGTCCCCGCGAGGCTGTTGTTGTTGGACACGCCCGACGTGGATTCCGACGTCGAGGTGAACTGGCAGCGTGCCCGGGCGATTCGCCAGGCGGCGGACGTTCTGGTGGCCGTCCTGACGCAGCAGAAGTACAACGACGCGGCGGTGAAGCAGTTCTTCCGCGAGGCCGTGTTGGCCGACAAACCCGTCGTCGTCGTGTTCAATCAGTGCG
This sequence comes from Planctomycetia bacterium, assembly GCA_026401055.1. Taxonomy (GTDB): domain Bacteria; phylum Planctomycetota; class Planctomycetia; order Pirellulales; family Thermoguttaceae; genus JAPLNP01. Next base: position 6,441 of record JAPLNP010000429.1, read on the forward strand.
ACCTGGAGGCGGACCGTCCCTACTGGCCGCAGTGGCTGGCGACGTTCGCAAGCGAGACGGGCGCCCGGCCCGAGCTGGTCTACGTCGTTCCCTTGGATCGTAAAGCGACGGCCGAGTCGCGGCTGCCGTTTTATCGGGTGGGGGCCGACGGCCACTTGCCGCCCGAGCAGACGTCGGGCCTGCGCGACGAGCTGGCTGCCTTCGAGTTCGACGCGATCAAGATCCGCACGTTCCGCGGCGCGATCGCCCGGGTCGTCGACGCCGAAACCGGCGCCGGCGCGTACCTGGAGACGATCCGCGCGGCCTCGGGCGAGTTCCTGGCGGCGGCCGGGGCGCTGTCCGGCGCCGAGATGGCCCGGGTGGCGTGGCCGACGTTGCCGGCCAGAGTGCTCGTCGACGAGATTCGCGATTGGTGGGACGCCGGCCGAGCCGAGTGGTCCCGCCGAGTACACGGTTTCTACCGCGTGCTGGGGCAGGGCGTGACGTGGCCGATCCGCGCCGCTTACGGGGCGATGAACCCGAGCAAGGCCGGACCGCTGGAAACCCTGCACCGGCAGGAACGCACCGCCATCCTGCTGGCCGTCGAAAAGCTGCTGGACGAACTGGAGCGTCTGGCCCAGGTCGGCAGCGAAACGCTTCGGCCCCGCCTGCGGAAACTGCTCGGCGGCGGCGCCCGCCAGGAATTGCTCCGCCGGGTCGAAGAAGCCCACGAGCGTTTGCCCGCCGTGGACGACGACTACCGCGCGTTCCTCCGCGGCGAGCTGGATGCGTGGAAGCAGGCGAATCCCCGAGCGGTGCGTTTCCTTCATTCGCTGGACCACGTGGC
>JAPLNP010000080.1 GCA_026401055.1 Planctomycetia bacterium
GCGCGCAGTTCGACCGTATCCATGATAAAGTCCTCCAAAAGACTTCCATGACACGCCGAACCGGCCAGTTCGATTCACCATCCCTCCTGTATGCCTCAAACCGCGAAAACCTCCAATAGCAAAATGATGTTGTAGAACTAATGCCGGATGAACAGAACAACACGGTTGGTCGTGACCAAGGCGAGGTGCCTTCGCCGAATCCTCCCGATCCGCGGTTCTTTGTTGAGCGCGGTCGCAGCCGATTCCGGCGCGGCGAATACGCGGACGCGATTCAGGATTTTACTGAGGCAATTCGCCTCGATCCAACGAATTCACAACATTATGCCTTTCGGGCATACACGTATTTTGTGAGGGAAGACAATAATGCAGCACTCTTGGACGTCACAAAGGCGATCGCGCTCGATCCGCATTCGGCCGTTGCTCATAACCTTCGGGGTTGTGTTCACGGTGCCGCCGGTGACTACCTAGAGGCTATTGAGCACTTCACGGAGGCGATTCGCCTCGACCCGTCGGTTGCGCGATACTACCAGGGCCGGGGGAACGCCTTTTCGCGTGCCGGCGAATACGAGAGCGCGATTGCAGATCTTAACGAAGCCATCCGCCTCGATTCGACGTACGCCCTCGGGTTTTACACCAGAGCGCACACACACAACAAGATGGGTGAATACGAAAAGGCTATCCACGACTGTAACAGAGCAATTGAGTTGATGCCGACGTATCTAGATCCCCGATTTGGCCTCTTCGATCTGTATTACCGAACGGGTCGGATCGACGCGGCGTTGGGCGCCGCGGAGGAGATCGCTCGTCTTGCTCCGACTGAGGCTCACGGCTGGATGCTTCAGGGGCGCGCCCATTTGGCAAAGACCAATTACATCCGGGCGGTCAACGACTTTGACGAGGCACTTCGATTGATGCCAAACTACTGCAGCGCCCTTATTGGGCGTGCAACCGCGTTCTATCGCGTCCGGAATTATGATAGAGCACTCGCAGATGCGGACCAGGCCATCCGCCTTGCTCCGAATTATGCCTTTGCATACACGCTGCGCGGTCATATCCAACGACATCGCCGGCAGATGGAGGAGGCAATGCAGGATTATGACAAGGCTATCGCTCTTGCTCCAAACGACCCTCTCGCGTACATTGCCAGGTCCCAGGGGTACAAGAAGCTCGGGTCTCTTGATGCGGTAATTGCAGATTGCGATCAGGCGATACGCCTGAATCCAACGTCTAGCGAGGGCTATCTGCGTCGAGGCGAGGCCCGCTTGTCGAAGTCTGACCTTGGGCGCGCTCTTGAGGATCTCACTGAAGCGATCCGCCTGCAACCGAATAGAGCGAGGGCCTACAGGCTGCGCGCGCAGGTGCACAGGGCGTTGGGACGTTCTGCCGAGGCCGAAGAAGACGATAGGAACGCGGAAAACAGGAAATGAGGCAGCTTGAAGGAGCGGAGCCCAGTACGATCCGTGCTTGCAAGCACCGAGATAAACCGAGGGTGTGGCTGGTGCGCGCGGGCGCGCATTCGTGGACATCGGATGATCGGTGCGTGCGACACGCACCCTACGCAACTTCGCCAAGGAGCCCAGCCATCGCTGAAAACCCCTGGTACGAAATCGGACCGGATGCCCAAGTCGATGAGGGCGTGGTGCTCGGCTACCGCTACCCGGGCGACTCGCGCCCGCTTCGCATCGGCGCCCATGCGATCATCCGCGCGGGGGCGATTCTCTACGCCGGCACGACGATCGGCGACCGGTTCCAGTGCGGCCACCACGTCCTGATCCGCGCCGAAGTCACCATCGGCAACCGCTGCGTTGTGCATCACAAGTGTACGCTGGAAGGGCGGATCCGCGTCGGCGACGGCGTGAAGATCATGGCCCACGTCTACATCCCCAGCGGCACACAAATCGGCAGCATGGTGTTCATCGGCCCCGGCACGACCTTCCTGAACGACAAATACCCCATGCGCCGCGCCGCGCCCGTCGAAGGGGCCCGGATCGAAGATCACGTGACCATTGGCGGCGGCGTGACGATTTGTCCGGGCGTGACGATCGGTCGCGGCGCCTTCATTGGGGCGGGCTCAGTGGTGACGAAGGACGTTCCGCCGGACACCCTCGCCCTTGGCGTTCCCGCCCGGCACCGCCCCCTGCCCGATTCTCTGTCCGGCGGCAACCTGCCCGAGTTGATGCTGCCGCAGACCGACCTCTGGGGATCGCAGAGCGACGACTCGTGGCGGGAGTAATGGGTCTGCCTGCTTCGCGTTGCGTAGCGACGCACCCTACGGTTGTTCCACTACGGCTTGCCCACGAGCGGCTTGAGCACCGGCGCGAGCGCGTCGGCCATCCGCATCATGCCTAAATCGTTCGGGTGGGAGCCGTCGACGGTCGATTCGCCGTCGGCGCCCAAGAGCGTGTCGCCCGGCACGTAGGAAAGACCCTTCACGCCGTCGGCCACAAGCTTGTCGTAGGCCGCCTTCAACGCGGCGCGGCTCGTGGCGTGGCGATCCCGGGCGTCCTTGTGCAGAAAGGCGAAGTCGTACGTCCGATCCTCGACCAGGACGATGGCCGCGTCCGGCCGGGCCTTGCGCAACTGGCGCACCAGCGGCTCGGTCCGCTGGGCCACGACGTCCGCCGACATGTTCGGCAGACAGTCGATCACGTAGACGGCCGCGTCCAACTCGCCCATCAACTCGCCCATCGACGCATCCATCGTCCCGTTGCCGGAGAAGCCCAGGTTGATGACCGGCCGATCCAGCCGCCGGCCCAGGATGGAGGTGTAGAGCATTCCCGGCCGCGACGCACAGCCGCCCTGGCAGATCGACGTGCCGTAGAACACGATCGGCTTGTCTTTGCGCGGCGGCTCGGGCACGAACGCGGCGTCCTTGGGCACGCCGATCTCCAGCGACTCGACGCCGTTGTAAAGCGGCAGGTACAGCAGGTACTCGCGCCGGCCCGGGTCGAGACCCCCGGTCGTCAGCGTCGTCGATTTCGACGTCGGCTGGGCGACGGTCAGCCACCGCCATCGTTCTTTGTGCTTGGCGTAGAGATCGACGCCGCTTACGCCCGTGGCGGGCATGTGGGGCATCGCCAGCCGGTCGGACCGGAGCGTGTAGCGGACCGAAATCTCCGTCGCGTCCGTCTCGAACCGCGCGACCATGCCCGCCGAGTCGCGGCTGAGCCCCCAAACCGGCTCGCGGACGACTCCTTCGGCCTTGCCGGGCAGCCGGTCGAAGTAGCGTTTCGTGTCGTTCCAGCCCCGGCCCTCGACGCCCCAGTCCTGGACGTTGTAGAACGCCGCGCCGCCTTCGATCTTGGGCTTGACGGCCGGAGCGGTTTCGCCCCGCGCCATCGACGCCCCCAGGACAAACACGGCGGCAAGGAGAGCGAATCTGACAAATGACCGGCGGGAGAGTGGATGCTTGCTCATGGTTACCTCGCGGGTTGGCTGTGAAGTTGTAAAGTGCGTCTGGACGCACCATGAATTGTCTTTCCGTGCTTCGATGGTGCGTCCAGACGCACGCTACGGCTCGCGTTTCTCGGCTCGATCACGCTATCCGCATCGTCAATCCCCCGTCGATCGCGACCGTCTCGCCGGTCATGTAGTCGTTCGTGGCCAACTCGGCGATCAGCCGGGCGACCTGCTCGGGCGTGCCCTCGCGGTGCAACGGAATGCGGTTGTCGAGGTTGTGACGCCGCTGTTCGGGCGTGACCCCGGCGTGAAACCGCGTCGTGATGATGCCCGGGGCGACCGCGTTGACGCGGATGTTGTCGTCGGCGAACTCGCGTGCCATCGCCCGGGCGAATTGCGGCAGCGCGCCCTTGACGACCTGGTAGGCCATCAGCATGTGGACGCCGCGGATGCCCGCCACCGACGAGACGAGCACGAGCGTGCCATGCCTCGGGCGTGACTTCGAGGAAGCCGCCGCGAATCGGGCCGCCGGCCGAGTGGACCAGGACGTCGACCCCGCCAAGCCGCTCGGCCGTCTCGGTGACGCACCGCGTCGCCTCATCCGCCTTGCCCACGTCGGCCACCACGAGCGCGCACCGCCGGCCGATCGCTTCGATCTGGGCGACGGTCGCTCGGGCTTCGTCGTCATCGTGCCGCCCGTTGATGGCCACGTCCGCCCCGCGCCGAGCCAGCTCGACGGCCGTCGCCGCCCCGATACCCTTCGTTCCGCCGGTGACCAGCGCGACCTTGCCAGCCAGTTGCATGGTGGTGTCTCCAAATGTAGAATGCAGCGACACTATCATAGCCGTCGAACGGCCGGCCGTAAACCGGTCCAAATGCAGGAAGCCGGGCGCTCAGTTCACGCTCGTCGTGGACGTGCTCGGGGGGCGGAATCGACCCGTGATCGGGGCATCGCAGACGCCGCAAACGAGATGAAGCGCGGCCCGAGGCTTACTGCCAGACGTTCTCGTGCGTTCGGGAGGCTGTTTTGCGTTTTCGGTTCATTTTCCAGGGGAGAGAGATCGATGAACACGGGAATTCGTCTGTTTGTCGTTGCCCTGCTGGGCACGCCGCTTACTGCATCGTTTTGCGGATGCGCCAAGCCAGAGGTCGAAGCAAGACCCCAACAGCAAACCTCCGTCGGATCCACTGCAAACCGTCAGGAGGCGCCGGCCCAACCGGCGGAATCCCAGGCCCCCGGTAAAAGCATCCCCTTCACCAACGTGCTGGCGGCGTGGGAGTCCGGCGCGAAGGACGACGCGGTGAAGCAGTTTGTCTCGATTCAGTGGAATGATCGAGCCGTATTTGCGGGTGTGCCCGCCTTGAACGTCTCGGAGGACGGCTTCAAGTCGCTCGATGCCCCAGCACGCACGCAGATGCTGAACGAGTGCATAAAGCTCGCGTCTGCGTTGAGGGCTATCGCGAGGCACGCCCTCGCCGCCGGCGATCAGGCGTTGGCGTCTGGTGACAAACCGACGGCGAAGATCCACTATGAGGCGGTCCGTCACTTCGGGGAAGCTCTAACAAGTCCGGAGCGTGTTCTGGTAATACAGCAGTTAGGAAAGGGGATTGTGGGCTCGGCGCAGGAGAAGGAATCCGGCCTGAAGTAGCTTCATCTGCCGCCATGTCCCACTCGCCGCTCGACGTCGTCCTCTATCAGCCGGAAATCGCCTACAACACCGGCAGCGTGGGCAGAACCTGCGTCGCGGTCGGGGCGAAGCTCTGGCTGGTCCGGCCGATTGGCTTTACGATCGACGATCGGCGTCTGCGGCGCGCCGGGCTGGACTATTGGCCGCACCTCGACTGGGAAATCGTCGACGACTGGGACGCCCTGTGCTCGCGACTCGATCCCGCGCGGTTTTGGTTCCTGTCGAAGACCGCCGCGACCGCGTACACCGACGCGCGGTTTGCGCCGGGCGACGCGTTGGTGTTCGGCAGCGAATCGCGCGGGCTGCCTCGCGGGATGCTCGACGCCAACGCCGAGCGCTGCCTGCGGATCCCCATTCGGCCCGAGGCCAGAAGCCTCAACCTCTCGGTCAGCGTCGCCCTGGTCGCCTTCGAGGCCCGGCGGCAGGGCGTTTAGGCCCGGCGCGGAAACGAGTGTCGCCTTTCGCTCCGCGAAAGTAGCGATCTGACGCTCCGTGAGAGTAGCAGTCTATCGTTCCGTGAAAGTAGCGCTACTTTCGCGGAGCGAAAGGCGACAATAGCGAAAGGCGACAATGCGGTGTGCTCGACCCAGCCCACGGACCACCGAATCACCGGCCCAGGTAGACGCCCGTGTAGATCGGCAGGTGGCGGTAGTAGACTTCGAGCATGTAGATCGACAGGCACGTGACGTACAGCCGACCGCCCGAAACGTCGAACAAGTCGTCTTTGGCCGGCGGCCAACTGCCGGCCTCGCGGCCGCGCTTGCTCTGCCGCTCGGGCACGGCTTGGCGCATGACCGCGTTCCATCGCTTCCAGTATTCGCCTTCCATGTGATGGGCGACCTGCGTGGCGTAGTACCAGAAATAGACGTTGCGGTTCGTGTCGTAGTTGATCAGGTTGCCCGGCGACGTGATCCACTCGACGCCGCGAACCAACCGTGGATCGTCCCGCGCCCAGCCCAGGTATTGACGGCACAACAGCGCTTCGGCCGTCATGGCCGGCGTGGCCATGCGGCCGAGTTCGTACGGGTAGCGGCTGCCGTCTTCCTGGGCGATCTGGTCGAGAAACCGCTCGACCCGCTGAAAATGCTCCGGCGGGATCTCGATGCCCGCCATCCTCGCGCTCTGCAACGCCATCACCACCCAGCCCGTCACCGAAACGTCGCTGTTGACCCTGGGCTGATATTTCCATCCGCCCATCGGGCTCTGTGAATCGAGCAGGTACCGGATGGCCCGCTGGGCCGGCTCCCGCAGTTTGTCGTCCTTGGTCATCGCGTACAACTCGCACAGGGCGATCGCGCATTGACCTTGCGTGTAGTAGCGATGATTCATCCCGCCGTCGTGGTAGAAACTGCCGTCGGCGTCCTGCCGCTTCAAGAGCCAGGCCCAACCGCGACGCACGTTCCCGTTGAACTCGCCTTCGCCTTGGTGCGTGTGCCCGGCGCCCTGAAACGCCAACAGCGCCAACGAAGTCGCCGCCTCCTCGTTTTCGGTCGATCCGCCGTTGTCGTACGGGCCGGTGAGGCTCCACTGGCCGGTCTTCTGCTGGTTTCGGACGAGCCACTTGAGGCCGAGATGGACCGCCGACTCCGTCGTTTCCGTGCCGCCGAAACGTCCCAAGAGCGACTTCTTCATCCCCTCGCTGCGGCCGCGCAACGCCAACCCGATCTGGGGGGCCTGCAGGTCGCTCGTTGCCATGCTGCCCTCCAAGAGAACCTCCATCTTGGCCGGCGCGGCAAACGGATCGTCAACCTCCGGCAGCTTGTCGGGCGTCACGAGCGGCTCCTCGACCTTGTCCGGGTCGTTGCCGGCCAGCGGCGAGTCGAAGATCAACTGGTCTCCGAGTTCCTCGGCATAGGTCGATGCCTCGAGGTGGACCTGCCGGTCCGCCCGCGTGGGCAACCACAGCAAGCCGAGCAGAACGAGCGCGCTCATGTGGACCACCGCGCTGGCGAGCCACGGCGGCGCGTTCTGGACAATGTCGGCAGCAAAGCCCTTCTCGCGGGTGGTATCGTTCTGTCTCGCCGCGTCCCTCACCGGACGACGGCGCGGCTCGGGCGAATCGCGGTGTCTTAGTGGGGGGGTCAATCTAATAACAACGTCGGGTTCCGATGGGGGCGACACCGCGACCGGAGGCAGTGGGGGCCGCCGCGGCAAACCGTCGGATTCTTGAGAAAGCCCCTGGAGCGTCATCGACGCAACTCCTCCGTCCGCCAGACCGGCCGAGCCGATTTGGCCGCCACGCGGCGGGCCTCAACCGCACGCCGGGAGCCGCGCACTCCCACCTACTTAGTGTACCCGCCACAAAGTGAACCGCCAATAAAATGCGCAAGCCGGACCGCAGAGATAGCCAGACCGGGTGTCCATGCCAGCCACTTAATGGGCATGCCGGTCTCGCCACGGATGGCCAAAACCACCGCCACGGTTGGTCCCGCCGCGAATCGCGGCAAAAATAGGTGGTCGTCCTCTCGACGACGGCCGAAATACTGCTAGAATGCACACTGTCGCGGGATGCGTCTTAGTCTTGGCGACGATTCACAACGCGGGGTGGAGCAGTCCGGCAGCTCGCGAGGCTCATAACCTCGAGGTCGTGGGTTCGAATCCCACCCCCGCCATTGTAAAGCTTCATCCAACCCGTCCGTTGGCGTGGATGGGCGAGGGAATTGATCTGGTCTGAGGTGGTCAATTTGGTTATGGCGTGGCCCTATGAATGCCACGCTTCTGCAAGTTTGGCTGCTGAAACATGTCGTTCAACGAATCCACCGTCGAAGACGCCGCCCTATCCTGGTTTGAGGAACTGGGCTATGGCGTGGCCCACGGCGAGGACATCGCGCCCGGACCACAAAACGGTATCAGAAACGAATGGCACTGCCGCTTTGGTGGTAAGGGTTTACGTCGAGGCACCGGCGAGTAGATCGAGACGGGCTTCGGCGCGGGGCTTGGTCAATAGGGGGTGTGGTTTCGGGCGGCGTTTTACCGCCCGGGGCTCCACGCGATCGG
>JAPLNP010000256.1 GCA_026401055.1 Planctomycetia bacterium
CCTATAAATCGCGCGACGACAAAGTGCTGGCCAACGAGGAGGTCCGCAGCATGATCTCGGCCATCGGCGCCGGCATCGGCGACGAGATGGACCTTACGAAACGCCGCTACAGCAAAATCATCATCATGACCGACGCCGACGTGGACGGTTCGCACATCCGCACGCTGCTGCTGACTTTTTTCTATCGGCAGATGTACGACCTGGTGAAGGCCGGCTACGTCTACGTCGCCCAGCCGCCCCTGTTCCGCGTCCGCCGAAAGAAAGAAACCTACTACGTCCAGAGCGAAGAGGAGATGCGGGAGCAACTGCTCGAGGCGGGCGTCGGCGACGCGGTGTTCGAGCCGAGCGACGGCCGTGTGATCGAGGGCAAGCCGATGGAACGGCTCTGCCGCGTCCTCGCGTCGCTCGAACAATCACTGGTCGCCTTGGAGCGCCGCGGCATCAGCCTCCGCGCCCATGCCGCCCGCCAGGAACCTGTCTCCGGAAGACTGCCCATCTACCACGTCTTCCTCGGCCACGACGAACACTGGTTTTCCACGCGGCAGGAATTGGACAAGTTTGTCGCGGAGCAGGAAGAGACCTCGGGCAAGGAGTTGGAGGTCGGCGAGACGCCGAACGGCAAGACCAATGGCAACGGCAAGCGGCCGAGCCGGCTGCACATCGTCGAGCTGCACGAAGTCCGCTCGATCAATAACCACCTGGCCGAGCTGCGCGAGATGGGTTTCGAGATCGACGCCCTGCTGCCGCAGGAGCGGACCGGCATCGAGGAAGCCCGATATCATCTCCGCCGCGGCGAGACCACCACCGGAGTGGACGATCTCCGCGGTCTGTTGAACGCCGTTCGTGCCGCGGGCGAGAAGGGCCTGCAGGTCACCCGGTTCAAGGGTCTGGGCGAAATGAACGCCGAGGAACTCCGCATCACCACGCTCGACCCGGCCAACCGCACCCTGTTGCGCGTCACCATGGAAGACGCCGCCGCGGCCGACGAGATGTTCCGCGTGCTGATGGGCGACAAAGTCGAACCCCGCCGCGAGTTCATCGAGAAACACGCGCTGGACGTGAGAAACCTCGACGTGTGACTTCATACGGCGGGGTTACCTTGCGGCGGGCGCGGCGATCCGACGCTCCGGGGGTTCGCTTTCCATGGACTCACTCGATGGTTATACTGTCTTGTTCTCGGCACCAGCCTATTCCAACCCTAGGGAGAACACCACATGACGTCGAAATCTGGAGTTGCCGTTTGGCTCGTTTCCCTCGTCGCCGCCGTCGCCGGCGCGGAAGAGGGAGTTCGGCCGGGAGCGGGCGGGCAGGCCGTCGAAGCCGTCGAGTACGCGGAGAAAACGATCTATCATTCTCCGGAAACGCCCGGCTATACCTCGTGGGTCGGCCTCTGGCTGGCCGCGGATGGCCGGCTGCAATGCTCGTTCACCGAGCGGACCGGCCCGAAAGACAATCCCGTCTCCCGCGTGCCGATCCTCGAATCGCGGGACGAAGGAGCGACATGGACGCGCGTCGCGGGCGACGTCCCGCGCGGCGGCGGTCGCGGCATGGCCGTGCTCAAGGACGGGACGCTGGTTTGCCCCCGCTGGGCGGGCGATCCGAACGACGCCGGTTACGTCGAGCGCTCCACGGACGGCGGAGCAACGTGGGGCCCGCGGGTCGACCTTCTGCCCGCCAAACAGTACCGGGTCTGGCCCACGATCATCCGGCCGCTTCGCGATGGTCGTTTGGTGCTCATGGGCGGGGTGTGGAAGCGTGGTGATGGCACGGTTCCGAATCCGCGCATGACCAAAATGATATGGGTTTCCACGGATCAGGGAAAGTCGTGGGGCCCGCCGATCACGCTGATGCCCACGGAGCAAGGGGTGTGCGAAGAAAGCGATTTCTGCGAGCTACCCAATGGCGACCTCTTCTGGGTTCACCGCGCGGAGCATTTTCCGCCGACGGCCGCCGAGGTCCCGCCGGGCGCCGCGCGGATGGGCGAGCCGTTCCCCACTGGCTACAGCGACCGGATGCAGAGCATCGTCGCGAAGCAACAAGAGGGGTGGAAGGTGGGGCCGGCCACTCCAGCCCCCTTCTCGCACAGCGGTTTCCCCGAGGTGCTCTTGACCAAGGAAGGCGTGATCCTCCATCTGGCGACCGACGGCATCTACGCCACGACCGACGAGGGAAAGACTTGGACCAGGCTGCCGATCCCCGGCACCAAGTACTACCCCCGCGCGGTGCAACTCCACAGCGGGAAGATCGTCTGCATCGGGCACGTCGGCAGCGATGACGTGTATGGCACCGTGGACCAGTCCGTCTTCCAGCAGACGTTCAGCTTGAAAGTGCGCCGCCCCCCGGGCTGATCGCGGTCGATGCGGCAGATCGGCAGTATGGCGCCGATGGAAGGGTGCTACACTATCCTTGTGGGCAAGAGGCGTCTTTTCGAGGAGGTCGAATCATGACGATCTTATCGTTTTTGGCGGCGCACTGGCTCTGGACGACGCTTGCGGCCCTCCTCGTCGTTCTGGTGGTGCCGTCGATCCGGATCATCGGCCCGACCGAGGTCGGACTGGTCACCAAGCGGTTCTCGCTGCGGAGACTCCCGGACGACAACCCGATCGCCTTCCGCGCCGAAGCAGGATACCAGGCCGATCTCTTGATGCCGGGTTGGCGTTTTAAGTTCTGGGTCGTGTACGCGGTGGAAAAGCATCCTTGGGTGCAGGTTCGGGCCGGGGAGATCGGAGTGATCGTGGCCCAAGCGGGCCGCGCTCTGCCGATCGGGGCGAAGTCCGCCGAGTCGGTTGGCGAGTTGAATCTCATCAGCGACCTCCGCGCGTGGCTGAAGGCCGGCGGACAGAAGGGCGTCCAGCGCCCCGTTCTGCCGCCCGGCAGTCTCATGCCGGTGCATCCGGTCGGCTTCGTTGTGATTACCCGGGAGCGGGTGTACGGGGTGCCCGTGGCCCACGAGTTCCAGCGCCTGCAAGCCCACGGCCGCCTCACCCATGAATCCTTCGGACTCAGCGCGGAGCAGCTCAAGGTGACGGTGATTGCGCCGGACTCGGCGGGCAGCGGCGGGCTCGTCGACACCTGCGGGATCGTCACCTCGCTGGAAGGCCAGCCCTTGCCGAGCGGGGCCATCGCCAGTCGCCTCGGCGAGTTCGACGACATCAAGAGGCTGGAGAGCGAGAACGCCACCGATCAGACGCTCATCGAGGTCCTGATCGGCTCCAAGTCGGTCCAGCACAACAACTACCAGGACTTCGACGCCTTTCTCAAGGCCGGCGGCAAGATGGGCCTCCAACACGATACGCTGCTTTATGGGGCCTACGTACTCAACCCGTTCCTGCTCCGGGTGGAGCAGGTCCCGATGCTGGTCGTCAAGCAGGGCGAGGTGGCGGTGATCAAAGCCTACGTCGGACTGCCGACGGAGGACACGTCCGGGGCGGCCTTCAAATTCGGGTCGATCGTGCGTCCCGGCCATCGCGGGATCTGGCAGGAGCCGCTGCGGACCGGCAAGTACGCCATCAACCCGCGATGCTACGAAGCCGAGCGCGTGCCCACCGCCATTCTCAGCCTCAACTGGTCGGATGCCGTCAGCCAAGCCCACAAACTCGACGAACGCTTGTCGCAAATCGTGGCCAAGAGCCGGGAAGGGTTCATCTTCAAGATCGAGCTGGTCGTGCAGATCCACGTCCCCGACACCACGGCCCCTCGCGTGATCAGCATGGTCGGCACGATCGCCAACCTGGTCAACGAGGTGCTTCAAGCGGCCGTGGGCAACCATTTCCGCGACAACCTTCAGAGCATGCCGGCGGTGCAGTTCATCGAGACCCGCCAACAGGTGCAGCAGAGCGCGCTGGAACACATCCGCACGCAACTGAACCAATACGAAGTGGAAACCCGGGGCGTGTACATCCAGGACGTGATTCTGCCGGAGGAGTTGGTCCAGGTGCTCACGCTGCGTGAGATCGCCAACCAAGAGAAGGCCACCTACCAGATGCAGCAGGAAGCCCAGCGCCTGCGGATCGACCTGGAAAAGACCAAAGGCACGGCCGACATGCAGGCCCAGTTG
>JAPLNP010000405.1 GCA_026401055.1 Planctomycetia bacterium
GCTCACATATCCTTCATCAACGGCTCGAGGTATTTGACCGTGCTGGCCATGCTGGCCAACTCGAGGTAGTCTTCCTCGGGGATTTGGATGCGATAGCGTTTGCGCAGTTCCATCACGATGTCGAGAAAATCCATGCTGTCCATCTCGAGCTGGTCGCGGAAGGGGACTTCTTCCTTCAGATCGCTCAGATCCTCGTCCGGCGCGATGTCCGAAAGGATGTCTCGCACGGCCTGTTTGATTTCGGCGGCCCTCATGCCATGTTCCTCCAGCGTGTCGCTCAGACCCGTCGTACGATGACCACGGAATTGATGCCCAGCATTCCAAAGGAGTTGTTCAGGATGGTGTCGACGCGGCCCAACTCTTGGGGCTGATGGACCACGAGGCCCGAAAGCTCGCACGCCGGGTCCAAGACGTCGAGGTTGATTGTGGCGTGACAGACGCCGTCGTCAAAGGCGGCGAGATTGCCGGCCAATTCCAGCGCTCCGGCGGCCCCCATCGCGTGGCCAATGAAGCTCTTCGTGTTGTTGAACCGCGTGTGCCCATTGGCGCCCCACACCGCCCGCAACGCCTTGCACTCCTCGACGTCGCCCGAGGGCGTGGCCGTCGCGTGCGTGCTGACGATGTCGATTTCCTCGGGCTCCAATTCCGCCCGGGCCAGCGCAAGACGCATGCACTCGGCCTGGCGATCGGCGTTGGGCAGGACGAAGTCGGTCGCGTCGGTGTTCATCGCGTAGCCGACGATCTCGCCGTAAACCTTTGCTCCCCGAGCCCGGGCGTCCGTGAGCCGTTCGAGCGTGTACATGCACCCGCCCTCGGCCACGACGATCCCGTTGCGGTCGCGATCGAAGGGGCGCGACGCCTTGGTCGGGTCTTCGTGCCGGGCCAGCGCCCCCTGGCTATGGAAACCGGCGAAAATACCGAATGTGTGAATGCTCTCGGACACGCCGCCGACCAGCGCCAGATCGCAGTCGCCCAGCCGCAACATCTGCACGCCCTGGATGATGCCCGCGTTCCCGGCGGCGCAGGCGGCCCCCAACGTGTAATGCGGGCCGGTGATGCCCAGGTTCAAGGCGATTTCGCCGGCGGGGCTATTGGCCACCGTGCGGGGGTTGTGGTGGTGCGACCAGTATTGGCAATCGTAGTCGTACGCCTTGATCTGGTAGATCTCGTTCTCCGTCTCGACGTTGCCGTGCTCCGTCACGCCGACGTACACGCCGACGGTCGAGCGGTCGACGTTGTCCCAATCCAGCCCCGAGTCGGCCACCGCCTCGCGGGCGCAGTAGATTCCGACGCTGCCGGCCCGGGTGCCGCGACGGACTTCCTTGCGGCGTTGATACCGCAATTCGTCGAAGTCACAGACGCCGGCCAGCGTCTTGCCGAAGTAGCGGATCTCGTACGCCGAGACGCCGCTTCGACCGGCCAGCAAGCTCTCGCGGAACTCGCCCGGCGAGTTTCCGTTCGGCGAGGTCAGTCCGACGCCGGTAATGACAATCCGCTCTTGTTCCGGCCGCTTCACCACCATCGCGCACCCCGAGCACTTTCTAAACCCTTAACCGTACCCGGTTGTCCGCAGTTTGACAAGCGGCCCAGGGTTTGACCCCCCGGGAGTGCCCCGCGCAGGGCGGGTCGAGTCCGGTAGGGTGCGCCGAGCTAGCGAGTTTCACCAAGATTGGCCGTACCGGTGGGGCTAGCCGTGGGAGGCAAGCGATGTGGGAGGCAAGCGATGTGGGCGACTCCGTCGCCGACGGACAACGATCGGCGTCGCAGCCGCCACCCAAAGGTCACTCGCTTGGCGAGAATTGGCGGTTGAAGATCTCCGGGTCGAACGGGTCGACCGGCGCGGACTTGGGAAGGGACGCGCCGCGATGGACTTTCGATGTGGCGGCACGCGGCGGCGCCGGTCCGAGGCTCGCGGCGTCGGGCGGCGAGTCGAAGGGGCAATCGGACCCAAGCGGCGAGTTTGGCCCGACTGGTTGCCGGGGCGCGATGGAGCGTCGGTCGCCCGGTGCGACGCCCGACATCGCTTGGACCGGCACGGCGTCCCGCCGGGCGACGGTGGCGGGCTGGGCCGGCGGCGAATCGCCGCCGGTTACCTGGTACACCCACTCGACCATCTGCCGGTATTGGAGGACGTTTTTGTCGGCAAAGATCTCCTTGGAAGCGGTGCCGTGCGGATGAATCGGCACGGTCAATAGCGGGCTGGCCTCCGGCTGGTCGCGATCGAGCAGCTTCAGCGTCACATACAGGTTTCGCTGGGTCAGTCGCCGGCTGGGTGTCCGGCCCTGGCCCGAGCGAAGAAGACGAAACTCGCCCGTCGCCCGGCCACCATGGCAATCGGCGGCCGTGCAATGGTTCAAAAGCAACGGCTGAATCGTGGTCGTGAAGACTTCCAGCGCGCCGGGCGGCATCGATCGGGTCATTCGATCCAGCTCTTCGAGCGAGGGGCCCGAGTCCGCTGTTTTCGCCGCCGCAACCCTCGCCGGGGCGGGCTCCAGGTTCATCTTGAGCCGCCGCTCCAAGTAGGGGATCATCGGATTGGCCGGGTCCGCGGCCCGGGCGTCGGCCAACTCCCGAGCGGCGGCGCCGAGCAGGCCCTGCTGTTGGCACCAGTCGCCCAACTCGATGTGGTCCTGGGCGTTGCCCACGCGAATCCCGGCCCGTTTCCGCGTGTAAGCCTCTTCGAGCGTGCTGCAGGCGAAGTCGACCTTCGCGCTGCTGATGCGGATTTCGCCGTTGGGCAGGACGACGTAATAGAGGTCGCCGGCGTGGGTGATCTTCCCGCGGAGCACTTGCCCGGTGCGGAGCACCAATATGCCGTCGCTCGGCATCATCCCGGTGCCCTGCACCCGCGGGGGAACCTGTGACCAGCCCGAGATGGCCAGCATCGCCGTCAATCCGGCAGCCAGCACGATCGTTCGTTTCCTGAGGCATATCATAACGGGGGCGGAGGGTACGGAATCCAGTCCGTCGCGTCAAGAGAGAACCCGGGACTGGCAGAAGGCCCCGCGTGGCGCTATACTACGGTAATGGCCTGACGGCAGGAGCGGGGACGTGGCCGAGCAACCAACCACCCAGCGGCACGACGTCTGCTACCATGGGATGGTGCAGGGCGTGGGATTCCGATACACCACGCGACGGATTGCCCAGCGATTCGTCGTGACCGGCTACGTGCGGAACCTTCCGGATGGCCGCGTCCGGGTGGTCGCCGAGGGACGAACGTCGGAGCTTCAGCGGTTTTTGGACGCCGTTCTGGCCGATCTGGGAGAGTACGTTACCGAGAAAGAAGAGTCCGTCACCACGGCGACCGGCGAATTTCGGACGTTCGACATCCGGTTCTAGCCGGACCGCTGAACCGAACCCGGCGGAGTCCCGTAGGGGCGCATGGCGTGGAGCGCAAATGGCCAATGACCAAGTCCCCATGACCAATGACCAACCGTGGCGGCCACTGGCCACCAGCCGCTGACAACCGACAACTGAAAACCGACAACTGCCCACCAATGGAAAACATGCTGCTTTTCGGCGCGATGTCGCCTTGGCTGAAACCCCTCTGGCTGGTGGCCTCGGGCGTGATCGGTGCGGTCGCGACGTTGCTGGTCGTGATGCTCCTGCTGCGTCTGTTGCTTCCCAAGCTCGCGGCCGTGGCCGGAGCGACCGCCAAGGAAGCCCTGTCGCAACCCCTCTTTTGGGTGCTTATGGCCATCGGGGTCTTTGCCCTCGTCCTCTTCCCCTTCATTCCCTACAACACGTTTGGGCAGGACGTCATCATGGTCAAGGACGAGGGCCTGACCTTGATCATGATCCTGGCGGTCGTCTTGGCCCTGTGGACGGCCAGCGTCTCGATCGCCGACGAGATCGAGGGCAAGACCGCCCTGACGGTGCTCTCGAAGCCGATCGGCCGCTGGCATTTCATCCTCGGCAAGTTCCTGGGAATCATTATGCCCGTGGCGATCATGTTCATCGTCCTTGGCGCGATTTTCCTCTCGACGATCTCTTACAAGGTGAAGTACGACGCCCGAGAGACCTCGAATCCCGAGCCCACCGCCGAACAGTGCGAGAGGGAAATGGTCAAGATCGTGCCGGGGCTGGCCCTGGCGTTCATGGAGGCCGTCGTGCTGGGCTCGATCAGCGTGGCGATCTCGACCCGGCTGGCCATGCTGCCGAACTTGATCATCTGCGGCACGATCTACGTCCTGGGCCACATGGTGCCCACGCTCGTCAAGTCCGCGGTGGGCCAACTCGAATACGTGCCCTTCGTCGCCAACCTCCTGGCCGCGGTCCTGCCCATGCTCGAACACTTCAACATCTACAGCGCGATCGCCACGGGCAAGGAGATCTCGTGGTCCTACCTGGGCTGGGCCGGCCTCTACTGCTTCCTCTACAGCGCCGCCGCCATGCTCGTCGCGCTGCTGCTGTTCGAGGACCGCGATCTGGCGTGACGCGGCGAAGGGGACAGTCCCCCAACGCACGCTCCCGCCGCTACACCAGCCACCAGTTCTCGGGGCTGACGGCCTTGAGATTGAAGGATCGATGTTGCTCGGGCAAGGAGGCGAGCAACTGCCGGGCCTTCCGGCCGATCGCCCCCGCGGCCAATTCGACGTTGCGGCGTCCCACCGTGGCCGAGGCGTGCCTCCGCGGATCTTCCCCGCCGATGCCCGAGGGCGGCTTCATGTCCAGGTTGAGAGGACCGTCTCCGAGTTCGGACATGTCCACCAGGTCCGGATAGAAATACATCATGTTCGACGTTTCCCACTTGGCGGCGTGATCCGTGTTGGATTCGGGGCCGTTGCTGAGCGTTATCTCCCAGAGCCCCGACCCGGCAACCGTGCCGTCGGCCGTCACGGGCCGAAGCGCGTCGTCGATCATCTCGATCTGCTCGCGGACGTTGTGTCCGGAAACGCCCAGGATCACGCGAAACCCGGTCCGCTTCAGCCGCGTGAAGAGGTCCGTGAGCACGGGCACCAGGTGTTCCCGCGCGAATCCCGCGTGGAAGTAGACCGGCGGGTAGACGACCCCGCCGAACTGCTCGGCGCACTTGACCAGGATCGCGTGGGCCTTGAGCGCGTCGTTGCCCAGCGGCAGGTGGCGTCCGTGCCATTCGATGAGCCCGAAGGGCACGTACACCACGGGGAACTTGCGGCCGGCGGCCTCCAACTGCCCGGGCCGCATGAATTGCATTTGGACGCCCGGCGAGAGCCGATTGTCCGCGTTGACGGCTCCGTGGGCGGGTTGGTCGGCGGCCTCGGTGGCCTCGGCCGCCAGAGCCCCGCCCGCCAACCCCAGGACGTTCGCTCGGAGGAATTCACGTCGTTTCATGCGAGTGCCTTTCTTGATGACCGGCGGATCAACAACTGTCGCATTGTCGCCTTTCGCTCCGCGAAAGTGGCGGTCTTTCGCTCCAGCGAAAGGCGACATTCGTTTCCGCGCCAATCCTAAGCCGGCGCGTCATTGAGCGGTTCACGAACGACGGGCAGCCCCATGGCACGCCGCCACGCGGCAAGTTGCCCGACGTGCATGGCGGCATGGGACGCAAGGATGTGCAAGATCGCGTGTCCGATCGTCGGCAACCGGTCCCGGTAGTTCGCGTCGGGCAACGGTCGAGCGAGATCGGCGGCGCTCATGCTCGCGAGCGTCTCGACGAGTCGCCGCTGGCCGTCGTCCAGTGCCTGAAGCAAGTCCTCCTTGCCGGGGTAGACGCCGGCATGACCCACGGGCGTCGTGCCGGTGCCAAACCACTGGGCCCAATTCTCGGGGAGCCACGGCGTCATGCCGAGTTCCCCGCCCATCAACTGGAAGCTGCCCACCAGATGCCCGATCGTCCACGCCGGATGATTCACGACGCCGCCGACCTGCCCGACCATCTGGCCGTCGTCGAGGTCGGCGACCATGCGCCGCAAGAAGTTGAGGTTCAGGGCAAGGCTGTTGAGGATTTCAGGAACCACGGTGCTTGTTCCTATCTCGATCGGCAATCGATGACCGCTAGCCCGGATTATTCAGAATTGCGGGAATCTTTGAGCCTCCGAGCGCATCTAAGTGGTTAGTTGAAAATCACTTCGACTGCAACTCGGAGGCCCAAGATGGATTCGCAGTCTGATTTGCAGGTCAGGTTCGATTTTCTCA
>JAPLNP010000108.1 GCA_026401055.1 Planctomycetia bacterium
GAAAGGGCGTGGTGAATCGCCACAAACCACGCCCTTTCAGGGCGTGACACCCACGGACTCGACCGAAACACCTTCCCAGGAGAACCCCATGGAATTCGACCATGTTGGAATCGTCACGACCGAGAAAAAGGCCGGCGAGATGTTCGTCCCGGCGACGAAGGTCTGGGTGACCAATTTCCAAGGCCACCCTTACCATATCGAGTGGCTCCGCTACGAGCCCGACACGCCGGTGACCGGCTCGGTCCGCGAGTTGCCGCACGTGGCCTACCGCGTCGATAGCATCGCGGAGGCCTCCAAGGGCATGAAAGTCCTGATCGAACCGTTCGACGCCCAGATCGCCATCGTCGGATTCTTCGAGACCAGCGACGGCGCGGTCGTCGAGTTCATGGAGTACAAGAAGGAGGGCTCGCAATGGCAAGCATCCGACAAGTAATGGTCACCGGGGCCTCCGGCAAGCTCGGCGGGTCGCTCTGCCCGGCCCTCTTGGAACACGGCTACCGCGTGACGGCCGTGGACCGCCGTCTGCCAGTCGGCGTCGAGGGCGTCGACGAAGTCGAGGCCGACGTCGGCGACTACGAGGCGATCGAGCAGCTCGTCTCCAAGAGCGACGCCGTAATCCACCTCGCCTCGTGCAAGGAAAACCGCGAGGCCTTCATCCCCGTGAGCGTCCAGGGCACGTTCAACATCCTCGACGCCGCGATGAAGACCCGGGCGCCGCGCCGGGTGATCCTGGCCAGCGGCGACGCGGTCAACGGGATCTACTTCAACCGGCAGCCGCTGCCCATCCACGAGCAGATGCCGATGGTCGCCTATCCCGGCTACTACGCGCTGTCGAAGGTGATCGAAGAGACGCTTTTCACGCAGTATTACCATCAGGCGGGCGTGCCGACGGTCGTCAACCGGATGAGCTGGATTCAGGCCGAAGACGACATCCTCATGCACCTGACCGTCGCCGGCGAAGGGTTCGGCGTGCCGGTGTGGTCCGAGTTGATGAGCGAGCGCCAGCGGGCCGACTTCGCCGACGGGCGGGACGCCGCCGTCGCGCTGCGCCATCCCGACGGCACGCCCATGCTGCGGCACGTCGTCGCCGTCGAGGATTGCGTCCAGGCGTTCCTCCTGGCGCTGGAGACCGAAGGCATCGAGGGCGAAACGTTCCAGATCGCCATGGTCGATCCGTTCGATTACCCCGCGGCCGCCGCCTACGCCGCCCGAAAGCTCGACATCGACGTCGTGGACCTGGTCGATACGGTGGGCCAGGATTTCTGCTGCGACACGACCAAGGCCCGATACCGGCTCGGATACCAGCCGCTGCACGACATTTTCAGCCTGATCGACTCGGCCGTCGCCTTCCGCAAGTCCGGCGCCGCGCGCCGCGAGCGATCGGGGATCAAGGGGTAATGCAATGAACGATCTGAAGGACAAAGTCATCGTCGTGACCGGCGGGACGTCGGGCATCGGCGAGGCGTGTACGGAGCTGTTCGCCCGCTCGGGAGCCAAAGTGCTCGCCGCCTCGATCCAGGACGCCGAAGGCCGCGCCTTGGCCGAACGGTTGACCGCCGAGGGACACCAATGCGTCTTCCAAAGGACCGACGTGAGCAGCGAAGACGACGTTCGCTCAATGATCGCCGCGGCCGTCGACCGCTTCGGCCGGCTCGACGCCGTTCATGCCAACGCCGGCGTCTTGCGCAACCAGAAGATCACCGACATCACGCTCGACGAGTTTCACCTGTTGGTCAATGTCAACCTGCTCGGTGCCGTGCTCACCGCGAAGCACGCCATCCCGGTCATGGAAAAACAGGGTAAGGGCGTGATCGTGTTCACCACGTCGGTCGCCGCGGACATCGGCTTCCCCGGCCACGCCGTCTACGGGGCGTCGAAGGCGGCGCTGGTCGCGCTCATCCGGAGCCTTACGACCGACCACAGTCCGCACGGCGTGCGGTTCGTCGGCGTCAGCCCCGGCACGATCGACACGCCGATGCTGGCCGCCTCCTGCGCCGGCTTTTCCAAGCCCAAGGACGAACTCTACGCCGAGGTGGCCAAGAAGATTCCCGTGCAGCGGATGGGCCGGCCGGAGGACGTCGCCCGGGCCGTCGCGTTCCTGATGAGCGACGCGGCCGGTTTCATCAACGGTTGCGTCGTGCCCATCGAAGGCGGAACGCTCTGCCTGCCGCCGTGGTAGGGTAGGTTGGGCCGAGCTTCGTAGGGTGGGCCGATCGGGGCGAGTTCCACCAAGGGTTCAGGGATCCACGATGTTGCGCAGGAGCACTTCGGCCATTCGTTGCGACTCCCGATGGGGCAGTTCCGGATAGAACGGCAAGAAGACCGCTTTCGCCAGAATGCCCTCAGCCACGACGGGCGATTGTCCCGGCCGATCCTTGGGGGCATGAACGACGCACAGACTTTGCCCCTGAGTAGCATCATACCCGGCGCGCGCGAGGCGTTCGATCAGTCGTTTCGGCTCTTCAACAAGCACGGGGAAAACCCAGTACGTGTGCGGAACGACGGTTGCTCCAGGACACGCGACGCTTTCCCGGAGGGCTGACGCCAGGGCTTTTCCCTTTGCAGCGTGCCGTTCGGCGCGGCATGGATCATGGTTTCGCAGACGGCGATGCAGCACGGCCAGCAGGGACGCCGATGGCTGACGACGCAATTGCGCGAACAGTCCATCGCCCGGAAAACCACGTGCCGCCCGATTCACCCATTGGTCGTAGTCCCATCCAATGGTTCGACAGACGCACACGAAGAGCGAGCAGAGAGGCCCATAACCGAGGGCCTTGAATCCCGCCGCCTTTGCCAGATGTTTCACGTATCGCCAACGGCTCTCGACGGGGTACGCTGCTTGCATGGCGCGCATTCGCCGGAGCAGTCCGCTGTCGCGTATCCGCAAAACGGCGCCTCCCAAAGCGGTTCCCGCCTTAATCACGCCGAAGCTGAACATGCTGGCATCGGCATCCGGATGACCTTGATAACCCGTTCCGCCAAAGGCCTGCGCGCAGTCCTCGATCACCAATAGGTTGTGCCGACGCGCCATTTCCAGGAGCGGCTCCATGTCCGCGAGGCCGCCAAACAGGTGGGCGATCACGATGGCTCTTGTGGCCCGGGTAACGGCCGCTTGCCAAGCATCGGGGGTCGGCGACATCCTTTGCGGATCGAGATCGACAGGCACCGGTATCAGCCCGTGGTGCTCGACGATGCGAATCATATCGGGAATCGTGATCGCCGAGACAAGCACCTCGCTGTCGCGAGGCAGTGCCATTGCGGCAAGCAGAAGATCGAACCCGCTGCGAACGGATAAACACGCGAGAGTATGCTCGGGATTCGGCCATGGAGACTCAACACCTTGAGCCGTCCGTGTGCGGTCGGGTGGAAAGCAAGTTCGCCAGGCGCCGAACAACAAATCAGACCACGTGATATCGATTTTCTTCCGCGCCCACATGATTTCTCCCTCGGCTTCCGATCTTTCCTGGGCGTCGGCCGGCCCGGCTTATAACGCGAAGATTTCGCGTCAATAGTATCCCCCACGCCCTCCCCGACGTGAATACCCCGGTTCGGGGGATCGGCCATTCCCGCCGGGTCGGTGGCGCGCCGGGAAAGGGACCGTCGTTCGGTGTGAAAACGCCTCTTGGAACCAGACGACGGCCGAGAACATGGACCGGTTCCGGTTTGCGCTGTATCATGGCGTCCTCCTCGTTCCACGTTCCCCGACCACGCCCCCAGCGAAAGGCTCGCCCCATGACCACCACCCGCCGCCTCATGCGCGTTCTTTCGATCGGCGTGTTCGTGGTGCTCGTGACCGCGTGTTCGCCGCCCGCCGGCGCCGCACCGGCCGAGAGTTCGGCGAAGCCGATCACCCTCGACCAACTCCGCGAAGCCCGCAAGAAAGCGGCCCTTCGCAAACGGCGGATCGTCTTCAACAACGACGGCAATGACGCCGTCTACGACTGCAAAGAGGCCACGCCCGAGGCCCTGTTGGCGTGCCGCACGACCGCCCTGCTGGGCAAACAGGTGGACACGATCTCGTACTGCACGTGGTGCTCGGGTTTCGGCTACTTCACCCACCGCACGAAGCTCGGCGACGTTTTCACCACGACCGACGTGGCCGGCGACCCGGATAAGATCGGCTTCTCGAACAACAAAGTCGCCGAGTTTCTCAAGCAAGGCACCGACCCGCTGGCGATCATGGTCGACTTCGCGAAGAAGCACCAGATCGAGATCTGGTGGTCGATGCGGATGAACGACACCCACGACGGCTCCGGCGCGTGGTACGGGGCGCCGCTCTTCCCGCCCGTGAAGAAGAAACATCCGGAGTGGCTCATCGAGGCGGCCAATCGGCGGCTGACCGCCGTCGACTACGGGCGCCAGGAGATTCGCGACTTGGCGCTGGGCTTCATCCGCGAGGTGTGCGAGAACTACGACGTCGACGGAGTTGACCTGGACTTCCATCGCCACTTGCTCTATTTCACGTGCAACGCCCAGGGCAAGGACGCCGGGCCCGCCGAACGCGACATGATGACCGACCTCATCCGGCGCGTCCGCGCGATGACCGAGGAAGTGGGACTCGCGCGAGGGCGGCCGATTCTGGTTTCCGTCCGCGTTCCCGATTCGGTCGGTCTCTGCGAGGCCAAGGGCTTTGACATCACGCGATGGATGGACGAGGGCCTGATCGACCTCATGTCCGTCAGCGACTACGTGCGGTTGAACCCCTGGAAGACGTCGGCGGACCTTGGGCACAAATACGGCGTGCCGGTTTACGCCTGCCTGAGCGAAACGCGGATGAAAGACCCCGGTCCCCGGGCGAGCATCGAATGTTATCGCGGCCGGGCGGTGAACGCCTGGGCGTCGGGCGTCGACGGCATTTACGTGTTCAACGCCTTCAACCCGAGCGACCCGATGTGGAACGAATTGGGCGATCCCGAAAAGCTCGAGACGCTGGACAAGGTCTTCACGACCGGTGCGCGGGGCGTGACGAAGACGTATCTGGACCAATGGATTACCGACGGGGCGAGATTCCTCAACCGCGACCCCGTCTCGCCCGAGCGTCCGCGAAAGCTCGCGCCAGGCCGGCCGGTGACGATCGACCTGATGGTCGGGCAAGAGATCCGCCGGCGCGACGACCTCGGTCTGAAGCCGGAGGTCGAACTCCAACTCTTGGCGCCCGGCGTGGTGAAAGCGGCGGGCCTGGCGGTGAAGCTCAACGGCCAATCGCTCGCCGCCGGCGATTCGAAGCCGGATGGATCGATCACCTGCACGGTCGAGCCAAGCCTTGTCCGGCGCGGCGACAACCGGTTCGAGATCACGCCGGCGCCCGAGAACAAGGCCGAGCCTCTACTGCTCAAGGACCTGCTGCTGTGGGTCCGTTACAAGAAGAGTCCGTAGGGTGGGCCGAGCGGAGCGAGTCCCACCACAACCATCGCTTTCGCGGGCAATTGCTCAGAGCGTTTTGGCGAACGCCTCGGCGATCGTCCTTGTCATGGCTGCACCAGGTAGTCGAGATACCATCTCGGCAGGGAGCGCGTCGTATCCCAGCAGCGTCCCGGCGATCTGCCCGGCCATCGAGGCAATCGTGTCGGTGTCGCCTCCGCTGGCGACAAGTTGTCCGAGCATCGGACGGAAGCCCAGCGATCGCACCCGAGCGGCGCCGCTGAGCGCCATTGGCACCGATTCGACGACGTAGCCGGAGTTGCCGAAACGTGTGGCCAGATCGACGATCGGCGTATCCACGTCGCACTGATCGATTTCCCGCAATTGATCTCGCACGCGGCTGTCGGGCAGATTCGCGATGACCTGCTCGATGAGACTTGGTCCACCGGACCATTTTCCAGTCCAGGCCAGATGCACGGCGGTCAGGATTGCCAACGCGCCAACGTAGGCTTCGTCATGGTGATGCGTGATCCGACACACGTCCCGGATCGTTCGCCGCGCATCGGCATCGGCGGGGTCAAGCAGTAGAGCCAGTGGGGCGATCCGCATTGCGGCCCCGTTTCCGGCAGCCATTTCACCTTTGCGTCCAACCAAGGCCCAGTGTCCGCCGTGAAGCAGTTCGGTAACGGCTTTCAGCGTGCTTGCCCCGAGACCAGACAAACGACCAGTCCGAAACCACTCCTTGAATCGGTCGGCGATCGCGGCCGGATCAACTCTTCCCGTCTGGGTGATGGCCTCGCACGTGGCCAACGTCAGTTGTGTGTCGTCGGACAGTCGCCACGTCGCCTGCTCGTCGACCCGTACCGGTGACGCGGATCCCTCGTATGGTCCGCCAAAAGCGTCGCCGATAGCGCCGCCGAAGATGCATCCCAGCACGCGATTGCCGTGATCCGCTTTCGTCACCGGAGGGGTCCACCTGCCAGTTCTTTCGTGCGCCGCCGTCAATCCATCGTCCGGATTCCGCCCTCGAATCCCAGGAGCGTTCGCAGGCGGTCCGGGTGGAGCGAGGCGCGCAGCGCGGTGCCGCGATCGATGAAATCGTTCTTGCACAACTCCTGCAGCGAGAAATTGAACGTGCGCATGCCGTCCTCGCCGCTTTCGAGGATGTCCTCCAGCTTGTTCTCCTCGCCCCGCTCGATGTACATTTTTACGCCCGAGGTGTTGATGAGCACCTCGGTGGCCGGCACGCGGGGGACGGCGGGTTTCGCCGAAGGCAACAGAATCTGATTCATGATGGCGATGAGCGTCGTGCTCAGGTTTCGCCGGACGGCTTCTTTTTCCGTTTCGTCGAAGAAATTGAGGATGCGGTAGAAGGTTTGCACGGCCTCGGCGGTGTGCAGCGACGTGAGCACCAGGTGGCCGGTCTCCGCCGCGGTGATCGCCGTGCGAACCGTGTCGGCGTCTCGCATCTCGCCGATGACGATAATGTCCGGGTCCTGGCGCACGACGGCGCGCAGCGCCTGGGCATAGGTCGGGAAGTCTTGCCCCAGTTCCCGTTGATTGATCCGGCACTTCTGGTTCTCGATCACGAATTCGATGGGGTCCTCGATCGTCACGATGTGCTTCATCTCGCGCTGGTTGATGTAGTTGACCATGGCGGCCAGGGTGGTCGACTTGCCGCTGCCCGTCTCGCCGCCGACGACGATGATTCCCTTGGGGCGGAGCCGGATCGCGTATTCGTAGACGGGCGGAAGGTTGAGCTGTTCGAAGGTGGAGACCTCGAGCTTGATTCGCCGAATGGCCGCCGCCATCGACCCGCGCGACTTGTACAACTGGATCCGGTACCGGACCCGCTTCTTCTCGCCCTCGCGAATGGGGATCATGTCCTCGTGGGCGTAGTCAACGTAGCCGTGCTCCGCGTAGATCCCTCGGAGGCGGTCATTCAAGGTGCACGCCATGATCCGGTCGAGGTCGCCGTCCCCGAGGCCCTGGCCCTTGCGGGAGGCGAAGCCGCCGGGCACGCGGAAGTACGGGGGCTCGCCCCGCATCATGTGAAGGTCCGAGGCGTTGATCCGCTCGGCGGTCTGAAACAGCTTCATCAACAGCGCGCCGCTGTCCATGTCCAAGTTGGCGCTCGACAGCGAGGGATCGTTCTGCAAAGCGGCGTGCGCATTGTCCATTGGCGCGGCTCCCCTTCAGTGAACGGATGAGAAAAGGGACGAAAGAAGCAAGGGGACAGGCACTCGCCGAAGCCGCTCGTGCCGGTCCCCTTGCTCCCTCCCGATGGGTCGCGAAATGGCAGCCGCCGAAGGTCCGTCCGACGAGGACTTTCGAGCATTACGCCCCGAGTATAGCGAACCGGACTTGGAGGAATCAAGATGATGAGTGTCGTAACTCCGTAGGGTGGGTCGATCGCGGCGGGGGCGCCCTGTCCACGCTTGCCGACGACGTGCCTTGCGGTTTCGGGCAGGTCGTGGCGCATCCGGACGCACCTGTTGCCGCCCCCGCGAAACCCCGGTTGGCGTTTTTCGGGTTCTCGCCGTCGCGGACCCGGGTAGCCGCCGCGCGGCATCTTCGGGCCGTATTGTGAACCCCCGTTGGGGCAACCGCGCTGCCGCGTTATAATCGCTCTTCCGGATCGCCCCCGGTTCCAGCCGACCACCGTTCGAGGAGACGGTTCCATGCTCAAGACCCCCGTTCTAGCGATGGTTTGCATGTTGGTGATGGGCGTGGGCAACGCGCAACCTTCTCTATAGGCGGAACACGACCATGGCGGACTACCAACCCACGTCGCGGCGGCCGATTGCCGACGTCTTTCGCCGCACGGCCGACGGCGCGGTCCGATGGTGTGTGCGGCGAGGCATTCATCCCGATCTGGTCTCCTATGGCTCGATGGTCGCTGCGGCGGCCGCGGGCCTCTGCTTCTGGCAGGCGGGGCAACTGCCGGTCCTGCTGATCCCCGCCGCGTTGTTCTGCTATCTTCGGCTGTGGTTCAACATGCTCGACGGCATGGTTGCCCTGGCTTCCGGCAAGGCGAGCGTCCGCGGCGAGGTCCTCAACGACTTGCCCGACCGGATCTCGGACGTCGTCATCTTCGTCGGCGTCGCCCACGGCGGCTTGTGCAACGTGTTTCTCGGGTACTGGGTGGCGATCTTCGCGCTGCTGGTGGCCTACGTCGGCATGTTCGGGCAGGCGGTGGGCGTCCAGCGGGAGTTCAGCGGACTGATGGCCAAGCCCTGGCGAATGGTCGCCCTGCACGTCGGGGCGTGGATCGCGCTGGCGCTCGTCTGGTGGGGACCAGGCAATGTCGCCTACGGCGGATTGACCGCCCTGGATTGGACGCTGGTGGTGATCCTTGTCGGTTGCGTGCAAACGATCTGGATTCGATTGGCTCGGATCATGCGCGCGCTGGCCGAAACGAACTCCACCGAAGGATAAACCATGTCGCCCGAGGCCGCCCTGCACAGCGATGTCTTTCTGACCTACCTGGCGATTCTCCTGGGATTGCTCGCCGTCGCGGGCGGCGTGATCGGCGTGCTGGGACTGCTCGGCAAGGACGTCGGCCACACCTGGCGGGCGTATCGCGGGTGGCTTGTGATGATCCCGCTCGTGCTCGCTTGCGTCTTCCTCGGACGGCTCGCGACCGTTGCCTTCTTCACCCTCGTGGCCATCGTCGGGTTCAAGGAATTCGCCCGGGCGACCGGACTGTATCGCGACTGGTGGATGACCGGCGTGGTGTACGCGGGCATTTTGGGCTCGGGCGTGTTCTCGGCCATGACGGATCCCGTGCTCGATCGGCCGGGCTGGTACGGCATGTTCGTCGTCTGGCCCGCGTTTGTGATTACCCTGATCCTGCTGGTGCCCATCCTTCGCAACCGGTCCGAAGGGCAACTCCAGGCCATCGCCTTGGCCCTGTTGGGGTTCCTCTACATCGGCTGGATGTTCGGACACGTCGGGTTTCTGGCGAACTCGAAGGACGCCTACGGCTATCTCTTCTACCTGATCTTCGCCGTGGAGGTGAACGACGTGGCGGCGTTCACGTTCGGCCGGACCTTCGGGCGGCACCCGTTGCGGAGCAACATCAGCCCCAAAAAGACCTGGGAAGGCTCGCTCGGCGCCCTGGCCGTCTCGATGGTGCTGCCGTGGCTGTTGTGGAAGCTCTCCTTCCCGCACTTCACGCCGCGAGAACTGATCCTCAGCGGCTTGATCGTCGGCGTCGGCGGCCAGTTGGGCGACCTGGCCATGAGCGTCATCAAGCGCGACCTGGGCATCAAGGACATGGGCGCGTTGATCGGCGGCCACGGCGGCATCCTCGACCGGATTGACAGCCTGATCTGCGTCGCCCCGTTGTGGCTGAACATGGCACGGTACTTCCACGAGTTCTATTGAGCGGACGCATGGAGGCGCGATGGAGCCCTGGCATTACGACACCGCCGAGGATATCGAGGCGTCGCTCGTCGAGCGGCTGCGGCGGTTTCCGCGCGAGCCGGACATTCTGGTCTATTCGGCCCGGCTCGCCGCGGCGGCGATTCTCCGCGCGTGGCTCAAGGTCTACCACCGTCTGCGGATCGTCGGCCGCGAGAATCTGCCCCGGGAAGGCTCCTTCGTGCTGGTGGCGAACCACGCGAGTCACCTGGACGCCCTGTCGATCCTCGCGGCGCTGCCGATGGGCAGCCTGCACCGCGTCTTTCCCGCCGCCGCGAAGGACTTCTTCTTCGTCAGCCCGCCGAGGACGGCCGTCGCCGCGGTCGTCGTCAACGCGCTGCCCTTCGATCGCGAAACCAACATCCGCCAGAGCCTGAACCTCTGTCGGCAACTGCTGGACAATCCGGGCAACGTGCTGTTGATTTTTCCCGAGGGGACGCGGAGCATGACGGGCAGATTGGGGGACTTCAAGCCGGGCGTGGGCTTGCTCTTGGCGGGCGTCGATCTGCCCGTCGTGCCCTGCTACGTCGCCGGCGCATTCGAGGCGTGGCCCAAGGCGAAGCGATTCCCGCGCCCTCGTCGCGTCCGCCTGCTGATTGGCGAGCCCCGCCGCTACGCGGAACTGAAACGCGGCAAGGAAGCCGCATTGGCCATCTGCCATGACCTCCGCGACGCGATCGTCGCGCTGGGGGAACACGCCGGGCGTCGTTGAGGGCCGTAGAGGAAAGAGCCACGCGAAACGGCGCGTCGATTTTGGCCGATCGAGCAAACCGAACGGGTCGGCCAGTACCGGCCGGGCGGCCCGCAGGGGACTTCTGAATGCAGGAAGCCAGCCCGGCGGAGCGTAAACGAGCGCATAGAAAAGCCCCGCCGACCAAAACAGGGGGGTAAAGGCCGACGGGGCTCTATTGCGTGGCGGCCTAAGCCGCCTTCCGCTTCCGCCATAAGCTCGTAGCGATGCCGAGGCCGCCGAGCAGAAGCATCAGCGAGGTCGGTTCGGGGACGTTGGCCGCCTCGGCGGGTGGCCCGGTCCAATGGGCCGCCAGAATCGCGGCGTCCTTGTCATTGACCAGGTGGTCGTCGTTGAAGTCGCCCATCGACCAGTCCGCGTCGCCCGTCTGCCAGTGTGCGCCCAGGATGGAAGCGTCTTTGTCGTCCACGTAGCCATCGTCATTGGCGTCGCCGGGGCCCGGAGGAACATTTGCCGGCACTACGCCAAAATCGCTGTTGTGATCCAAGACGGCCCACACGGTATGGCTACTCGTATTCACGCCGTAATCGCCCAAGGTCATGTCACCATTGGGCCAAGCACCAAGGTGAAAACCGCCCATGTTGGTGCCGAAGTTGCCGTCGATGGCGTTGGTCCATCTGCCCGTGCTTGCGTTCCGCCAGCCGAGATAAACCAATTCATTCGACGCCCATGTTTCTTCGCTTTCAGTTCCCAAGGGTAGCAAGGCCGGATTGTAGTTCATCTGCAAGACGAATGGGCTGGTTTGGTCGGTCCCATCAAGAGTCATGCCGATCAGATGGAGAACATCGCTGACCAACATCGGGCCTGTCCGGTCCTCCAACGTCTGTGTTCGCCATTGCATACTGACCGTTTGAGATGAACTGCTGCTGTTCGTGCCCGCCAGGATCGTTGCCTTGCTGCCGACTAGATCATACCCGCCACTCCCCGTGGTTGCCTTCGCCATTGATTCAAGATTGGCGTAGCTACCATATTGGACAACGGAGGCGGTCAAGGGGCTACCGAAAGCGTTATCGGAGTTGCTGGCATCTGCTGTAGCATTGCCGACATTTCCTTGCAGCGTGATGCTGATGTCGCCGCTATTGTTGTTCCCGGCACCCGACAAAGTGCTGTCATCAACCAGTTGCGAAGCGGACATCGTGACGGTCTTGCTTCCCGTTGTCGTGTAGTTGCTGGTGTTCAGTGAGGCGGTACAAGTGGTGCCGCTGCCCGCCGCCAAGCCATTGAATGTCGAAAGATTCGTCGTCAGTGCTGAATCGCCTGACGTCGTGAATCCGGTGGTCAATTTCAGGTTCGCGGTGTAGGCTGCGGATGTGTTCGCTGCCCGGTTGTAAATCGTGAAAGTCTGGCCGGGGATGGTTGCCCCTCTTAGCACATTGCCGAAATTGATCGTTTGGCTTGTCTGCGTTGCGGTGGAAGAAAGGGATGCGTTGGAGTGATCGAGGACGGTCAGCGTTGCGGTGGTCGTTTGCGGACTATTGGAAGCATTCGGATCACTGGCGGTTAGTGAAACTGTATTGATTCCAAGATCGGTGGAAGTGACCGAGACCGTGCAGGGCTGACTTGAACCAGGAGCAACGGTCCCAGAAGCAGACCCCAACGTGCCACTGCCGCTGAGGATATAATTCAGATTGTTGGCACCGGTGACCGCTGAGTTGGTCACTGTTGTCCCCACGCTGCCTGTGCCACCAGTGATGACAGTGCAGTTCAGCGAGCTGCCCAAGGCGAGAATGGCAGGGTCGGGAGCGGTAATCCCATAACCGCAGTAACTACCGCCAACAATTTCGGAGAATGTGCCAGTGGGAATGCTGTTAAGTTGTCCCCCACCGTTGCTTCCCCAGGCCGCCAATGTGCCGTCAGTCCGAATCCCATAACCGCAGTAACTACCGCCAACAGTTTCTGAGAATGTGCCAGTGGGAATGCTGTTAAGTTGTCCCCCACCGTTGCTTCCCCAGGCAATAATAGACTGCCCTGCGATGGCGAGGCTGGTCGGCAAGACTAGAATACAAAGCGGCACCAAGACGACACGTAACGCACCTCCGACCAACCTTCTCATCTCACACCTCGCCAAGAACAGAGAAAGCCGACATGGTGGAACACCCGCTTCCGACATAAGGTCGTAGCGATGCCCAGAACACCGAGTAGCGACCAGATGATGAGGGTGGTGGGTTCGGGGACGGAGGAGGTGGATACGAGTCCGGACAATGCATAGATGGACCAATAGGATAGTGAGTTCGTTAACGAATTCGAATACCAGTTTGAGTCTGTGTAACCTGCAAGGCCACCACCGACCGTTCCTAAGGGGTGACCGAGAGTCAGGTCGTGATCGGGCCAATATGGAGTTGGAAATCCCGTGTATACAAAAGTTTGAAAAGGTTTCGCCGCTCCGTTTTGGTCGGCATTCGGAGCATTGATCAGTGTCCCAGACCAGAGGGAGGAAATGTCTGCTGCGATGCGGAGCCCCGTTGTACTATAGACAGGGTAGGCATCGGAAGGTAAACCA
>JAPLNP010000143.1 GCA_026401055.1 Planctomycetia bacterium
TCCTGCAATCGGCTCAGGCCTCGGGCCACCCGCCGCGCGAGTTGAGTTTCACGGCCGCGATGCAGTCCATCGCCGCTTCATGGACCATCGCGGTCCTGAGCGACCCGCGCACGTTTACGGTCCTGGTGAACACGCACCTGAAGAATCTGGCTGGTCATCGCGTCGGCCATCGTCCCGATCGCGTCGAGCCCCGGGCGGTAGAACGCCGCCCGAAACCACACCCCCTATTGACCAAGCCCCGCGCCGAAGCCCGTCTCGATCTACTCGCCGGTGCCTCGACGTAAACCCTTACCACCAAAGCGGCAGTGCCATTCGTGCCTGCACCCTTTGTCCGGCCGGGGTCGACAAAAGGCTCGAAAGCAATCATACTTCATACTACTCCGAAGCGCGGAGGCCGAAGCGGAAGATACTCTCACCAGCGGAGAAGACCATGTCATTGCCCGTTGAGACCGTCTTGGCGGCGGCGATGGAGCTGCCGGAAGGCGAGCGGTTCGCCCTGGTTGCCCGCTTGCTGGAAACCATGCCCGCGGACGATTCCGCGATTACGCTCGATGACGACGCGCTTGTCGAGGAACTGGATCGGCGTCTTGCTGATCGTGAGGGCAGCGTACCGTGGTCCGAACTGCGGGCGGAGCAGTAATGCCGGCTTCTCGAGTGCTCTTCCACCGGCTGGCCGCCCGCGAATACCGGCTGGCGCGGGACTGGTATCGAGCGCGGTCCGTCGAAGTCGCGCATCGGTTCGCCGTGGCGGTCGACCGCGCCGCGGACCGGCTCGCCGGAGACGCTGACGCGTTGCCCGTGCTGCGGGGCGCGTATCGGTATTCTCGCGTCGTTCGCTTCCCCTACGTGCTTGTGTTTCGTCGTCTTGAGGCTGATGTAGTCGTGGTTGTCGCCGTCGCTCATACCGGCCGACGGCCCGCCTATTGGCGTCGGCGCCGGTGAGAGTCGAAACGTGAGGATTCCCTGTCGTGAGGCAATAGTCGCAGGAATTGGGGGATGTCACGACGCGCCAGCCGCCGTGCCCGTCCGCCGTTGCTGCCTACCTCTATGAGTGGAGCAAAGCCATGAACCCACCCCCTTTATCCCCCAATCCCATCCCGTCGCTGACGTCCTGGCCCCAGAAGCCCGAGCCCAACGACCTCGACCGCCGCATCTGGGAGGACGAACTCGACGCCTTCGTCCCGCCGCGGGTGTTCGACGCGCACTCGCACATCTACCGCTGGCAGTTCGATACCAGCCCGAACAAGGACACCGGGCCGTTCGCCGAGTTGATTGGCCGGGCGTATCCCGAAGCGAGTTGGGCCGCGCTGGACCATTGCGACGGCGTGCTCATGCCGGGACGCCGGATGCACCGGCTCGTGTTTCCCTTCCCGTTCACGCCCGAGTGCGACTTCGAGGCGTCCAATCGCTTCGCCGCCGAAGAGGTCCGGCAGGATGCGGTCTCCGCGGCCCTGATGCTGGTCCACCCGGCAATGACCGAGGAGTACGTCGAGGCCGAGATCGACCGGCACGGGTTCCTCGGGCTCAAACCGTATCGGTTCTATTCGGCCACGGCCGACATGAATGAGTGCCGCGTCACGGACTTCTTGCCGGAGCACCAGATCGCGGTGGCCGACCGGCGCGGGCTTCTCATCATGCTACACCTGTCCAAGCGCGCGGCGATTGCCGATCCGGAGAACATCGAGGACGTCCGGCGGCTTTGCGAGAAGTACCCCGCCGCGCGGTGGATCCTGGCGCACTGCGCGCGGAGCTACTCGTCCTGGGCGATCGAGACGGCGGCGCCGCGATTGGCCGGGCTGCCGAACCTCTGGTACGAAACGTCGTCCGTGTGCGAGTCCGACGCGATCGAGGCGCTCTTGGCCGCCGCCGGCGCCGATCGCGTGATGTACGGCAGCGACGACATCCCGGTCGGCGTCAGCCGCGGGAAGTACATCGCCTTCGGCCGGGCCTGGGCCTACCTGAGCGAAACGAATCACTCGCTCGATCTGTCGCACTGCGACCCACGAATGACCTTCACCCGATACGAGCAACTCCGCGCGATGCGGCGCGCGGCGGTCCGGCTGGGGCTGACGGGCGGCGAGATCGAAAACATCTTCTGCGGCACCGCGTTGAAACTGATCGAGTCCGCTCGGAGGAGCGCAAAATGAGTCAACGCAGCATCCTCTACTTGTCCCGCCAGGACGTCGAGACGCTCGACTTGTCCATGGTCGCGATCATTGACGCCCTCGAGGCCATGTTCAAGGAAAAGGGGTTGGGCAGCGTGGAGATGCCGCCCAAGCCGGGAATTCACCCCCGGCCCGACGCCTTCATCCACGCCATGCCGGCCTACATCCCCAGCCAAGGCGCGGCGGGCGTCAAGTGGGTTTCAGGCTATCCCGACAATCAGAAGAAGGGGCTGCCCTACATTTCGGGCTTGTTGATCCTGAACGATCCGGAAACGGGCATCCCGCTTGCCGTCATGGACGCGACCTGGATCACCGCCAAGCGGACCGGCGCGGCCACCGCAGTCGCCGCCAAGTACCTGGCCCGAAAAGACAGCCGGACGGCGGGCATTCTCGCCTGCGGCGTCCAAGGACGCAGCAACCTGGAAGCATTGTCGTGCGTGTTGCCGATCGAGAAGGTGAAGGCGTACGACACCCATCCGGAAGTCGCCAGGACGTTCGCCGAGGAAATGAGCGAATCGCTTGGGCTGGACATCGAGGTTGTTGGCGGGCCGAAGGACGCGGTTTGCGGAATGGACGTGGTCGTGACGAGCGGCCCCATCCTGAAGCACCCGCGGCCGGCAATCGAAGCCGGATGGTTGGCGGCGGGGGCGTTTGCCAGCCCGGTCGACTTCGATTCGTACTGGCAGGGGGCCGCCTTCCGGGAAGCGGACAAGTTGGCGACCGATGATGTTCCGCAAATGGACTATTACCGCGGGGTCGGCTACTTCGCCGAGACGCCGCAACCGTACGCGGATCTCGGGGAAATTGTGGCCGGCCATAAACCGGGGCGTCAAACCGAGCGGGAGCGCACGATCTGCATCAACCTGGGCATCGCGCTGGACGACGTGGCGACGGCCATTTTGCTGTACCACCGGGCAAGAGAGAAGGGTGTCGGCGTGGAACTGCCGCTGTAGCGCCCGATGGCGAGAGACACATTAGATTGTGGTGCAGGCGTCCCGCCAGCGGGTGTAAACCCGCAGGCGGGACGCCGACACCACAATAACCCCAGCGTGTGTAAATCCGCAGGC
>JAPLNP010000023.1 GCA_026401055.1 Planctomycetia bacterium
ATGCAGGCGGCAGCCGTCCTCGATGTCGCAATGCTAGTACCGATGCCGGGGATCCTTCCTGTCCGACCCGTGGGCGTGCGCAGCGCGGTGCAGCACGAACCGCTTCGAATCCATCGTGAAGATCTGGGCTTCCATGTAGACGTGCGCGGCGGGCACGTCCGTTTCCGTCGTGAGCTGGATCACCTCCAAGCCCGGGGGCGAGTCCTTGTCCAGAAGATCGGGCCGCGGAGTGCCGAACTGCTTCTTCGCCGCCACCGCCGGCGCCGCCACGGCACTGCTAGGCAAGCCGGCAGTGGCACCCAAGATCCCCACTCCAACCGCGCCCGTCGAACGCAGAAACTCGCGTCGCGATACCTGTCGTTTCGCCATCATCACGACATCCCCCGCCGCTCAAGAGCCGCCAGAGTCTGGCCCCGGGCCGAATTCGCCGCACCAGCCACCGCCATTTCCGGCGGGCATGATGCGCCCCAGCAGACCATGCGGGACGTCAACGGGCTCCCCGATTCGACAAATGCGTTCCGAACACCAGAATGAGGCTGTCGGGGCTCGAACCCGAGACCTACGGATTAAAAGTCCGTTGCTCTACCGACTGAGCTACAGCCTCTAACGCTTTTCACAGTAAGGACTTACGGCAATTCTCGGCAAGGTTCATGGGGGCTATTGACACCAGTTTCTACACCTGATGGGATCCAGAGAGCAAAACGACACCCGCCGGATGAGCCCGCCGGGCGTCGGGGACACCAGCCAAGTCTTGACGCTGGAGGTGATGCCCTGACTCATCCTAACAGAAAGCCCCCCCGACTCAAGCCCCAGAAGCCCCGAGACGACTTCCCCGCCACCCGGCTGGCGTTGCTCCTTTTGCGGACGCTGCCACTCCCCCAGCGAGTGCTGTTGGTGATCGACGATTCGCCCACCAAGCTCCAACTGGCGGCGCGACTGGTCCAGTGGCTGGTTCCGATCCTGAAAAGAGCGGGCAAAACCGTCTGGATCGTGATCGACGGCGGCTACACGAAGCGGCCGTTCCTGGGACGCGTGTTGAAGATCCCGAAGGTGGTCGTCGTCGGCCGCTTGCGCAAGGACGCGGCGCTGCGCGACCTGCCGCCCCAGCTCAAGCGAGGCGAACGTCGCGGCCGGCCACGCAAGTATGGCAAACACAAGATCAGTATTGCCAAGCGAGCCGGGCAACGGCGCGGATGGCAAACCGTCGATTGTCAGGTGTATGGCCAACCGGCCACCAAAACCTGCAAAACCTTCCTGGCAACCTCGACGCCGAACGTCGCCCTTCGCACGCCAACCGACGTAAAGCCTTGCGACAACACATTCTCCGCAACGAATTATCCACCATCGCAGCCGCCTGGCGGTTGCCGCGAAAAATAATCCAACTCGCCCAAAGCCTCATGGCTTTGGCCAACTAGCAAAACGCATTTCTCAGAAAGTGCAGGACCAACCTTGGTCGTATCTTATCCATCGACTGAGACCTTCCTTGGATGGCGTGGAGCCTTTGTTATGAACCAGGGAAGGTCTCATGTCATTTTACCACGGATGCAGAACGCTGCCACATCGGTTTCGTTTGGTGCTTTCG
>JAPLNP010000230.1 GCA_026401055.1 Planctomycetia bacterium
TTGCCCTGTTCCGCCGGAAATCGAGACGACATTGGAAAAAGGTGCCCTCTCGCCTCGATTCCGGCGGAATCCGGTCCGCCGGGCGCTGCAAAAAGGTGCCACAAGGACCGCTAGCGACGTGCAATCCTTGCAGGGCGCCACAACTCTAATTCGGGAGGACACAAGCGATGAGAACGATCACGACACTCTTGACGGCGGCCCTGATCCTGGGGGCTTCGGCCCTGATGGCTCAGGATGCCACGGAGGCCAAGCAGCCGGCGGCCAAGGAGGCGGACCAGACGCCGGCGGCCGCGCCGCTTGCCGTGCGCGCCGAGATGCACCGCGCGATGGCGGCGCTGCTCGAAGCGCGAGCGGCTGACAAACCCGATCCCGCCGAGATCGCCAAACTCTCCAAGCAGGTGCAAACGCTGCGCGAACAGATCGCGGCGCAATCGCCCGGGCCGAGGATGGGATATGCCCAAGGCGGTCCGGGGCGCGGCTACGGACGTGGCGCGGGCTACGGTCCGGGGCGCGGCCGCGGCTATGGGCCCGGCTGGGGCGGACGCGGCTACGGCCGGGGTTACGGCGGCGGACATGGCGGCGGTTTTGGCCCCGGCATGGGACAGGGCCTCGGGGCGGGCGTCAGCCCGTGGTTCATCGACGAAAACGGCGACGGCATCTGCGATCGTTACCAGCCGCCGGCCGCGAAGTGACGTCGCGACGTTTCACGTCCCCGTCCCCTCTGCCTCCGAGCGTCTCTGCACGATATTCTCCCGCGGAGACGCGGAGGGGACAATTCCGGCTTTGCGAGATGGATTCGGAAGGGATGTCTGGGAGATCTTGGGTGGACGGTGTCCAAAGTGCCGCCTCACAAGGGTCTCCCTCCCGCGGCGTGTTGACATCGGCGCAACCGTAGTGTAAAAGGGGTGGTTGAGGAAGGTCATGTGCTTTGCCGCGGATCCCCCGCGCGACCCCGAGGAATATGGTGATGGAGACAAAGCGACGGCACGACGTTTTCGGGCCGCGCGTCTTCGCCCGGTCACCGCACTGGGTTTCGACGTGCGCGGTCGCGGCCGCGATACTTATAGGGGGGTGCGGACCGTCCAATCCGCTCGGGCGCAAGGCGGTATCGGGCAAGGTCACGCTCAACGGCGCCCTGTTGGAAAACGGCAATATCTCGTTTTCCCCCAAGAGCGACAAGGGCGTCAGCAGCGGCGCGGTGATCGCCGCCGGGGCGTATTCGATCGAGACGGAAAAGGGGCTGCCGGAGGGCGAATACGTCGTGCGGATCTTCGCCGCCGCGCCCGACACCCGCGCCCCGGACCCGAACCTGCCGCCTGGACCGAGGACATCGCCGCCGGGCATCGACCTGATCCCACCGGAGTACAATTCCAGAAGCGACAAGGTCGCGCGGGTGACGGCCGAGGGGCCCAACGAGTTCAACTTCGACATCGTCACGAAGAAGCGGTGATCCGCTGAACGGGAGCGAAGCAATGCGTCGGTCAAGGCCCGGTTTTACGCTGGTCGAATTGCTCGTGGTGATCGCCATCATCGGCATTCTCATCGCGCTCTTGCTGCCGGCGGTGCAGGCGGCCCGCGAGGCAGCTCGAAGAATGCAGTGCGGCAACAACCTCAAACAGATCGCCCTGGCCGCGCACAATTACCAGACCGCCAACACGGTCCTGCCCGTCGGGTCCTATAGCTGTTGCTGGGGATCCTGGCTGGCCGCGCTGTTGCCCTACCTGGAGGAGGAGAGCTCGGCGGGATTGTATGATTGGGACTACAAATACGACGTCCCGGACAGCAGCCGTCGGTACGGGTCCACGATCAACCAGCGCGTGACGGGGCGCCGCTATGCCACCTACACCTGCCCGAGCGACTCGCCGACCACCCAGTACGGCATCACCTGCCACAACTACGTCTGCAACTACGGCAACACGGGATTCGTGGTCTATGACGGCGACGTCAAAACCGGCGCCGAGAAGGTCCTCAACGGCGTCCCGTTCGGCGGGGCTCCCTTCTCGATAAGCGGTTGGGACACGGCCAACCACGCGGGCTACATCAAGGTGTTGACGTTCGCGTTCCGCGACATTTCCGACGGGCTCAGCAGCACGCTGATGTTCTCCGAAACGGTTCAAGGAAAGGCCGGCAGCATCGGCGCCGATCTTCGCGGCTTCAGTTGGTGGGGATACGGTTCCGGTTTCGAGAGCTATCTGCCGCCCAACTCGTCCCAGCCGGACATCATGCAGGATGCCGGCTACTGCGACAACACCGGTTCGATGAATCCGCCCTGCTACGGCCCCCACTCGGCCGCCAACCCGATGACGATGGCTGCCCGAAGCCGCCACGCGGGCGGCGTGCAGGCCGCGATGTGCGACGGCTCCGTGCGTTTCTTTTCCAACGACGTCGAGTTGGCGGTCTGGCGCGCGGCAAGCACGAGCCAAGGCGGCGAGGCCGTCGACATGCCGGAGTAGGCGCGCCGCCGCTGTGTGGGAGCCGATCGCAAACATGCGTTGGCAACGTCTGACCGTCTATTCGATGCTCGTGCTGGCCTGGGCGGCCTTCGCGGCTTGGCAGTATCACGAGTACGGCCACGAGCGCGAACAAGTCGAGGAAACGCTCGCCAGGCAGTCCGGCTCCATCATGAGCGCGCTGGTCGGCGGAATCCAGTCGCATCGGCGGCTCGGGCGTTTCTTCCAGGACCAGATGCAGGGAGCCCTGGACGAACTGGTCAAGGCCGACGACGTCCTGGCCGTCGCCATCGCCTTCGAGGACGGCCCCGTGGTCCTCTCCGCCGGGCGGAGCGACTTGCTCGACGGCCTGCCGCCGGTTCCCGCGGGCGATCATTGGGACGCGGTCGGATTCCGCCACGTCGAACCGTTCGTCATGGACCCCGCCGCCGAAAGTCCTCGGGCCGGGGGCGGCTGGGGCGGCGGCCGCGGCATGGGACGCGGCCGGGCGCAAGGTCTTGAATCGGACGAAGAGAGCCCTCTGTCCAAGGGCGGGCGTTTCTTCGCCACGTTGCTGCTGGACCGATCACGCGCCGACGCCCAACGCCGGAGCGCCGTCCGGCTGCGAGCGTTGGTGGTTCTGGCCGGCGCGGCCGTGCTCGTCTGCGTGGCCGTGGCATGGTGGGCCACCGTCCGGCTCTTGGAAGCCCGGGCCCACGCCCAACTCTTGGAAACCGAGGCCCGGCACCTCCGCGAACTCGGCCAGGCCGCCGCCGGCCTTGCCCATGAGACCCGAAACCCGCTGGGTCTGATCCGCGGCTGGTCGCAGCGTCTGGCCTCGGGCATCGACTCGCCGGACGAGCGGCGCCGCGCCGAAGCGGTGGTCGAGGAGTGCGATCGGGTGACGGCGCGGATCAACCAGTTTTTCGCCTTCGCCAAACCGTGCACGCCGGCGCGGACGACGGTCGAACCCGACGCGATCGTTGACGAGTTGGCCACGCTCCTGGAGCCCGACCTCGAAGCCAAGGACGTGAAGCTCCAGCGGACGACGACCAGCCGCGGCCACGCGATCGAAGCGGACCCCGAACTGCTCCGCCAGGTGCTGTTCAATCTGTTGCAGAACGCGATCCAGTTCGCGCCGGAGCACGGCGCGGTGGACGTCGGGGTTTCGCTTCACAACGGCGCCGGACGGATCGAAGTGGCGGACCGCGGGCCGGGGGTCGGGCCGGACGCGGCCGAAGCGATCTTCATGCCCTACTACACGACCCGATCCGGCGGCACCGGCCTCGGGCTGGCGATTGTGCGGCGGATCGCGGCCGCGCACGGCTGGCGGGTCGAGTACCACGCCCGGCCCGGCGGCGGCGCCGTCTTCCGATTGGACCTGACGCGATGAACCGATGAGCAAAACGCCACGAACCATCCTGGTCGTCGACGACGAGGCCTCGCAGCGCGAGCTGCTCGGGGGATTCGTCCGCGCGCTCGGGTTTCAACCGAAAGAGGCCGCCTCGGGCGAAGAGGCCCTCAAGGCGATCGGCGACCGCCCGCCCGACATGGTCCTGTTGGACGTTCGCATGCCGGGCATGGACGGCATCAAAACGCTCGCGGCCATCCGCAAGACTTCCGGCGATCTGCCGGTGTTGTTGATCACCGCCCAGCCCGACTTGCGCCAGGCGGTCGACGCCGTCAAGAGCGGCGCGGACGATTATCTGACCAAGCCGGTCGATCTCGACGAGCTCGAAGCCGCGATTCTCGACGCCCTCGGGCGGACCGACGCCATGGCCGCGCCGGCGGAGGACGTCACCGCCAATTTGCCCCCGGGTTTCGTCTGCGAAAGCCCGGCCATGCGCCGCGTGGTCGAGACCGTCGCCGTCGTCGCGCCGTCGGGCGCGCCGGTGCTCGTGATGGGCGAAAGCGGGGTGGGCAAGGAGGTCGTCGCCCAACTGATTCACCGCTGGAGCCCGCGACGCGACGGGCCGCTCGTGGCCGCCAACTGCGCCGGATTGCCCGAGGCACTGATCGAAAGCGAACTGTTCGGCCACACGAAGGGCGCGTTCACGGGCGCGACGGGCGTTCGCCAGGGCTTCTTTCGCGCGGCCCATCACGGCACGCTCAACCTGGACGAAATCGGCGAGCTGCCGCTGCACTTGCAGCCGAAGCTGCTTCGCGCGCTGGAGTCGGGCGAGGTGACGCCGGTGGGCAGCGACGTGCCCATCGAGGTCGACGCGCGACTGGTGGCCGCCACCAACCAGGACCTTGCCGCGGCGGTGGCCGAGGGCCGATTCCGCGACGACCTGTACTACCGCATCAACGTGGTCGAACTGATCGTGCCGCCGCTGGGCGATCGCCGCGAGGACATCCTGCCCTTGGCCCGGCGGTTCGCCGTGGAGTTCTCCGGCGGCCCCGCGCGGCTCTCGCCCCAGGCGGCGCAGTGTCTGTTGGCGCACCGGTGGTCGGGCAACGTGCGGGAGCTTCGCAACGCGATTCAGCGGGCGTGTCTTCTGTGCCGGGGCGACGTGATCCTGCCGGAGCACCTGCCGCCGAAGGTCGCGGCGGGGGCCTCGCGGCCGTCGGATGCCCCGGTCCCCCGCGGACGGCTCTCGCAAGTCGAGCGCGCAACGATCCTCGCCACGCTCGACGAGTGCGGCGGCAACCGCACCCACGCGGCGAAGAAGCTCGGCATCAGCCGCCGCGCGCTGATCTACAAGCTCCGCGACATCGAGGCAAATCTGTAGGGTGGGGCCCGCAAGGGGGACAGTCCCATTTTCGCGGCGAACGCGCGGGCCGGTGACGCCGCCTCCGCCGCGCCGCGAAAATTGGGACAGTCCCCAGCAAAAAAAAGCCGGTCCATCCCGAAGGGCGGGATGGACCGGCCGGCTATTTCGGGGCCTTGGTGAGCCCGAATGATGTTACCGCAGCAACGCGAGGACGTTCTGCGGGTTCTGGTTGGCCATGGCCAACACCGACGTGCCGGACTGAACGAGGATTTGGGCACGGGTCAGGGCGGCGCTTTCGGCGGCGAAGTCGGCGTCGCGGATCGAGCTTTCGGCGTCGGTCAGGGCTTCCAGCGTGTCGCTCAAGGCGGCGATGTTCGTCTCGAGCGTGGTTTTCTGGAACGCACCCAACCGCCCGCGAAGCATCGTGACCGAGACGATCGCGTCGTCGACGATATTGGCGGCCGTGCGGGTGTCGGTGGACAAGGAGGCCACGCCACCGCTGCGGAGTTGGTACAACTGACCGCTGTCGCCGCCGAGTTTCGAGGTATTGACGCTTTGGATGCCGAGTCGAGCTTGCTGGTTCGAGACGACGTCGGGACCCAATTGGAACTGGGCTCCGCCGGCGGTGATCGCGAAGCTCGTGCTCGAGCCGGCGGCCATGGCGGCCGCGATCGTGAAGCTCACGTCCAGGCTGGACGTGTTGATCGACGCGCTGAGGCCGTCGCCGATCGCCACGATGCCGTTGATGCGAGCATTGATGTCCGTGCCGCTGCTGCGGTTGGCGGCGACGCCCGCGGAGTTGGTCGTCGCGAACGTGCCGCTGAGGGCCTTGACGGACACGAAGGCGCTGGAACCGTACTGGGTGGACTTGATGTCCAGGCCGCCGGTGCCGACGACTTGGCCGGCGTCAAAATTGCCTTCCGAATCCAGGCCGCCCAGCGACGTTCCGCTGTGCGTGACGCCGTTGCGAAGCCAACCGACGTCGCTCTCTTTGACCGCGCTTGCGCCGGTGCCGGCATTGGCCACGGTGAACAGGTCCTTGACGGACTGGTCGGTCCCCGATCCGGTCAGGAAGTTGGCCACAACGTTGGCCGCGGTGCTTCCGCCGGTGTCATCGAAGTGGAAGGTCAGGATTTTCTGCGCCGCGTCGTACGTGGCGAACTCATTCGAGCCGGCGGTGACCGTGGAGTCGTCCTCGAAGACGATCTTCACGTTGTCGTACGCCGCGCCGGCCACCCTGGCCGTTACGGTAATGCCGCCGTCCGTCTGGTTGGCGGCGTAGGTGGTGCCGGTCGCATAAGCATTCGTCGCCGTGACCCCTTGCTGGACCATGCTCAGCGTTCCGGTGGCGGCGACGCCGGAGCCGTCGCTGGAGAAGACGTGGCTGGCGGTGACCCCGATCGACTGCAGGGCGACCGAGGCATTCATCGCATTGACGACCTCCGCGGCCGTCGAAGTGGCCAGACCGTTGGCGTCGGTTGCCAGGTTGACCACCACGCTGTCGTAGATGGCTCCGTCCGCCGTTGTGTTGGATGTCGCCGTTGCGATCGTTCCGTCAACCGGCGCCGTCGCCGTGAACAGACCCGTGGCGTTGATTCGGTCGGCGAGATCCTGCGTGGTATCGGTGCCCGCAGTCACGGCTCCGTACACCGTCAGCGTCTTCGTGGCCGCGTCGTAGGTGGCATTCTTTCGGGAGGCGTGGTTGGTCACGACCACCGTGACGCCGTTCCACGCGGTGCCCTGGCCGACCGCCTGCACCTTGAGAACGCCGGTGCCGGCGGCATCGCGGAGATACGTGATTGCCTTGCCGTCGGTGCGGGTGTTGTTGGTGAACTCAATACCGAACGCCTGGCTGACGCCGCTTGCGCGGAACTGGACGTCCATGTTCGCCGCGCCGCCGCTCGTTGTGAGCTGGATGCGGTTGTTGGGCTCACCGGTGGCCGTCTCCGAGGCATTGACTTCGCCGATCGCGCCCGAGTGAGTGATGATATCGGCGATCGCGCTGCTCGTGTTGGCCGAGACGGTCACTTGGGTCAAAGCGAAAATCGCGTCCCTGATATCCTGAACGTCCCCCGTCACCACGCCGGCCGTGCGCCCGGTACCGGTTGTGAAGCCCGAACCGCCGTTGGTATAGAGGCCTGCGACAACCGAGCCAGCGCCACCGGCAACCGCCGCAAAGAGGTTCCCAAGGTCATTGTTGATTGCAAGGACTGCGTTCGCCATGGTAAGGCTGCCGCTAACCATGGTAACTTCGATGGTCTTGTTCGCGTAGTCGTACTTAGCCCCAAGGGTGGCACCGGCGCCACCATCGATGATCTCGATTTTGGCGTTGTTGTACTCCTTGCCCGCCAGTTGCGGGGTAAGCGACGTGAGCGTTCCGACGCCGCCGAGCGCAAGTGGGCCTCCGGCGAAGGTGCCTGCCGTGGCGGCCGCCTGGGTCCCCACGGTCACGTCAATGACGTTGGGACTGCCGGCACTCCACGACGCGGTGGTGGCGTCACCGGCCGCCGCCTTCGTCATGCGGACGGTGATGTTGCCGGCATACTGGCCGTCGGCTGCGGCGGTGATGCTGAACGAGTCGGCCGCGGCTCCACCGAGATTGGCAAACGTCACTTGACCGTTGGTGGCAGTCTCCGCGACCCGACTGGCGATGCTCGCTTCGACG
Organism: Planctomycetia bacterium; assembly: GCA_026401055.1. GTDB lineage: Bacteria > Planctomycetota > Planctomycetia > Pirellulales > Thermoguttaceae > JAPLNP01. The sequence goes on from JAPLNP010000230.1 coordinate 7,809, forward strand.
CCCAGGGCGTCGGAAACGAGGTTGATCGCATCGGCCATTTGGGCGACCGTGCTTCCGGCGGCGAAATTGAACGCCTCGAAGCCGTTGGCGCCGCCGATCTCCAGCACGGTGTTGCCGCTGAGCGAGTTGGAGGCGTAGCTCAACTGGCCCTTGGTGGCCTGGGCGATGACGTCGACCGAGACGCCGATTTCGTCCAGCGTGCCGAAGTTGGCCTGGTTAATGGCCAGGTTGGAGACCTTCGTGGCGTCGACGTCCTCGGTGATAAAGTCCAGGCTGCCGTCCAAGAGACGCTTGCCCTGGAATTGGGTCACCTGGGCGATGCGGTCGATGGCCACCAACGACGAGTCGACCTGCAACTGATTGGCCGTGACTTGCTCGGCGGAGATGGCGCCAGTGTTGGCCGCCTCGGAAACCAGGCCGCGAATGTCGTTCAAAAGCGAACTGACTTGGCCCAACGCGCTGTCGGCGGTGGCGATCATCTGGTTCGCCCGCTCGGAGTTCGTGATCGCCCGCTCGGTGCTGGTCATGTCGGAACGGAGCATTTCGCTGGCGATCAAACCAGCCGGATCATCTTTGCCCGAGTTGATCCGCAAACCGGTGCTCAATCGGGTCAACGACTCCTGCAATTGGGCGTTGGACCGTGCCAAACTTTTCTGGGCATTGAGCGAGCTGACGTTAGTGTTGATTCGTGTCATGCGAGACACCCCTCCTCAAAAAAGGATTACACCCAAGCTCGCCCGAATCGCGCGGCAGAGCACGATCGCGGACCAGCCTGGCTGCGTGCCGTCACGGGGCAGGAACCCCGGCCGGTCGGCAGCGCTAGATTCTGGTTATCACAAAGACGTTCTATTCCCGCTAGGCTGCCATTCGGCCCCACAGTGAGCCACCGCGCGATCCGGATTGCGCAGCAACCGCGCCGTAACGGCACCTGTAGGCTGTATCGGCCTGTAAAAATGAATGCTTTAGGTAATCTGCGTATGATTTCCTGGATTCTTTCCCGGTTTTTTTAATGTGCCGCGTGCCGCGCGCGGAATAAGCCCCACAGACACTCCCCATGGCGTCCGCGGAGCTGGGAAAGTCGATACATCCGCCAAGACAAGAAAATCGGGAACGACTATCGTTTCACGTCGCCGCCCCGGGAACCCCCAAGTTCTCCCTCCTCCTTGCTTGCCCCCTGGGCCGCCCGGAGATTCTCCCGCTGGATCGCATCGTAGACCTCGCGGCGATGGACCGGAATCTCCTGCGGCGCTTCGATCCCCAGGCGGACTTTGTCTCCCCGAATATCCACAATCGTCACGACCACGTTGTCGTTGATGACGATGCTTTCGTCGCGTTGTCGGGATAGGACGAGCATCGACGGCTCCTTTTTCTTCGAAGGAACTCTGGCACGCGCGTGGTTCGACCGCCCTCGACGCAACGTGGGAGGTACACACAAGATATATCGGGTGAGAGAAGCGGGGTAGAACAGGAAAACTAATCAGAGATAGTTAAGCAGGGACATTTGGAAGATCGAGGCCATCGACTTCAACGACGCCTCGAACGCCGCCTGCTGCGCCGTCAGCGTCGAGACGACCTCGGCGGCGTCGACGTCGTATTCCACGGACATGACTTCCCGCAAACTGATCTCCTCGTCCTTCAATCGCGATTGGAAGACATCCAAAGCCTGCTCCCGTGCCCCCAGATCGGCGTGGGCGAATTGCAGGTCCGCCGTGGCCGTATCGAGCACGTCGATCGCCCGTTGCGTCTCCAGCACGTCCCCGCGGAGCAACGCGTCGCGCAGCCGCAATAGCGCCGTGAAAACGCCCTCGGTCTCCAAGGGATTGGTGTCGGCGCCGGTGAGTGTCTCCGGCCGACCCCCGCTCATGGTCATGGTCGTCGGCGCGATCGTTCCGCTGCCGTCGTTGGTCAGGTCCACCGCGTTGTTGAGCGTGGCGGTGAACAGCGCGCCGGCCTCCGGATCGGCCGCGAGCAGGGCAATGATCCTCGCGGCGGTGGTGACGGGCTGTCCGCCGCTGGCGTCCGTCGTCATGGCGAACGTGATCGTCCGGTTGTCATCGTCGTAGTCGACCGTGGCCGCCTGGTCGCCGTTGTCGACGAAAACCACGGTCGCGTTGCCGTACGAGCCGGGGTTCGTCGCGCGGAAAATCAAGTCGTTGTTCGCGCCGCCGGGGGACAGGTATCCTTCGGCGCTGGCGTTTCGGACCTGCGACTCGGTGTCGTCCGTGTCCTCGGCGATCAGCCCAAGATCGATCGCGGCGGTGCTGAGCTGGCTCCGCGTGACGGTCAGCCGGCCGGCGCCGGCGCTTTCGTCGACCAGTTCGATGCCGTTGCCCACCGCGGCCAGTTGGGCCACGAGCGCGCCGTCGTCGTTATTCTCATCGCCGTTGATCCGATCGAGCACGTCCTGGACGGACTCCGCGCCGTCGAGATTGACGTCGAGGGTGACGCCGTCGGCGCGCGTGATCGTGAAATCGACCTCGCCCTCGGCGGTATGAACTCCAAAGCCGTGGTTGAAATCCTCGAGCTTGCTGTCGGCGTTGAGCGTTCGCAGGCCGAGCTGGCTGGCGGTGGTGCCGCCGTTTTCGCCGATGGCGAAGTCGGTGCCGCTCAGTCGCGAACGGATATTGATGCCGGTTTGGGTAGTGTTGATCTCGGCCAGCACGCCCGCCCCGGCGCCGTTGATGAGGTTCAACATGTCCTCGAACGTTTCGGCGGTGGCCAGGTCGATCGTGTAGGCGCGGTCGGCGTTGACGATTTGCAGACCCGAGGCCGTGTCCAGTTCGGCGCCGTCGCCGCCGGCCGTGAGCGCCGAGGTCACGGCGACGAGTCCCTCGCCTTTGCGGATTTCATCGAGCGGATCGAGTTCGACGGTGAAGGGGACGCGACCGGCCTCATGTTCGGCCATCACCTTGGCGATGACGTCGGCCGCCTCGGTTTCGCCGGCCTTGATTCCGATGGTGAGCGTGTCGGTGCCGTTGAACCCGACCGTTTCGGCGCCGCGGGCCGGCGCGGTGTCCACAAAGCGGATCGTCACGTCGTTCAGCGCCGTTCCCATTGCGTCGGCGGTGAAGATCAGGTCGCTGTCCTTGCCCGTCGAACGGACGACCGCCTGGGCGTAGCTTCCGAACGCCTCGTCCAGCCGCGTGGTGCCGCGGAGCAGGGGGTCGAAGTCGCGGCCGGTGACCCAGTCGGTGCCCACGCCGGTTTCGGAGAGGATGCCCAGTTCGTGGGCGGTGGTGCCGCTGGCGACTTCGGTGATGGACATGTCGCCCGAGGCAAGCCGGATCCGCAGGGTCTTGGGCGTGATTTCGACTTGGACCTGGTTTCCCTCGGGCGGATTGGCCGTGAGGAGTCGGGCGAGGTCGCCGACGGTTTCGGCGCTGCTGATGTCGATAATGCTCGAGCGGGCGCCGTCGCTGATCTTGATGCTGCCGGGACTGATCCCCTCGCCGTCGCAAAGGTCGGCGAGCCGGGTGTTGCGCGTGACGACGGGATCGACGTCGACGGTGCCCTTGACCGCCTCGGAAATCGCCCCGAAGACGTCATTGCCGGTGACGTTGGTCTGGAACAAGAGGTCGATGTCGCAGTAGCTCTGGATCGCCGCGTCGTTGCCGTTGTACCGGACGTAGCCGCCGGCGGTCTTCTCGAACGGCATTTGAGTGGTCTGCGAGCCGGCGAAAAGATACCGGCCGCGGAACTGCTGGTTGCCCGTGTCCAACAACTGCTCGATGATCTGGTCGACCTGCTGGGCGGCGGTTTTGCGTTGCAGTTCGGTCGAGGTGGTGCCGACGGCCTCGATGGCGGTTCCCCGCGCGTCGGCGAGCAACCCCGCCACGCTCATCAACGTCGAGTCCGTCGCCGTCAGGTACGACTGATTCGTGGTGACGTTGCTGTAGACTTGCGCCTTGCGCTCCAGCAACCGTTGCAGGTCGATGACTCGCAGCGCGGCGACGGGGTCCTCGCTGGGGAGCTCGAATCGCTTGCCGGTGGCCAACTGCATCTGCGTGCGGTACAACTCAGCCTGGTCGGACTGCACCTGGCGGAGCAGCCGCTCGCGGATGAAGATGTCGCTCACGCGCGTCGTCGGGATGCCAACAACCGAGCCCATGCGTTGACCACTACAGGGTTACGAGGAGTTGAAACAATTCATCGAGCGTCACGATGTACTTCGAGGACGCCTGGAAGGCCCGCTGGAAGGCCATCATGCGAACCGCTTCCTCGTCCAGGTTGACGCCGCTTAGGGCCATTTTCTGGCCCTCCAGCGACGTGGAGAACACGCGGGCGCCCGCGGCCACGGAACTGGCGATCGTGGCGCCTTGGGTCGTGTCGGCCACGAAGCGATCGTAGAGCACCGAGAGTGAGACGCCGTTCTGGCTGTCCAGGGGCCGGTCGAGGAAAGCGGCCAACTCGACCGCGTTGTCCGTATCGGCGCCGATCCCCCCGCGGCTGGCCGCGAACTTCGCCGGGTCCTCCTTGAGGACGGAGTTGACCGACAGCCCCAGGGCGGTGTCGCCGGAGAAGAACGTGTTCATCCCCAACGCCGCCAACAGCCCGCTGGTGTCGTCGGAGAACGCGAACACCTGGTTCGGGTCGGTGCTGGTGATTTTCAGACTGCGGCCGACGGTGATCTCGGCCGCGATGCCGTCGATCGCGTTCAGGGCATCGGCGAGGTCCTCGAGCGTCGTGTCGTGATCCAGGCCGTTGAGGTCCACCGTGACGTTGGTCGTCTCGCTCAGCCCGGTATTCTTGTTGTGGACCAGGACGCGGAACGAGCCGTTGACGGGCGTGAAACCCAGTCCGGCCTGGTCGAGCGCGACGTCGGTCTGGTCGACCTGCTCGGTGCTGGTGAGACTGTCGAAGCCGTTGATGCCCTGCCCGCTGCTGTAGAGCTTGTTGAACTCGAAGGCGAGCGTGCGCGAGAAGTCGTCCAGATCGTCGGTGAACTTGGCGAGCACCTCGTCCCGCGAGACGAGCAGGCCTTGCAGCTCTCCGGCGGAGGGGTTGAGCCTGGAGTCGATCTCGTCGATGACGACGTTGGCCACGGCGAGGCCCCGATCGGTGGACATTTCGACGGCGACATGGCGCGAGATGCCGTCGATCACGAGGTAGTCGCCTCCGGTGTAGACGGCCACGGCGCCGCTTTCCCCCTCGACCACGCGAATGTCGATCAGTTGGGCCAAACTGCTGAGGGCTTCCAACCGCTGGTCTCGCAATCCCACCGCGTCGCTGGCCGATATGTTGCCGCCCTCGGTCTCGGCGATCCGGATATTGAGCACCCGAATCGTCTCGACCAGGTCGTTGATGTTGTTGGCCACGAGCGACACCCGGTCGTTCACGTCGGCGCGGAGCTCGCCGACCTCCCCGGCAAGCCGGTTGATGTCCGTGGCCAGGGTTTCGCCGTTGAGGACGGCGAGGTGGCGAACGGAGATGTTCTCGGGCTGGTTGAGGATTTCGGAAACGCTGTTGAAGAAGTCGTCCAACGAGGTGCTCAGGTCGGTTTCGTCGAGTTCCCCGATGAGTTTTTCCAGGTCGTTGTAGGTTTGCTCCAGGGTGCCGCTGCTGGTTTCTTCGCTGATGGCGTTGCGGAGGCGCTGTTCGAGGAAGGTGTCCATTTTCTGGACGACGGCTTCCACGCGGACGCCCATGCCCAGCAGCAACCCGCCGTAGCGTTGGGTGGGGGCGGGCGAAAGGACGACTTCCTCGCGGATGTAGCCGGGCGTGTTGGCGTTGGAGATGTTTTGCCCGACCACTTGCAGCGCGATTGCGTTCGCCGCGAGCGAGTTGCTGGCCATCTGGATGGAACTGAAGAGCGACACGGCACACCTTTTTTGCCTTACGCAGCCCGCCCGGTTTTCCTAGGCTTCGTGGTCCACGAGCGCACCACTGCCCACGATTGCCGGTTCTCCCCTTCCATATGTCGGCTGTAGCCGTCCGCCGGTCGCGATAATCTCTAACATCTGAGAAAGATGGATCAGGGTTTTCTGCGCGATGACCCAATTCGTCAGACTGTGGTGTTGCAGCAGTCGCGACTGGGCTTTGGAGAGTTTGAGTTGTTTGGGCAATTCGCCGCGACGGTCCTTGGGCAACGCCTTGGTGAGCGACTGGATGCTGTCGGCGGGAAGGCCCTCCCGGGACGCCCGGCCAAGCATTTCCTCGCGCCGCCGCAGGCACTCTTGCAGGCGGTCGACGAGCCGCTCTTCCTCGACGCCGAGCCTGGCAAGGCCCTCGCCGTCGGCGGCGCCGAGCAACTCGCGTTTCCTCGCCAAGACGTGGAGCGTCTCGTCCTGGACGGCAAGCAGATCCGTCATGAACCTGGCAAGTTCAATTTCCCAAGGAGTCTGCATAATCAGGGGCCAGGGGTTGGGGGTTGAGGATTAGGGATTAAGGATTAGGGATTTGCGGTTTGACTTACACGAACGCCCCCCGACTGCATCGGGGGGTTGGAACATCGACAGCGTCGTTATTCTGTTCTTGCTCTTTCACTGTCGCTGCAACATGAAGAGATCGTACATCGGGGCGACGAATTGCTCGGCGCTGGCATCGCTGATCTTTTCGGCCAGGACCTGGTCGAGTTGCTGCGTAAAGATTTCTTCCGCCCTGCCGCCATAGAAATAGGCCGGTTTGCCGAGCGTCTTGCGCATGCCTTTGAGCAACTGTCCGAAGAGCATCTCGCCCAAGACCGACTCGAACGTCTTGCGAACCTCGTTCTCGCTCCGCGACGCGTCGGTCTTCTCCAGCGCGGTCGCCCTATCGACGTCCCGCCCAAGCGGCGTCGCCTCGATGGGCCGGAAGAGCGATGTGGTCATCGCGGCGGCTGTCGTCGAGTTGGTCAGCATGGTCGGTTGTCAGTTGTCAGTTGTCAGTGGCCAGTGGTGTCTTGCGTTCCGGCACCCCCTGGTCCCTGTCCCCTGGTCCCTGTCACCTGGTCCCTGTCCCCTGGTCCCTGTCCCCTACTCAATCACCAGCTTCGCGTGCAACTTCTTACTCTTGGCCAGCCCCTTGATGATGTCGATGACGTCTTCGGTCGGCGCGTGAACGGCCTTGAGCGCCGACAGCAGGGCTTCGAGCTTCGCGGTTTGGGTCGCGCCCGGATCGAGCTTCTCGAACTGCGCCGTCGGCGTCGTGCCTGCTTCGATCACCCAATTCTTGTGCGTGATCACCACGGCCCCGATCTCGACGTCCGAGGTGATGACGATGCTTCCGGTCCGCTGGTTGATCGTCACCTGGGCGGCGGTCTCGGGTTCGTGGATGTCCAGGCGGAGCACGTCGGCGACGAACATGGCCGGATTCGGCCGGTTGTGCGGCGGAATGTCGATTTCGATGTTGCTTTGATCGATGGCTCGGGCGATGCCGTTGGGCATGGCGGGAGCGACCGCGCCGCGACGACTTGGATCGGCGACCATCTCCTTGCCGAACCACTCGTTGATCCGCTCGGCCACCGTCTGGGCGACCTCGAAGCTCGAGTGGTCCTGGTTCAGCACCAGGGTGACCTTGTTGTTGCGGACGTACGGGTTGAAGAAGTCTTCTTCGAGCCGGGCGCCGGCGAAGACCCGCCCGGTGGTCTCGATGGTCGGATTCTCCAGCTCGATCGAGCCTTGGGCGAAGGCGTAGACGGGCAGGCTCGGCGCCCGGCCGGGGCCGGTCAGGGCCGTTTGCAGCAGCCGCCCGCCCTTGAGGCTCTTGGCCGAACCAAGCGAACTGACGACGCAGTCGATCTTGTCGCCCTGTCGGGCGCCGGCGGCGGGAATGGTCGCCGTGACGACGACCAGGGCGACGTTTTTGAAGTCCTTGAGTTCCTTGAGCCCATCCGGCCCCAACGGGTTGCCCATCTTCTCCAGCAGCGTGCTGATGCTCCGCCGGGTCGAGAGCAAATTGCCGTCGCCGGTGCCGACGAGCCCGACGACGATGCCTTGCCCTTGCAGGACCCGCTCCTCCTGTCCCTTGACGCGGCAGATGCTCGCCAATCTGATCTGCGCCACGGCCGTCTGGGGCATCGTCGCCAGAGCGGCCAAGACGATCGCGACGATCAGGTGTCTTCTTGAGAAGTTCGCTTTCATGTGCTTAACACTTCAAACTGACCACTAGAACATCTGATATGTATCGAGCCATCGCATGAGCCAGCCGCGGCGATACGAGTCGCGAACGCTGCCGACCTCGCGCTTGTAAATCCGCAGGCCGGCGATGTTCTCGCTGAGCACCGTGTTGTTGGTGAGGACGTCTTGCGGCCGGACCGAGCCGGTCAGCGACAGGTCCCAAGTCTCCTCGTTGTTCTGGATCGAACGCCGCCCCTCGATCACCAGGACCCCGTTGGGCCGGATATCGACCACGGTGCAGGCGATCTTGAACGTCATCGCGTCACGGCTCTCCAGCGAGCCTTCGCCCCGGAACTTGTTGTCCCAACTGCCCGTCACCTTCGGGTCGCCCTTCGACTGCGGATCGGGATAGAGCGTCCAGTGCTTCAACAGGACCCAGTCGCTCAGCGCGGCCTTGAAGTTGGCCTTCTTCTTCCGGTCGATTTGGCCTTCACTGATGACCTGGGACTTGTAGTCGACGATGGCCGTGAGCACGTCGTTGAGCTTGATCTCGCGCCGCGGAGTCGGCGCCTGATAGGTCCACGAAACGCCGGAGAGCGTGAGTTCCTGGCCGGCGGCCGCCCGGGCTTCCGGATCGCCGTAGAAACTCGACGACTGGGCCCGCGCCGGCGACGCGCACGCCGCCAGCAGCAACCCCATCGCCGCCCAGCGAACCGACTTGATCCAGCGTGGTCTCATCGCAGTGTCCCTTGCTTGGTTCGTGCCACCGGCGTCGCGTCCGCGTGGCGTGTTTTGACCGCGCCGGCGTAGACCTCGGCCTGGCGCAGTCCGCACACCCGGGCGAAATACGTCGCCCGATCGTGCAGTGACTCGACGGGAATCAGGTCGCCAAGACTTCCGTCCGTCTTGGCCCGGGCATTGGTCGTCACGCGAACGCCTCCAGCGACGGCCGTAACGGTGATCACTTCGCTCCGCCGGATCAGAAGCGGCGAGCGGACCGAGTCGCGGTCCAGCACGATCCCGGCGCCGATGGCCCGGGTCGTTTCCGTTCCCACGACTTCGTCGATCGACCCGAACGGCTGCGCCTCGCCCGAGACGCTCGCGCCGCGTTGGAGTTCGACGTCGGCCTCCGAGAGCACGGCGCCGCGTGGCAGCGAACGGCTCGCGACCACGACCGACGCCGGCAGCGCGACTTGGGCGTCGACGCCGAATCGCGCGGGCGACTGGCCGGGCGGCGTCACGGTCACCTCGAAACGCTGATTGCCGACCCAGGGACTCAGCCCGCCGCCAATCACCATCTCGCTGCCCACCCCGGCCAGCAGGCGCGATTGGCTTTCGTCCAACTGCAATTCGACCGACCAGGGCTGCTCGCTCTCGGCGTTCTGGTTCAAGTATTTGACAATGGCCTCGGAGAGCTGCCGTTTGGCCCGGCGCTCGGTCGCAGCCGAAACGGGCTTCTCTTGCACCGTCTTCTCCGGCGTGCCCGCGCGGCTGATCACCACCTGGCTCGCGCCCGAAAACCGGTGCTCGGCCAGATTCAGTCCGCGCACCAGCAGCAGGTCCTGGACCTCGCGTTGGCGTACGAAATGCTGCCGGCCCGGGGGCGGAGCCGGAAACAGTTCGACGGCGGCCAACCGATTGGCCTCGGCGGCGTTGGCGGTGACAACGTC
>JAPLNP010000020.1 GCA_026401055.1 Planctomycetia bacterium
GGGAACCACTCCTATTTCGGCCGCCTGGTCGAAAACCCCGACGACGAACTCCCCGACGTCGACGGCATCTGTCTGCGGGCCGTGCTGCCAAATCTGACGGTCAAAAACCTTGCCGTGTCGGGCACAACGTCCCTCGAACACGTCGAAATCCTCCGCGACCGCCTGGACCCGCGGGAACAGGACACCTTCGGATTGGTGGTCATGACCACGGGCGGCAACGACCTGATCCACAACTACGGGCGGACCCCGCCGCGCGAAGGCGCGATGTACGGGGCGACGCTCGAGCAGGCGCGGCCGTGGATCGAGGCGTTCGAGAAGCGGCTCCACGAGATGATCGACCTCATCGAGCAGCGTTTTCCGGGTGGCTGTCTCATTTTCCTCGCCGACATCTACGACCCCAGCGACGGCGTGGGCGACGCCGCCAGCGCCGGACTGCCCGAGTGGAAGGACTGCCTCGCGATCCATGGCGCGTACAATGACGTTATACGGCGGGTGGCCGAGGCGCGCCCGTCCGTGCGGCTGGTGCCCATGCACGAGGTGTTTTTGGGACACGGCATTCACTGTGCGCAACCGTGGCGGGAGCATTACCGTCGGGAGGACGCACACTACTGGTATGCCACCAATCTGGAGGACCCCAACGACCGGGGTTACGACGCGATCCGGCGGGTTTTCCTGATCGAGATGGCCAAAGCTGCCCCCATGCTCGGCTCGGCGGGCAGGGCTCCGGCCGGGACCTTGCCATCGCCCCGGCAACGGGATAGACTGACACCATGACCGACGTGATTCGACAACCCGATCTTACGATCATCGAGTTCGACGAGAACTACGACTCGCTGGAGACGGCGGCGTTGGAAGAGATGGCCGGCGCCCTGTTCGGCGAGGCGACCCACGCCGACCCGCCGCAGTTGCTTTTGGACCTCTCGAACACCACGTTCATCGGGTCGACTTTTATCCGCGTGCTCCTGGAGACGCGGAAACGGCTGAACGCCCGGGGTGGGTCCATGGCGATCTGCGGCGTGCGGGAGTTCTGCGAGGAAGTTTTCCGGGCCGCGAAGCCCGATGCGATCTGGACCACTTACCCCAGCCGCCGCGAGGCGCTGGAAGCCGTGACATCCCGGGCGGTCCTTTGAGAAGACGGGGCAAGCGCGCAAAGAAAAAGCCCGAGTCATCGCGGCTCGGGCTGGGAATTGCTTCTCTCAGGCAGAGGGGCGCCGATAATATTGGTAAGCCAGGATGACTTCGTAGAGATCCATGGAGATGGTGATCTCGTCATCCTCGAAATCGCGAAGCCAGGTGCGCTGCGATTGAACCGCGTCGCGTAGCAACGGCAGGACTTCCGCCAGTGGCACCGTGACGGTCTGGTGCGCCTGGGTCGTTTCGGCCAGATTGACGCCGCCGGTGCCTTCCCGGGGGCCGTCGTAAATGCGCAGTCGGGGTGACCTCATGATATGTCCTTCCTTGCTTCCGGGGCGCCGCGCCGGCGGCGCATGGTCCAGCGTGCCCACCCTGCATGCTGGCATGTGTATCGGCCGGAGGCGTCTTGTGGGTTTGATCTATTTCGATGAAAATGCGGTCTTTTCCGGAAGCCCTTGCTAGCACGATCATGCCCGCTCTAGCGGTGCTTTGTCGCGTGTCGATTTGCAGGCCCCCGGCGACCGACTACAATGGGAGACTCAAGCCCTCACTCGAACCATTCCCCGAGAGATGGGGGAACGCCTGGAAGCCTTGACGCGGCTCTCCCGACACGCTGCGATTTAGATTGAGTAAGTGCTTGCCAAATAACGGTTTAGCGTAATTCCGTCCACCTTCGCGAACCATTCATGGTCGAAACGCTCACCATCAATCTCCAGCACGTGGCGCGGGGCCTCGGCCTGCCGATCCAGCAGATTCAGGCGGCCGTCGAACTCCTGGACGACGGAAACACCGTCCCCTTCATCACCCGGTACCGCAAGGACCAAACGGGGGGATTGGACGAAGAGCAGATCCGGCGGATCCAGGACCGGTTGGCCAAAATGCGCCTCCTGCTCGAGCGCAAGCAGACCATCCTCCGTTCGATCGAGGCCCAGGGCAAACTGACCGAAAAGCTGGCCAGTCAGATTCAAGGGGCCACCACCACCAAGCGGCTCGAAGACCTCTACCTGCCCTACAAGCCCAAGAAGCAGACC
>JAPLNP010000216.1 GCA_026401055.1 Planctomycetia bacterium
GCCCGGCTGCCCGAGATTACCGGCACGTCGGCCTATAAGCCGCTGGCGGACAACACGGTCCGCTTCGCCTTGAACGTCTGGGCCGGCTGGGGGCCGATCATTCTCGCGAACGAGGGCTTCAAGCCGGGCAAAATCTGGAAGACGCCCGACGGCAAGGAGTTCAAGGTCGAACTGGTCTTGATCGACGACCCGGTGGCCATGCGCAACGCCTACGCGGCGGGCGAGATCCACATCGGCTGGGCAACGCTCGACATGGTGCCGCTGTTCGTCGACGGCTTCGCCAAGGCCGGCGACAACCGCGTCATGCCGCGGATCTACCAGCAGATCGACTGGTCCAACGGCGGCGACGGCATCGTTGTGCGCGAGAACGTCCGCGGCGTCGCCGATCTGCGCGGCAAGAAGCTCGTCCTGGCCCAAAACTCGCCCTCGCAGTATTTCGCCCTGAACATGCTCGTCGCCGGAGGGCTCCAGCCCTCGGAGGTCGAGATGGTCTATACCAACACGGCGTTCGAGGCCGCCCGGGCGTTGATGGCCGCCGGCTACGACATCCCCGCCAAAGACGCGATGACGATGTTCGCCGACGCGCATAGCACGAACTGGGCCGAAAACTACCAGTTCTTCCTCAACCAGAACAACCCGACGAACTTCGAGCGGGTCTGGAAGCAGGCGTACTATCTCTACCGCCGGATCGGCTCGATCGTCAATCCGCCCGTGCCGTTTGACCAGATCATGGATTTCTCGGTCATCGAGAAACTCGGCAGGGAGGAGAAGTACCGGTCGCAGAAGGACGAATACCAGATCACGCTGGCGCCCAAGACCGTCAGCGAGATCAAGGCCGAGTCCGAGGAGATTCTCACCAACACCGTGGTGATCCACTTCTATCCCAATAGCTGGGACCTGCGAAAGAAAGTCACCAAGAAGGTCGGCGACAAGGAAGTCGAGGAGTCCTACGACCCCACCGTGGACATGGTGCTGGAGGATATCGCCAAGCTGACGGAGCAGTTCGGCGCCGCCCGGGTCATCATCGAAGGGCACACGGACGCCACGATGCGCGGGCTGGTTCCCGCCGCGATGGTCAAGGATCTCTCCATGAACCGCGCCAACGCGGTGAAGGAAGCGTTGGTGGAGAAGTACAATCTGCTGCCGAACAAGTTTTCGGTGGTGGGGATGGGCTGGGAGAAGCCGGCGGATTCGACCGACCCGATGAACCACGCCAAGAATCGCCGCGTCGAAATCAAGGTCTATCCGGCCGAGAAGCAGTAGGGACGACTCGATGAGCACGGCGTCAGCCAATCCACCACCAGACCCGCCGGGTGCCACTGCCGGCTTGTCCAGCAGTGCCGAACAAGGGCAGCAAGCTGCCCATGCCACCCGGGCTTTCCGGGGCCTTCGCGGGGAAATCCCGCGATGGCGTGCCGTGCTGTTCGGCGTGATGTGCATTGTGCTGGCCGCGGGGGCGTGGTGGCTGCTGACCGCGGGCAACCCGGAGGAGCGGGTCCTCAGCCCCAGTATTGTGCCCAGTCCGGCCGAGACGTTCGCGAGCTTCCCGAGCCTCTGGTTCGAGCGGGCGTTGACCCGGAATACCTGGGCGAGCCTGCGCCGGGTGATCCTCGGCTTCGGCCTGGCGGTGGTGGTGGGCGTGCCGGTGGGCGTGCTGTGCGGATGCTTCCCGTCGATCAACGCCTTTTTCGCGCCGCTGACGATCATGGGCCGCAACATCCCGGTGGCTGCCCTGATCCCGTTGACGTTTTCGCTGTTCGGCATCGGCGAGTTCCAGAAGATCATGTTCATCTTCGTCGCCTGCGTGGCGTTCATCGTCATGGATTCGGCCACGGCCATCCGCGACGTCAGCGACCGATACGTCGACACCGCCTACACGCTCGGCGCCAGCCGCCGCCAGATCGTCCTCAAGGTGCTCGTGCCCTTGGCCCTGCCGAGCATTTTCAATTCGCTGCGGGTGCTCTTCGGGCTGGCCTTCGGCTACATCATGCTCGCCGAATTGGTCAAGTTCGGCGGCACTTCCGGCGGACTCGGCGACATCATCAACACGTCGTCGCGCCGTGGACTTCAAACCCATATCCTCCTCGTGCTGATGATTATCCCCCTGGTCGCCCTGGCCATCGACCGCCTGCTGTTTTGGGTTCAGCGGGAGTTGTTTCCGCATCAATACCACAGCCGCGGGATTCTTCACGCGGTCGTCCGGGCCGCGTTGCGGGCGTGGGAGGACCTGAAATCGTTGTTCATCAAGCCGGCCGTGTGCCTTGATACGCCGGGCGCCACTGGCGGCTTGTCCGCCAGTGCCGAACAAGGGCAGCAAGCTGCCCATGCCACCCAGCAAGCTGCCCATGCGAGCCAACAAGCTACCCATGCCACCCCACCCAGCGATACCTCCGGATAGCCGCCCGTGAGCCAGAAATCTTCGCATCTCGACGCCGCGCTGCCGCCGGCGGAACCCGCCACGGTGGGCATGGGCCGGATCGTCGATCCGACCCGCCGGGACCATGCCGCCGAGCGTCCGCACGTCGTCGAGTTCCGGGGCGTCGCCAAAACCTACAACGCCGGGCTGCCCAACGAGTTTACCGCCATCCGCGACGTCAACTTTTGCGTGGCCGACCTGGTCGACAAGGGCGAGTTCATCAGCATCCTCGGCCCCAGCGGCTGCGGCAAGAGCACGATTCTGCGGCTCGTGGCCGGCCTGCCGCCGCAACACCCGCCGACCGCCGGCGACGTTCTCGTGCTCGGCAAGCCGGTGGCCGGCCCGGGCGCCGACCGCGGCATGGTCTTCCAGGACTACACCAGTTTCGATCACCGCACGGTGCTGGAGAACATCACGTTCGGGCTGGAATGCCGGGGCGTTGCCCGCCGCGCCCGCAACGAACTCGGCCGCCAGTGGATCGAGCACGTCGGCTTGAACGTCGGGACGGATCCGGAGAAATACCCCCACGAGCTCTCCGGCGGGATGCGTCATCGGGTGGCCATCGCCCGGACGCTGATCCTCCGCCCGCGGATCATCCTCATGGACGAGCCGTTCGGCGCGCTCGATCCCCAGACGCGGATGGACATGCAGGACCTGCTCATCGCGTTGTGGAGCGAGGTCGAGGCCACCGTGTTTTTCGTCACCCATTCGATCGAGGAGGCGGTGTTCCTGGGCGATCGGGTGTACGTGATGGGGAGCGGGCCGGGCACGATCCTTCGGCAGTTGGACGTCGAGCGTCCCGATCGCCCCGCCCGGCAGATACAGCGCGAACCGCGGTTCCTCGAAACCGTCCAGTATATCCGCGACCTGATCACCCAACTCGAGAAGGGTTCGGACAAGGAAACGACATGAGCCTTGCGCGGCCGCCCTTTCCCAAGCGAGTCGTCCCGTGCATTTTGCCAAGTACCTGAAAACCGCGTTCCTCAACCAGTGGAACCTGCTGGCCTTCCTGGGCGCGGCGGGCTTCGCGCTGTTGAGCGGGCAGCCCGACGTGCTGCTGCCCTTGGTGCTTGCCGGCGAGTGCGCCTATCTCGGGCTGCTCGCCGCGCATCCGAAGTTCCAGAAATACGTCGATGCCCACCAGGCCCAGTCGCGCCGGGCCGAATACTCCCGCACCGCCGAACAGGCGCTCTCGCACATCCTCCGACGCTTGCCCGCCGATTTGCTGAAGCGCTACGAGTCGCTCCGCGGCCAGTGCCTCGAACTTCGCCATATTGCCATGGACCTGAAGCAGCCCGGGCTGGGCGACGCCCCGCAGCCGCTCGAGGAATTGCAGATGGCTGGCTTGGACCGCTTGCTCTGGGTCTACCTGCGGCTCTTGTACACGCTCAACGCCCTGACGCGATTCCTCGAGAAAACCAGCGAAGAAGGGATTCAGAGCAAGATCAAGAGCCTCCAGCAGCGGATCGCCGGGCTGCCCGACGCCCAGCCGGGCACGAGCGGCGAACGGGTCCGCAAAGCCCTGGCCGACAATCTCGAAACCAGCCTAGGCCGTCTGGCTAACCTGGAAAAGGCCCGCGAGAATCACCAGATTGTCCTGCTGGAAATCGACCGGTTGGAGAACAAGATCCGCTCGCTCAGCGAGATGGCCGTCAACCGGCAGGAGCCGGAGTTCATCAGCAACCAAGTCGACCAGGTCGCCTCGAGCATGTTGGAAACGGAGCGGACGATGAACGACTTGCAATTCGCCACCGGTCTGGAAACCCTCGACAACCAGGCTCCCCAACTCCTCCGGGACAAGGCCACGCAGACGCAACGGTAGGCGTGGCCTTCCGAGGGCGGCGCTGCCGGACAAGCCGGCAGTGGCACGCGACTCTACGGCGAGTGGAGGACCAATCGGGTCAACTCCGGGGGGCAGTTCAGACGCAGGGGCCATTTGCCGCTCAGGCCGCGGCTGACGTGCAGGATGGTCGGCTCGCGGTGGAACGTGCCCGAGGCAAAACGGACCCCCCATCGGCTCGGCGAAAGAATCGGCCCGAGCACCGGCAGGCGAATCTGGCCGCCGTGCAGGTGGCCGGCCAGCATCAGATCGAAATCGTGCGCGACGGCCCAGTCGATCTGGTCCGGGCTGTGCGAGAGGAGAATCCTCAGCGGCTGGCCGTCCGGGCCGCGAGGCGGGGCGTTGCCCATGTCGGCGGCCGGCGGGATCCACGGCAACTCGTTGCCGGCCAGGACGATGGGCGAACCGCGGACCTCGATCCGCGTCCAACAGCCGCCCAAGTCCACCAGGCCCGCGTCGACGAGCGTCCGCCGCAGCCGCCGCGTGTCGACCTTCAGGTCGTGGTTGCCCAGGACGAAGAACACGCCGTGGCGGCTGTTCAGCCGTCCCAGCGTGTCGGGCATCCAGTCGATGTAGGCCGCGCCGTCGACCAGGTCGCCGGTAATGGCCACCAGGTCGGGCTCCTGCTCGTTGCTCAGGGCAACCACGTCCTGGAAGAATGCCTTTCCGATCCGGCCGGTGAAGTGCAGGTCGGAAAGGTGCACGATCGAGAGCCCGTCGAGCGCCGCGTCGAGCCGCGGCACGGCGAGCGAGCGTTCGGCGAAATCCAGGTCGAGAACTTCGTTGCCCGGCATATGGGCGAGGAAATGGTGCACGTGGTCGCGCGAGGCGGTCTTGCCGCGGGGCGAGGCAAGGCGGATGGAGCGACTCTGGTGCCGGCGGAGCACGGCCGGGTGACGCCGCCTCGCGCGGCGCCAAGCCCACTGGACGATGCCCGTCGCCCCGGCGGCCCAACAGAGCCCCAGGTAGAACAGCGCGGCGGCCGGCAGCGCGAGCCAGTCGTTCGGCCCCAGCAGCGTCCATCCCCGCCACGCCAGCCAGACGCCGGCGGCAACGGGAATCGTCGCAATCGCGACGAAGGCGATCAGGCTGAGCACGTGGACGAGCGATCGGGTCAGCGCGGTCGCGTGAATGCGGTTGACGAAAGCGACCAAGAGAACCGCGTGGCCCACCAGCGCGAGTAATACGAGGACGAGGTTCATCGCTTCGCTACGTCTGCACCGGCCCGGTCGCCGCGAGGATCTTTTCCACCGCGTCGAGCAACTGATCGAGCCGGAACGGCTTGTACAAAACGGCCTGCAAGCCGGCCTGCCGCGCCTTGACGATCGAATGGCCCGGGTCGTAGCCGAACCCGGTCATCAAGCCCAGCGGCACGGTGTCGGTCTCCAGGATCTCCTGAAGCGTGCACATGAAGTCGTAGCCGGAGGTATCGGGCAGTCGGATGTCGGCGATGACGACGTCGTAGCCGCCCTCGGGCAGCATGTTGCGGACCATGAACACGGCCTGGGAGCCGTTGGGGGCCGTCTCGACGATGCAGCCGCATCGCTCCAACAGCGCGTGGGCGGCGCTGCGGACGCTGCTGTCCTCGTCCACCAGAAGCACCCGGCGGCCGCGCAGCCCGGGCCGCTCCTCGACCATCATCCCCTGCGGATGCGCCTGCACCGGCGCCATCTTCTGGCCGACCGACTGGATGACCTGCTTGATGTCCCGGGCGTTGCGCAGGATCCGCTGCAACCGTTCGACCACTTCGGGCTCGTGGCCGATGTAGCGCTCCATGACGTTGACCGCCTCGTTGAGGATTTCGTCGACCGGCAGCGCCACGGCCGAATGGATCGCCTCGACGCTCTCGGCCGCGGTCGTCGCCTTCTCGGCGACCAGCAGCTCGAGCGTGTTCAGCGCCACGGCGACGTCCCGCGTGAAGATCTCGAGGAACTGCAAGTCGCTCTCGCTGAACGCCCGGGGCTGGGGACTCTCGACGTTGAACGTGCCGATCACCTCGTCGTGCAGCACCAGCGGGACCGTCAAGGAACTCTTCGCGCCGCGAGAACCCCGCAGGTACAGCGGGTCCTCGGTCGTGTCCTCGCACAGATAGCTCTTGCCGGTGGCCGCCACAAAGCCCGTCACCCCGTTGTTCTGCGGTTGGGCGAAAAGGACCCGGGTAGCGGCCTCGGGCTCCATTCCCAGCGAGAGCAGCGGTTCGAGCCGGTTGGTCTTGGCGTCGAGAAGCCGGATTTCGACGACGTCGAACTTCAGCAGGTCCTTCGTGTGGTGAAGGATGTTCGACTTCAAGAGTTCGATCCGCTCGGTGACCGACATCTGGAAGAGTTCTTCGGGCGTCAGGTCGGCCAGCTCCATGCCCGCCTGGTGGATGGCGGCGAGCTTCTGCTGCTGGAGCATTTCGCTCGTAACGTCGCGGACCGTCACGATCAGGTGGCGCGGCGGGCCGCCGACCTCGCGGACGGGGGCGGCGTGGACCTGGAAAAAATGGTTGTCGTGGGCCCGAAGCGTCGAACTGCTCGCGCTGCCGGTGGCCAACGCCGTGTGGAAGGGGCAGAAATCCGGCCCCAAGATCTCCGGGCTCCCCAGCGCATTATAGAAATTCGACCCCTCGAGCCGCTCCTGGCCGCTCCAACGGCGAACCTGGTCGTTCGCCCAAAGGACCGTGTTCTCGCTATCCAGCAGGACGACTCCGTCGGGCATGCCTTCGAGGATCTGCTCGTTTTGTAAGAGCTTGCCGACCTCGAACGCCTGCCGCAGATAGTCCTTCGAGACGAAAACGCCCTCGAACTGCTCTCGCGTCAGATAAGCCAGAGCCCGCATCGGGTTGCGAACGACCACCCACTCGTAATCGTCGGCCGCGGCGCCGAACAATTCGTCCAACTTCTCGCGGGAATCGCAAACAAACAGGATCTTCGGTTTCCCCGACAATTCCTCAATGCTCCTTCAACAACGGCATCCGCACCCCGCAACGCGGGGAGGATGGCGATTTGTCAACCCACGACATCATAAACCACGGCGGCAAGCCAAACAACGATCGAGGTCCGGCGCCCCCCGTAGTCTTGCATCGGTCCGGGCGCCGTCCGAGATTGACGACCGCCGGGGTCCGAAACGGATTTCCACGCCCACCCGGCTTCCGCCATTCGCATCTTTCGCATCTTTGTTACAGCCGGTGGGCACGGTCATCCTTTCATAACGGCAAAACCCGCACAATCCGCCCCCGACCGCGGATCAGCGCGCCGCCGCGCCGCCCGGCTCTCCAGTCGGCCGGCTCGGACGGTCGATCTAACCAACGGTGCCCCTGCATGGAGGACGAGGTGATGTGGAGAGCGTTTTTCTTGGCCGTCGGCGCGACGTTGTGCATCCTGGGCGTGGAATGTCTGGGGGTCCAAGAGGTGGTCCTCAAAGCCCGAGTCCCGACGCCCAAGACAGAGACCAGCATGCTGGGCGCGTCCTCCTCTGCCCTCGGGCCGCAAAGAAAAATCGTCCCGCCGGACTACGCCCCCTGGAGTCTGTTGGGCCTGGGCGCGGTCGTCATTCTCTACGCCTACGACGTCCCCCGCCGGCTGCAAGCTTGACGTCGACCTCTAGCCCCTGGCCACTGGCCCCTACTCCCCCTTGCGCAGCCGGTCGAAATACTCCTTGGCGTGCTGCCGTTGCTTGCGGGGGATCCGCTGGCCGGTGAGCGGATCGTTCGCCTGGTGCTTGGCGGCCTCCATCTGCTCCTTGATCGCTTCGTTGACGTCGCCTTTCTTGTTGGGACCGTCGACGTAACCGGCCACGCTCATCGAGCCCTTGCCAACCTGCTGGCGAACCTGGGAATCGCGGAAGGCGGTGTTGGTTTTTTCCTCGGGCCGGTCGCCGCGGCCCTGGCCTTCGCCCATGCCGTCGCCCTCTCCCTCTCCTTTGCCCGCCCCGCCCTGACACGCCTCGCAGCCCGCCCCGCCGCACTTCTTGCAGTTCATTCCCTTTCGGCATTGGGCCATCTGGTCCATGGCCTCGTCGAGCATCTCCATTTCGTCGAGCTGCTTTTGAAGGTCCTTGAGATTCTCCTGGATTTGTCCCATCGCGGCCTCGGCGTCCTTCATCTGGCCGTCCTTGAGAGACTTCGAGCACTGCTGCATCTGTTTGGCCAACTGATCGAGTTGCTTCATCTGCGGCATTTGCTGCCGTAGCTTGTCGAGTTGCTCCTCGAGCTTGTTGGCCTCCTCGTTGCGTCCGGCTTTCCGAGCCTCGTCGGCCTTCTTCTCAAGATCCTTTTGAGCCTCCTTCTGTGCGTCGACCATCTTCTGGAGCTTGTCCTTCATCTGGTCCATCTGCTCGGCCAGTTGCTTTTGCTGTTTCTCGTCGAGCTTGCCTTGGCTCAGTTGCTCCTTGAGCTTGTCGAGTTCCTCCATCGCCTTGTTGAAGTCGCCCTGCTTGACGGCCTTGGCGAACTGGTCGGCGGGCCCCGGCTTGAAGTCCTTCATCTGGTTGAGCTTCTCTTTGATCTTTTCGGCCCCGCCGGCCTTCTCGCGCCGCTCGGCGATTTGCTTCGCCAGGTCGTTGAGCTTGACCAGGGCTTTCTTCTGATCCTCCGGGGTCTTTGCCGAGAGTTCCTTCGCGCCCTCCTGGAGCAGCTTGAAGACCTTCTCGGCATCCGGGAGATCCTGCTTCTTCGCCTTCTCGCGCTGCTCGGCCAACTGCCGCTCGAGCTTCTTGGCCGACACCTGGACCTGCTTCTTCACCGCCGCCGGATCGGTCATGGCTTCGGCCGGGTTGTCGACGACCGCCGGACTGACCAAGATCGCGACCATGAACGCGAGGACGGCCGGAAAGAGCGGGAAGAGGACCGGGCGTCCGGGCGAGATCTTCATCCGCTCGGCGACGTCGATTCGTTTGACACGGCGGATGGCGTCCGCCGTCAGCGCTTGGCCCGCTTCGGAGTCACGCTCCTCCTCGCTCAGGGCCAGCGTGCTGGAAACCCGCTCCTTGAGTCCGAAGCGGTGGTCGATCTCGATGGCGGCGTCCATCGTCCCGCGTCCGGTGGCGATGGCCCAGCCGGCGGCGGCGAGCGTGCCGAGGCCCACGGCTGCGGCCGGCCAGACCCAGTCGGCCACGCCCAGCGGCCAGAACTTGCCGACGAGGATCACGATCACGGCCAGCGAGAGCGTCACGGTACACGACCAGCCCAGCGCGGCGACGAACCGCTGCGTGCCCAGCCGCCGCTTCGCCCGACGCACCTGTTTCTGCAATTCTTCCATCGCACGGCGCCTCCTCGAACGACCAACAGAAATTCCGAGCTCCCCGCTCTTCAACTCCTCGACTCCGGCCTCATTATACCGCTTTTCGGTCCGGCGACATCACTATTGGAGGGAACCGGTCACGGATTTCTCC
Organism: Planctomycetia bacterium; assembly: GCA_026401055.1. Taxonomy (GTDB): domain Bacteria; phylum Planctomycetota; class Planctomycetia; order Pirellulales; family Thermoguttaceae; genus JAPLNP01. Next base: position 9,630 of record JAPLNP010000216.1, read on the forward strand.
CGGTTTTCACGGCGGGGGCTTCTGCTATGATGGGCAGCCTGTGGGGACGGGATCGCGAAAGGGCGAAAATGCGAAAGATAAGAAGATAGCTAATGAATTGGCGCCGGCGATCCGCATGAGAATGGCATGTAGATAGCCAAGATTATCCATATCACCCAAATTTGGTGCCTGTCACCTTTTCTGCCATGACCGACTTCCGCATCGAACGCGACAGCATGGGCTCGGTCCGGTTGCCGGCCCGTGTCTATTACGGCGGCCAGACCCAGCGGGCCGTTGAAAACTTCCCCATCTCGGGCCGGCCGCTGCCGGCGGCGCTGATCCACGCCCTCGGACTGGTGAAATGGGCCGCCGCCACGGTGAATCGAGATTTGGGTAAATTGGGTGGATCGGGCAAGGCCCCTCTCGCCACCCGGCAAATCGAGGCCCTGCGAAACGCCTGCCGCGAGGTCGCCGACGGAAGGTTCGACGATCAGTTCCCCGTCGACGTCTACCAGACCGGCTCCGGCACCTCGACGAACATGAACGCCAACGAGGTGATCGCCAATCGGGCCGTCGAACTCTCCGGCGGCGACCGGTTCGCCGCGGACCGGCCGATCCATCCCAACGATCACGTCAACCTGGGCCAGAGCACCAACGACGCCTTCCCAACCGCCATCCACGTCGCCGTCGCCCGGGCCATCGAAAACGACCTGATTCCCGCGCTTGCGCGGTGTCAACAGACCTTGGCCGGCAAGGCCGCCGCCTGGCAGGATGTGCTCAAAATCGGCCGCACGCACCTGGCCGACGCCACGCCGCTGGCGCTGGGTCAGGAAATCGGCGGGATGGCCCGGCAATTGGAACTCTCCCTCGCCCGAGCCCGACGCGCTCGGCACTCCGTGCTCGAACTGCCCATCGGCGGCACCGCCGTCGGCACCGGGATCAACACGCATCCGGAGTTCGGCGTCCGGGTGTGCCGGCTCTTGGCCGACGAGACGGGCCTGCCGTTTGTCGAGGCGGCGGATCATTTCGAGGCCAACGCCCAGCGCGACGGCCTGGTCGAGTGTCACGGCCAGTTGCGCTCGATCGCCGTGACGCTCTTCGCCGTGGCGAACAATCTCCGCTGGCTCGGCTCCGGCCCTCGCTGCGGCTTCCACGAGGTGACGCTGCCCGAGCTGCAACCCGGCAGCTCGATTATGCCCGGCAAAGTGAACCCCGTGCTGTGCGAAAGCCTGATGCAGGTATCCGCCCGGGTGTTGGGCAACGACCAGACGATCGCGCTCGCGGGCGCGGCCGGGGGGCAGTTCCAGTTGAACGTGATGATGCCCGTGATGGCCGACGCGACGCTCGAAAGCATCCGGCTGTTGGCCAATGCGACGCTCGCTTTCACCGAGCTGTGCGTTGCCCGAATGGAGCCCAATCCCGAGGCGTGCGAGGCGGCTGTCGAGCAGAGCCTCGCGATGGCGACCGCCTTGTGCCCGCGAATCGGCTACGAACGGGCGGCCGCGCTAGCCAAGGAGGCATTTGCCACCGGCAAGACGATCCGCCAGTTGTGCCTCGAGAAGCAGGTCCTTCCCGAGGCCCAATTGAACGAAGCCTTGGACCCCTGGCGGATGACACGGCCGGGGTAGATCCTTACGCCTTCGCCGCCTCCCACTTGCCCTCGCTGAAGTCGGGGATTTCCTGCACGGTGCTGCCTTCGACGATCGACTTGTGCGACAGCGGGAGGATCGAACTCCAGGCGGCGGAATCGACGGCGCCGATGGGCGTGGGCCCGCCGGCGCGGATCGCTTCGAGGAACTGCCGGATCACGAAGAAATCGCCGCCGCCGTGGCCGGCGCCCTTGGCCTGCTCGCGGAGCTGCGTCCAGAGCGGGTCTTCGTATTTCTCGGCGTAGTTCTCGATCGGCTCCCACTCGTTCGGCTTGCTGCTGCCCTCGATCCAGATCTTCTTGCCCAGCCGCGTGTCGTAGCTGGCCTTGACGCCTTGCAGGGCGTGGTACGGCCCGAACGCCGGCCGCGTCGAGGCGATGTCGTAGCGAAGGTCGATCACCTTTCCCCGGGCGGTCTTGATGAGCGTCGAGACGCTGTCGGCCCCCTTGAACTTCACTTGCTGCACCGGGTTGTCCTTGGGGAAGTTCCGTTTGACGTAGTCCGCGTGGGCGGCCGAGCCGGTGGCCATCGACACGAGCGAGACCATGCGGTCGCCACGGTTGATGCCCAACCACTGGGCCACCGGGCCGAGCGAGTGCGTCGGATAGCAGTTGCCGGCCCAGTCGCGGACCATTTCGCCGCGCCAGGTGAGCGTGCCGTCGGGCTCGAATTCCAGGGTGCGGCAGTCGTGAACGTAGCCGCACTCGGCGTAGGTGGTCTCGCCAAAAACGCCTTGTTGGACCATCCGCCGGACCATCATCAGGTCGGGCCAGTAGGAGCAGTTCTCGGACAACATGTAGCACTTGCCGGTCTCCTTCTCGGCGCGGACGAGGCCCCAACACTCGTCGAGGGTCATCGCCCCGGAGACTTCGCTCAGCACGTGCTTGCCGGCCCGCATCGCGTCGATCGCAATGGCGGCGTGCTCCTGCATGCCCGTGCCGATGATGATCGCGTCCAGGTCGTCGCGCTGGAGCATTCGCTGGTAGTCCTTGGGCCCTTGGGAGTATCCGGCGGGCTTTCGGCCGTCGCGGGCCTTGGCGGCCAGTTCGATCGCGCGATCGAGATGGGGCTGCTTGATGTCACACAAGGCGGGGATCTCGACGCCGGCTTGGAGGGCCAACGTCAAGAGATAGGTTCCCCGCGACCCGGTGCCGACCACGCCGAGCCGAAGCGGCGCGGGCTCGGATTTGGGTTTTTCCTGGGCCCAGGCCGAAGCGGCCATCGCCCCGGCCAATCCAGCGGCGGCAGTGGTTTGCAGAAAGTCGCGTCGATTCAGGGTGGCGTGCATATTGGTCTCCTCACAAATGGGTGTCTGGCTCGCTCCGACCTGGCAGGTCACAGAGCCGCTATTTCTCGCAGGGTGTCCCGCAATACCTGGAAGCTCTTCGATGTGTTTCGATCCGGGTCCCAATGTGCTGCAATGGTGCGCGCAGCCTCGATCTTTCGCAGGCCACTTCGGAAGTAGCCGGCCTTCTTGAGCACGCGTTCAAAGGCTTCCCATGTGCCGCCGCGAATGGAATCGGTGTCGCGGTACGCGGCCTTCCTGGGTATCGTTTCCGACACTTTCGGGTATGCGGATCGCACCGCGCGCCAATCGCCAAAGTACCAGGCTTCCAGTTCCTCGATTGCCAGCCGAGTGACAAGGACGTAAGATTGTCCGCCCGCGGCCCGTCTCGTGATCAGATCAACGTCCGATGCCATCTGCTCCAAACGGTCCTTGATATCTCGGCAATCGTCGTCATCACGGTCAACCACAACGACGATCCGCCAGTCCTCGGGCAGCCAAGTCTGATATCCACGCAGCCGATTCGGCAACTGGGCAAGCATTTCATTCTTGCATTGGTGCGAATACACCTCGAAGGAGAGCCGCCCGAGCAACCGCGGCAACAGGATTCGCAGTGCCGCCTCCATCGAGGGCTCTTCGACGATCACTTCCACGTGTTCGATGCTCATCTCGCGCGTCCCTTCCTCACCGGGGCACCCGAATTGACGAGCGGATCACCAACGCCAAGGCGATTTTCCATCCAGAGATGTCCCATGGTGGCGCCCGCCTTGACAAACTCCGGAACGCCTTGGATGTCCGATGCCCGAACGGCCTGGGTGAATCCTTGGTCGTCACGGTATAAGACGCGAACCTCTTCGGGCTTCATGGCATTCAACAGAAACGGCGAATGCGTTGTCGCAAGCAACTGGGACCGTTCTACCGCCCTGCGGCATTCCTCGGCCAATTCGGGAAGCAGTCGGGGGTGCAGGAAGTTCTCCGGCTCCTCGATGCCGATGAACTGGGCAGGCTCGGGATTAAGAAGGACTACCAGATACGCCAGCATCTTCAATGTCCCATCCGAGGCGAACCGGGAGAGCACCGGACGATCGAACGGAGCGTCCTTGATCTGCAACAGCAAGCGGCCGTCGGGCATCGCCTCCGCAAGAACAGCCTCTAGCCGTGGCACGCGACGGCGTAGCGTCTGAAAGACTTCGTCCAGACGCTCCGGATGCCGCTCCTTCAGGTATTGAATCACGTTCGGCAAGTTGTCGCCGGTCTTGCTCAATCGCTCTTGTGGGCCTGCTTCGGGCTGACCTCGCGTATCCTCAATCGATAGATACGACACATACCAATCCGTGATGAACTCCCGCAATGCCGCCACCCGCGGATGCTCCTCGAACTGCCCAAGTGTGTTGACCGCGATTAGGTCAGCCGAACGCAGCGGAGTCTCAATGCGTTTGTCCTTCTCGTCGGGCATATTGCCGCTGACAGCCTTTCCCTTACCGTGCCGGTAATCGAGGAATCGAAACGGCTTGCCGTGCTCTCCTCGCCGCCACTGAAGCCATTCTTCAGCGACGTACGGCCCCTTGTCACCCTCGTCGATGGCCAGATGGTAGGTGATAATGGGCTGCCGAGGTCGCTCTCGATACTTCAACTCGATCACAATCGGTTCGTCTTGGCCCCTCGTTTTCAGTTCCTTCGCCCGACCGCGACGGTCCCAGGCATGGCGCAGACCAAACTGAAAACACTCGGACAAGAAGTTGAACACGTCGAACACGGTGGACTTGCCGCTACCGTTGGGGCCCAGCAGGACCATCAGCGGCGTGATGTCCTTAAACTCCACCGACTGCAGAGCACGGTAGTTCTCCACGCGCAGATACTCGATCCGCGCCGGCTCGTTGGGAACTCGTCCGGACTTCGCGTCAGGGATCTTCTTGGACATCGGCTTCTCCTCGCCTGGCCTCGTGGGTCCGCCGGCCGCGTGAACGGTCATTTGCGATTCCACCCGCCGAGACGCCGGATGTTCGTGTGGCGAACGGGGCCCCGGAGCATGTCAGATCGCGTTACTAGTATACCACCCCCTATGGACGCCTGGCTATTCCCTGCGCGGACGCAGCTTTCAGCCCTCGTCCCGGCAGCGACCAAAGGCGTTCCGCATCCATGGCTGTTCGACGCCACAAAAAACACTTACAATCGGGGAAACTGATTAGACCCCATAGGGTACTACATGTCATACCCCGCCATGCCGAGTCCCCACGTCGAGATATTCCGAAGACATGCCCGACCGCTGGAGCCGATCCCGACGGGTCAGACGCCGGTGCTGCGGCCATTGCGGGGCGTTCGCGCGGTGCTGTTCGATCTCTACGGGACTCTGCTCGCCAGCGGCAGTGGCGAGGTCGGCGCCGAGGCGGCGGGGGCCGAAGTCGCCCTGGCCGAGGCACTGCGCGCGCTGGGCATCCAACCGCTCGGACCACTCGATCAGGGAGTAGCGTGCCTCTTCGACACGATCGAGGCCATGCACGCCGATGCCCGAGCCGCCGGCCGCGATTACCCCGAAGTCGACATCGTCGAGGTCTGGCAACGGGCGACGGCCGAGTTGGGTCGTCGGGGCCTGATCGACCCCGTTTTGGGTCAGATTGTCGATTTCGCTCGCCTGGCGGTCGAGTACGAGGCCCGGGCGAATCCGTCCTGGCCGATGCCGGGCCTGCGGGAGTGTCTCGAAGCCCTCCGCGGCAAGGGGCTCCTGCTCGGGCTGATGAGCAACGCCCAATTCTACACGCCCGCGCTGTTCGAGGCCCTGCTCGATGGTTCTCCGGAGGCGTTTGGCTTCGACCGCCGGTTGCAGTATTATTCCTATCAGTACGGCTGGGGAAAGCCCAGCCCGAGGCTGTTTGAACTGGCGGCCGAGGCGCTCGCCGCTCGGACGGTCGTGCCCGGCGAGGTCGTCTTCGTGGGAAACGACATGCTCAACGACGTTCTTCCGGCGCGGCGGGTGGGCTTTCGCGCGGCCCTTTTTGCCGGGGACGCCCGGAGTCTGCGGCTCCGCCAGGGCGACCCGCACGTCGAGGGCGTCGCCGCCGACGTGATTTTGACCGAGCTGGGACAGATTGTGGAGTGTATCCTTACGTAGGTCCGCCGGCCGGGGACTGGTCCATTTTTCGGCCCCAACGACGTCTTTCGCGTGACTGGCGTCCGCCGAAAAATGGACCTGTCCCCGGCCGCACCCGCACACCCAAGACACAGGCTCCTTCCGCCGTGCCCTGCAAAATCGGTTTCGTATCCACGCGATTCTCCGGCACCGATGGCGTCTCGCTCGAGAGCGCCAAATGGGCGCAGGTTCTCTGGGACCACCAGCACGTGAGTTATTGGTACGCCGGCAAGCTCGACCGCGACCCGGCGGTGAGCGTGTTGGTGCCCGAAGCGTATTTCTACGACCGCGACAACGTGTGGATCAACGAGCACGCCTTCGGCACCCGCCGCCGGACGCCGGAGATGACGCGGAAGATCTACCAGATCGCGGACTATCTCAAGGGCACGCTTTACGATTTCGTCGACGCTTTTGGGATCGACGTCCTGGTGGTCGAGAACGCCTTGTGTCTTCCGATGCACGTTCCGCTGGGCGTGGCGCTGACCCATTTCATCGCCGAGACCGAAATCCCCACGATCGCCCATCATCACGATTTCTATTGGGAGCGGGCGAGGTTTTCGGTCAACGCGGTGAACGACTTTCTGAGAATGGCCTTTCCGCCCACGTCCGAGTCGATCCAGCACGTGACGATCAACTCGTTTGCGCAGAACAATCTTTCTTGGCGCGGGGGCGTTTCGTCGGTGCTGGTTCCCAACGTGTTGGATTTCGAGAATCCGCCTTCGGAGGAGGCGTTGGCGCAAACAAATCTCCGCGAGCGGCTCGGGCTGTCGCCGGACGACGTGGTGCTGTTGCAGCCGACGCGCGTCGTGCCCCGAAAGGGGATCGAACACTCGATCGCCCTGGTCTCGCAACTGCGCGACCCGCGGTGCAAACTGGTAGTCTCGCACGAGTCGGGCGACGAGGGGTTGGACTATCAGCGTGCGCTGATCGAGTTGGCCGAGCAGTCGGGCGTCGACCTGCGGTTCGTCCACGCCCCGACCGCGGACAGCGGCGCGACGCGGATCAGCGACACGCCCACCACCGACCTGGCCGAGGCCTACGCGGCGGCCGACCTGATCACTTACCCCAGTCTGTACGAAGGTTTCGGCAACGCGCTTCTGGAGGCCTTCTACTACCGCAAGCCCGTGCTCGTGAACCGGTACTCGATCTTCGTCTCCGACATCGAGCCCAAGGGCTTCAAGGTGGTTGCGATGGACGGCTTCCTCACCCGGGGCGTGCTGGAGCACGTTCGCCGCGTCATCAGCGACGAAGCGTATCGCCGCGAGATGGTCGATTACAACTACGAACTCGGCAAGGCCTTCTTCAGCTACGCCGTCCTGCGCCGCAAGCTCCGCTCGCTGATCACGAACTTCACCGGGCTGGATGATCTGTGAAATCCCGAGACCCACCCTACAAGAGGCTACCCCGGAGAATCCTCGATGAAATCGCACCGTCTCTGGATTTTGACTCTGGCACTGATCACTGCATCCACCGTCGCGCGTGCCGCTGAACCGGATGATGTGAGCCCGCTGCCAAACGCCCATGCGCATAACGACTACAATCACAAGCGGCCTTTGCTGGATGCGCTGGATCATGGGTTTTGCAGCGTCGAGGCGGACGTTTTTCTGGTGGATGGGGAGTTGCTCGTGGGCCACGACCGGCGGGAACTCACCGCCGAGCGGAGTCTGCGGAAGCTCTATCTCGATCCGCTGCGGCGCCGGGTCAAGGAAAACGGCGGCCGGGTCTATCGAGAGCCCAGCGAGTTCACGCTCTTGGTGGACTTCAAGACCAACGGTGTCGAGACGTACAAGGCGCTTCGCGCGATTCTGCCGGAATATGCCGACGTGCTCACCCGGGTGGAAAGCGGACAGGTCCACAAGGGCGCGGTCACCATCGTCATCAGCGGCGACTGTCCCCGGGAGGCGATTGCCGCCGATGCGACGCGCTACGTGGGCATCGACGGCCGGATGTCGGACCTGGACTCGGATGCCCCGAGCCACCTGATGCCGCTGGTGAGCGACCGCTGGGGGGCGGCGTTCACGTGGCACGGCATGGGGCCGATGCCGCCGGCCGAGCGCGAGAAGCTCCGCCGCATCGTCGCCCAAGCCCACCAGAAGGGCCGCCGCGTGCGTTTTTGGGCCGTCCCGGCGCTGGAGGGCTTCTGGAGCGAACTCGAAGCCGCCGGCGTCGATCTGATCAACACCGACGACCTCGATGGGCTGCAAAAGTTCTTGCTGCGGCCGAACCGATAGAGAGGCCGTTCAGATTTTGGAGTGCGGCGATTCATCGCCGCTTTCCTTCGATGGCGCAGAAGCCGGGCACGATCGTTGTCGGGTGAGGTCGCGCACCGCCCGAAGATCGCCAATCCGGCGCAAAAGCGGCGATGAATCGCCGCACTCCAAAACGCCACCTACCGTCTGCCTCGCTGCTCCGACGCCAGATCGGCTTTCCATCGCTCGATCCGCCGCATCGCCTCCAGCGGCGTGGCGTTGTTGATATCGAACTCGCGGAGTTCGTCCAACAGCGGATGCTCGGCCGGCCCGAACAGCGTGAGTTGGGTCTCGGATTTCTTCGGCTTGGGCGTCGGCCGGGCGATCTTGGCGCGGCCTTCGGGGTCCAAACGCTCCTCTTCCAACTGGGCCAAGATGTCCTTCGCCCGCTCGATCACCTCGCGCGGCACGCCAGCGAGCCGGGCGACGTGGATCCCGTAGCTCTTGTCCGCCGCGCCGTCGACGATCTTGTGCAGAAACACGACCTCGTCCTGCCACTCGCGAACCGCCACGTTGAGGTTCTTCACCCCCGCGAGCGACCGTTCCAGGTCGGTCAGTTCGTGGTAGTGGGTGGCGAAGAACGTTCGGCAGCCGAGGTGATCGTCGAGATACTCGACCACCGCCCACGCCAGCGATAGCCCGTCGTAGGTGCTCGTGCCGCGGCCGATCTCGTCGAGGATCACGAGGCTGCGGCCGGTCGCCGTGTTCAGGATCCGCGCCGTCTCGATCATCTCGACCATGAACGTGCTCTGGCCGCGATACAGCTCGTCGCTGGCGCCCACCCGGGCGAAAATCCGGTCGGCCACGCCGATGGTCGCCTCGCGGGCCGGGACGAAGCTGCCCATCTGGGCCAAGAGCGTAATCAACGCCACCTGCCGGATGTACGTGCTCTTGCCCGCCATGTTCGGACCCGTGATCAAGACAATCTTGCCCTCCTCGCCGACCACGGTGTCGTTGGGCACGAAGGTGCCTTCCGGCTCCAGCACGTCCAGCACCGGGTGCCGCCCATCGACGATCCGCAGCACGGGCTCCTCGACGACTTCGGGGCGGCAGTAGCTTCGCTGGCGAGCCAATTCCGCCAACGCCGCGAGCACGTCGACCTGGGCCAGCACCGCCGCGGTCGACTGCATCCGCCGCCGGCCGGCCGCCACCGCCTCGCGAAGCTCCAGAAAGAGCGTGTATTCCAACTCCTTCGCCTTCTCGTCGGCCGTGAGAACCTTCTCCTCGTACTCCTTCAACTCCGGCGTGACGTAACGCTCGGCATTCTTGATCGTCTGCTTGCGGATGTATTCCGCCGGCACCTTCTCCCGCTGCGCGTTGGTCACCTCCAGGTAATACCCGAATACCTTGTTGAAGCCGACCTTGAGACTCGGAATGCCCGTCCGCTCGGTCTGGTCGGCTTGATACCGGGCGATCCACTGTTTGCCGCCGCTGGTCAACTCGCGAAGGGCGTCGAGGTCGGCGTTGTAGCCGTCGCGGATGAATCCGCCGTCGCGGCTCGCCAACGGGCAGTCGTCGGCCAGCGCCGCCTCGAGCGCGGCGCGAAGGTCGACGCACAGGTCCAACTCCGCCTCCAGCCGGTTCAACAGCGTGCTGGAGCGAGCGGTGAGCTTCGCCTTGAGTTGCGGCAGACACCCGAGCGTGCGGCCGAGGAAGCTCAGATCGCGGGGGCTGGCTCGGCCCGTGGTCACCCGGGCCAGAAGCCGCTCGACGTCGTACACCCGCTTGAGCCGGTCCCGCAAGTCGGCGGTCAGGATGCCGTCGTCGACGAATTCCGCGACCGCGTCGAGTCGTTCGCGGATCGGCTCGACGCGCACCAGCGGGTTAGCGAGCCAATCGGCCAGCATCCGCGAGCCCATGGCGGTGATCGTGCGATCGAGCACGGCCAAGAGCGAGCCCTCGCGTCGCCCCTCGCGAATAGTCCGCGTCAGTTCGAGGCTTCGCCGGCTCGATTCATCGATCTCCAGCGTTCCGGCGGTTCGGTAGGGAATCAACCGGTCGAGATGCGCCAGCGAGCTTTTCTGCGTTTCGGCGAGGTAGTCGAGGATGGCCCCGGCGGCTCGGATGGCCTGCACGTCGTGTGGCCGGTCGTCGAAGCCGAAGCCCTCGAGGCTCGTGGTGCCGAAATGTTTGGCCAGCGCGTCGCAGGCCGCGTCGTGCGAGAAGGCCCAGCCCGGTCGCCGCGTGACCATCATTCGCTCATCGAGAAAGCCCGGCAGCGGCGACGCCTCTTCGGCCAGCAGGCATTCGGCCGGGGCGATTCGGGCCAAGTGGTCGGGCAGTTGGGCGTCGTCGACGCCGCCGGCGACGAATCGACCGGTGGACAATTCGACCCAAGCCAAGCCGGCCGGCTGATCGGTCGCCGGATCGCCGGGCGCGACGGCGGCGAGGTAGTTGCTCTGGCGCGGATCGAGCAGGGCCTCGTCGGTGACGGTGCCGGGCGTGACCACCCGGGTGACCTCCCGGCGCACGAGGCCCTTGGCCTCCTTGGGATCCTCGACCTGGTCGCAGACGGCGACGCGCATCCCGGCGGCGATCAGTTTGGCCAGATAGCTTTCGAGTTGATGGTGGGGGAAGCCGGCCATCGGGACGGGATCGTCGCCCTTGTCGCGGCTGGTCAGGGCGAGTCCGAGCGTTTTGGCGGCGAGCTTGGCGTCGTCGTGGAACATCTCGTAGAAATCGCCCATGCGAAACAACAGCAGCGCCTCGGGACACGCCCGCTTGGCGTCCTGATACTGTTTCATCATCGGCGTGGTCGCGGCAGCCATGCCGCCATGGTAGCAGAAGAGTGGGTCGGAGAGGAGGGGCGGGGGAAAGCGGAAGGTGGAAGGAGGAAGGTGGAAGGTGGAACGTGGAAAGCGGAAAGCCGCGCCAACCGCGGGCTTCCGCCGCGCGGCTATCCCCCCAATCCCTGACCCCTGATCCCTGATCCCTGATCCCTGATCCCTACTGAATGAACTGCTCTTCTTCTTCGTTGCTGTGAAGCGACAGTTCGCCGGCGTCTTCCAGGCGGCGGATGACGTCGACGATCTGCTGCTGGACCTGCTCGACGTTCGTCAGTCGAACGGGGCCGAGGTAGTCCATCTCCTCGCGGAGCATGTCGGAGGCGCGCTTGGACATGTTGCGGAGGACCTTCTCCTTGAGTTCCTCGCTCGCGCCCTTCAGGGCCATCGCCCATTGCGTGTTTTCGACATTCTTGAGAACCGTCTGGATGTCGCGGTCGGCGAACTTCGTGAGGTCCTCGAAGACGAACATCAGACGCCGGATCTCCTCGACGAGGTCGGGGTCCTCCTGGGCGAGGTTCTCCAACAGGCTGCGCTCGGTCGCGCGATCGACCACGTTGAGCATCTCGGCGACGCTCGGGATGCCGCCGGCGTTCTCGAACTGCTGGCTCATCACGGCGGCCATGCGGTGTTCGAGCCCCTTCTCGACCTCGTGAATGATCTCGGGACTGGTCTGACCCATGGTGGCGATCCGCCGGACGACGGAGAGTTGACGCTCGACCGGCAGGCCGCTGATGATGTCGGCCGCCTGCGACGGCGGGACGTGGCAGAGGATCAGCGCGATGGTCTGCGGATGCTCGTCGATGACGAAGGTCAAGAGGTTCTGGCTGTCGACCTTCTGGAGGAAGCCGAAGGGCAGCGCCTCGATGGATTGCCGGACGTTGTCCAGCGTGGCCGCCGCCTTCTTTCCCAATGCCTGCTCGACCAGGCTTCTGGCCAATTCCAGTCCGCCGGCTCGGCCGCCCAGGGCGGTGGGGTTGGAGCCGGCGAAATCGCGGATCACTCCCTCCTGCTCCTCGCCACTGACCGCGCCGAGCTTGGCGATGGTGATCGACACCGCCTCGACCTGCGACGGCTCGAGCTTCGCCATCAGTTGCGCGGCCTCCTGCTGCGGCAGGCTCATCAGCAGGATCGCGGCTTTGCGGATGTCGGGTGCTGCCATCGGATCGTCGCCATGAACGAGTGAGCATTCCCAGGCTGCACATTTTGCCGCATCGCTACAACCAAGCGCAGCGCAGCTCGGCCCGTATCGGCAGTTTCGGTCGATCGACTTGAGCTAATAGCGGCTCACGAGCCGACGGCGACCGGTTCCCGGACCGTGGCCAGCCCGACCTCCAGCATGAATCCCCCCCAATCGGTCTCGAACGGAACGCAGATCGGCGTGACGTTCGAGGGGAAGTGGACGTCGTGGTCCCGGCCGGTGATGACGCTGGGAAGGCTGACCATGAGTTCGTACTGTTCGAGCTTCGATTTGGCCGCGCCGGCGACCATGTTCGTCAGCTCGCCCACCGCATCCAGCACGTCGTCGTCGATCTCGGTCGCTTCGGCCATGAGCATCGTGGAGGCGGCCTTCAAGGCGACCTCTCGCGACAGGCTCAGGACGACCGTCCCGACCGCCCGGCCCGTCAACCCAATCACCCCGCTCACTTCATATCGGGGGCTGTCCCCGTTTTTTAGGCACAGATTGCCACGCCGGGTTTCGCAGTTGAGCATCGTCCGGAACGTAAGGTCAACCGAAAGGACAAAGGGATTGATGTACTCGGCTCGCATCGGCGGAGACCTCGGCGTCCTACTGGAAACGGGGCGTGCGAACCTCGGGCGCGGTTCGCGAGTGGGGGGTCGGGGATTGTTGATATCTAGGTAACCATAGGTCCTGGCTGAGCCGGGTCAAGCAAACCGGCGCGTAGGGTGGGCCGAGTGGAGCGAGTCCCACCATGCGGCCTCCTCGACTATGTCTCTGGTGGGA
>JAPLNP010000650.1 GCA_026401055.1 Planctomycetia bacterium
CGTGCCTCGGCGACGCCGCTCTATCGCTTGGGGGAAAGGGGGTTTTATGCCCTCACCCGTCCGCTCTCACCCCCAGGACGCCTTCACTCCCCTTCCGATCCCCCTACGGACCTTACCCGAGTGCTTCATGAATAATCCGGGGTAGACTGCTCCGCCTGCATCAAACAAGATGCACGACCCTCCGCGCGGTCGCCCCGAATCCGAGGCAACCTCTGGAGTACGTGGGTATCGACCCCCGATGGTATACCGCTCCGGCGGTGCTCAGGAATGGGTTGCGGTTCCAGAGTCGCGCCCCGTATTTCGGTCGTATTCTGACGCATCCGAGAAGACGTTTGAGTAGATGCGACAGCGGCCAAGCTGTGGCAGGGCGGACCCTGGAAGACACTGAGGACTCGCTGGGATGTGGCGGGGACAACGGCCTGTATTCACTTCTGCGTCCGCTTCCGCTTTGGCTTCCCGGCCTTGACTTTCTTCCCCTCGGGGGATGCCGCCTTGCCGGTCGCAGGGCTGAGCTTATCGAGGACGGCTTGAAGCCGCCCGCGAGCGGCGACCGTGGTCTCGTCCTTCGTATCGGCGGCGACCGCCTTCTCCACGAATGGCGCGTCGCTCATGTCGAATAGTTCGCCGTTCTGCGTGAGCTTGAAGCCCTGCTCGCGGACATACCACTTCGCGCCGAGCTGGACGTAGACCCAGTCGCGGGGATTGCCCTTCTCGCCGCGCAACTGAGGCGCGAAACTGCGGCTGTCGAACGTCACGCCTTCTGGCATCTTTGCGCCCGCCAGTTCCGTAAACGTCGCGAAGAAGTCGCTAAAGTCCACTAAGTCGTTCGACACTCGGCCCGGGGGTATCATGCCCTTCCAGTTCGCGATGAGCGGTACCCGGCTGCCACCCTCAAGCATCGTACCCTTCTGGCCGTTGATCTTGCGTCCGTTGACGAACGATCGATCGGCCCCGAACCTAGCCGTGCCATTGTCGCCCGTGAAGACGATCAGCGTCTTCTCGCGCAGGCCGAGCTTATCGAGTTCGGCGACGAGCTGGCCGACCTGCTTGTCGAGATAAGCGACGTTGTCGTCATAGAAGTCCTCGGTATCGGGCTTGCTGTCCGGCGTGTGCAGGATCGGGCCGTGGATGAGGTGCGTCGGGTAGTAGAAGTAGAACGGCTGCTCACGATGCCGTTTGAAGAAGTCCACGGCGAAGTCGCGGCAGACATCGGGACAGTAAACATCCTGCTTGGTTTCGATAAGTCGGCCGTTTTCGGTGTAGTTCGTCTTCCAGTACCATCCGCCCGCGGTCGGATCGGTGAGCCATTCGTCGAAGCCCCAATCGCCGGGCGTGTCGCCCATCTGCCGCCACTTGCCTGCCATGCCCGTGGCATAGCCGGCCTGCTTGAGCGTGCGCGCAAGCGACGGCTCGTTCTTGAACGATGGCTGAAGGGCCGACTGATTCGTTAGGCCGCCGGTGCGGAACCCGTAGCGACCCGTGTTGATCACGCACCGCGTCGGCCCGCACAGTGGCGTCGAGTAACACTGCGTGAAACGCATGCCTGTTTCGGCAAGCCGGTCCAGGTTCGGTGTCCTGCCTTTGAACCGGTCCGAGCCGTAACAGCCCACGCCGTCGAGGCCGAAATCGTCGGCGAGGATGAAGACGATGTTGGGCTTTGTGGGCTTACTCTCAGCGGCCTGGAGAACAGGCACCGGAGCCAGCAACAAGGTGACGACGCAGGCTACGAGAGAATGTCGTGTTCTTCGGTTCATCGGGGCATCTCCTTCGCGCGTCGATAGGTGACCGTCCGGCTCTTGGCAGCCGGGCAACTCACCGATCCCCCATTGTAGTCGCGCCGAACATCGTGTCAAAACACGTTCCATTCTCAGGGCGCCGAATCGCCGCCGATTTGCCTCGGGTGGATTGAGCCGACGTCCGGCGCCCAAATCCCCCCAAGAGGTGCAGTCTTGGGGGCCAGGGCCGCGCCCGAGAATACGGTGGTTTGTTGATACGTCCCGCAATACGTTTGAGTCAGATCGAAAACAACGCGGCGTTGGATTGGCCATGAGGACGACGTGGCGGCACGCCGGGCGTTGTTGAAGAGCGTCGTCCCGCTGCGGGCCGAGATCGCTTGAAACATGGAGAGTCCTGACACGGAAGAGGTTCCGTTTTCGTGCGGGCCTCTTACGGTTTCCCGTTGCGAGCGGCCTGGATGATTCGGTCCACCAGGCCGCCGGGCTTCGCTGGGGCTCCAAAATCCTTTCCCTCCACAGCCGCCGGCAACGACCAGAGCATCATGTCCTGGTAATAGTCGTTGCCGTAGGTCCGCTCACCGGTGTCTACGTCGCCGCGCATAATGTTGGGCATGTCCCACGTGTAACCTTGAGTGCAAACGATATTGTGCCAGACCTTGCGGGCAAGTTCCAGCCCGAACTCCTTTTCCCCTTCGTACATGTAGTTCATGGCCAGCATCAAGGCCTCGGGCGGAAAGTAGGAGTACGTGCCGTAGCCGCCGACTTTGGTGGGTTTGCCGTCGGGGGTGACGTAGTTGGCGGCTCCGTACTTCGTTGCCGCGACGTTGCCCCCCTTGATCGTCGCCAGCGTCTTGCGGACGTTCTCCACAGGCAGCGCGCTGGGGAGACCATGATGATCGGTAATCCACTCGCCGTCGAGCTGGTAGCCGAAGATCAGGTCCGAGCGGCTGTTGGTTTCCGGTTCCAGGTAATTGAGATAGTAGCTGCCGGTCCAGAGTTTCTGGTTCATGCTTGTTGCACCGGCGGCGATCCACTCGCCGCATTGCGTGGCGAATGGGGCATCGCCTGCCAGCCTGGCCATACGCTCGGCGATGCGGAGCTGCGCCAGGTGCAGGCCGCCGACGTGGGCCGTCATCCCGCGCCAACCCGGCTCCGGCGCCTCGAACCACTCGGTCCCCACGTTGCCCGCGGGCATGGCGATGATCCGGTCGCCGAGCGGATAAGCGGGCCGAAGGTTCACGGTGTAGATCATGTTCTGCTTGACCATGGGAAAGAACTCCTTGACGAAATCTGGCTGCTTGTCGCCGTAGCAGAGCAAGTATCGGTCGACCATCGCCGCCAGGGAGATGCCGTTGGTGGCGAACTGGTAGCCTTTGGTCGGACTGGCGAAGTCGATCGGTGGGGTCCCCCCCGTGCAACCGCCGAACACCCACACCGCTGCGCCATCAGGGTACTGGTATCCCTTGTAGCCACGGAGCGTCGAGAGGGCCAGTGGCGGGAAGAAGTACACCACGGGCTGGTTGCCGTAGAACGAGCAGGGGATGCACTCGATTTGCGGGCAACCGCCGCCTACGTTCCAGTCGGGCGCGTGCCAGGCGACCAAGAACCTCACCACGCGGCTTTCTCCCGGGGCCAAGGAAAAATCGACCGCCGCCGACGTACCGGAGTCTGCGGGCTGCGGCTGGGGCAACTGCTGTGCGATCTTGGCCCAGGCCGCACCGTCGATGCCCAGCTCGCCTCCCAGCCGAGCCGTCTGGGGACCGATCACACCCAGAACGTAGGAGGCCAGCGGGGCCATGACCTCAATTCCCTGAACCGCGCCTATCACGGGCTGGCGCGAGAACTGCTTGGCGCCGCCTTCCTTTTCCAGCGGGCCAGGGAAGGAAAAGACGATCGTCCCGGACTGCCCAGCAGCACTGGTGTTTCGCAGGTGGACTTCAAAGACCGCACCGGGGAGCATCGAACCCACCACGTCGCCCGGGAAGAACGGCGCCCACGCACGCAAGCCGACATTGACCGGCGCGTCGGTCTCGAATTCCAGATCTGCCACCGGGTAATGGCCCCAATAGTGTATCTCTTGGGCCGTGCGAACTCCCGCAAGATCGGATTGCATCGGCACGGGCGTGAGCAGGTCGGTCGTCGACTGGTACTTGTTGTCGCGCCACAAGCTGTATGGCCGGCCAGCAACCGAAGGCTGGTAGCCTCCCCACCCGTCCTTGGGCTGCGGATCGCAGAGCACCCAGGTCTGCCCGCCCACGCTCAGGCCGAGGATCGGGACGTTCATCGGGCCGCGTCTGGGCACGTGGGTGTTGTAGATTGTCGCATAGCCGAGCATGCCGCTGGTTTCCAGGTCAACACATCCGGTGTCCACGCCACCTAGTGGCATGCCGTTGGTTACGGTGTCGGCGGTGCGGTAGATGACGCCGCAGGCCGGTTGGCTCTGGAAGCCATCAGCCTGGAAGCAAATCCACTGTCGGCCCGGCAGATGCGAAGGAAAAAGAGTGCGGTCAGCCGGGTGCGACACCACGGGAACGACCTCCGCAAGGCTGCCGACGTGTACGACGCGGCGCACGCCCTGCACGGTCTGTCGCTCTGTTTGGCGGCCGGAAATCCGGACCTGCCGGCCGATTGCCCACACGGCGTTCTCATCGCCCGCGGGCTGGGCAATAACCACTTCCACGGCGTCCGGCGGGATCCTGGGCCCGATCCGGACCGCGCGGAAATTGTCGAAACGCTGTCCGGCAGGCACACTGGCGTCGTGGTACAGCCCGACACTCCCCGCCCCCACAAGGTTGGCGATCCTCGCGCGGCTGCAAGCGATGTGACCTTGCTCGTCGGTCGAGGTGACCGCCACGCGGTTGCCCTGGGCTTCCGCGGTTATCCGGATCGTCTTGCCGGCGAGGTGGGCCGTGGAAACCGGCTGGATCCAGGGGCCGAGGTTGCCGCCCAGCATTTCATGGAAGCCGAGGATCTTGGCCCCTGGAGTATAAAACGCAAGGATGAAGTTCTTCGGGTCCTGGTATCGAAGCAAGATGCCCATTTGAGCAGTCGCGTCGGCCGTGACACTGACGCGGACGTCAGCCTGCTTAATGCCCTCGACGACGACCAGGTTTCGATCATCTCCCGCGCTCAGCTTCCCCGATTCGGCCTTGGTAGTGCCGGCCGCATCGTGCCATTGGGGCTTGCGGCTCGCGTCGAAACTGTCTTCGAAGAGGATCGCGGCCGCCTCTTCCAGCTTGGCAGCCGCTGGCTGTGCCGACTCGGGGAGGATGTGGAACCGCGCGGCGCCGTCGGGGAGAATCTCCACAACGTCGAGCACCCTCCCCGTCAAGACAATCGGCGGCTCCTCGGCCTGCGCCGCGGCAAGGCGAATTGCTGCCGTTCCGCAGGCGGCCAGCGTGGCCACTAAGGCGGCAAGGGTGAGAACCGGTCTGTTGCGGGTCGTTCTCATGTTCGCGATCCTTTCGGTTAGACACGCAGTCGCCTCTGAGTCTGGCCGCACTTAGCTGTCGTTGAGTATAATGGCCCACAACCAGCTATCAATCATGGTTCCGCAATGATTGTCAGAGGCCCGAATCGGCTGGCCCGCCCGAGTTACCGGGGTGTCGGAAAAGGTTGGTTTTCTGCAACCGCCGATCGCGTCCCAACAGAAGGGCAATTTCCGCACCCCACCACCCCGAGACTGCCATCTCGGCATTCAAATCGCGCTGGAAAGCCATCAGAAATGGGGTTTTCAACGCCGTCGAGCCGCATTCGGGGGGTGGCCGGCAACAGCCGCCCAAAAGCCCAACAGATGCAAACTCAGAACCACCATCGCCTATTTGGGCGACGGCGACGCTCATAACCCGAGGGTCGCCAGTTTTTAACCCTTGCCCCGGTTGTGAGGAAGCGCGACAAGAGTCATAACCTGGCAGGAGAGGTCATAACCCGAGCGCGACGGCGAAAGAGAGACACCGAGACTTCGGGCGTCATCGCCACCCACCCGCCGTACCCACCCAATCTTCCACATCAGCCCGGCCTGCTCGGCCCGACGCACGTGGTAGCAGGCGTGCGACAGATCCAGGGTGTCGATGTGCATCCCAACGACGGACTTTTTCCTCGTGAATGTCCTACGAGCCCATAACCCGAGGGTCGCCAGTTTCTAACCCTCGCCCCGGGTTATGAGGAAGCGCGACAAGAGTCATAACCTGGCAGGAGAGGTCATAACCCGAGCGCGACGGCGAAAGAGAGACACCGAGACTTTGGGCGGAAATGGCCGATTTGGAGGGCGTTGCCGGCCCGTGGGCAATGTCTCTTTGTCCAGACGACAGACCAGGCAGAGAAAGACGGCTCGACGCAAGTTGTTGCGGAGAATGGCCTTAAAACGCGAAAGGCCGAGGCGGTTGGCCTCGGCCTTGGGGTCATAACCCCAGGGTACCGAATTCTTCGATACCCGGTTTCAAGTGGTGAGGACCGAACCGTCTTCGAAATACCGTCCCGGGGCGAGAGAGACAAGCGGGGGTTGTGATCGCTATAGCGAGTCAGAATGCCATGGTTCGGCTCGGTGAGCGGGGCGAACCGTCGTCGAAGCCCCTGTAGCGGCCCTTGACTTACCGTTGGTGGCCAATTAGCATTGGCGTTGCGTCATACCTCGCCTACCCGCTGGGGTGGGCTGGTTAGTCGGCCCAGCGACCTCCCGGTGCTCCATGCCACAGGTAGGTCGGTCGTGGCCTCCAATCGCAAGGGTTTCGGGTCCATGAACTGTCCGAATTGCGGTGGCGCCGTTCCCCCGAACGTCAACCGTTGCATGAAGTGCGGAAGCTATGTCGAGCGGACGATCGCGCCGCCTGTGATGCCGCCGCCCATGCAGATGCCGGGTGTCGGATTCCCACCCGCCGTCGACATGACCCCGCAGAAGTCCCGGCTGGTGGCGGGGTTGCTCGGCATTTTTCTCGGCGGTCTTGGCGTTCACCGGTTCTATCTGGGAGATATCGGGATCGGGCTTGCTCAGTTGCTGATCAGCCTGGTCGGGGGCTCGTTGACGTGTGGCATCCTCGCCATTCCGGTGGTCCTTTGGGGAATCACCGAAGGCGTTCTGATCCTGGTGGGCGTCATCAAACGCGACGGCGAAGGGCGCGAGCTGACGGCATGATTCGGTTCGGGCGGAACGCTGACGGAGGCGACGGTCTTTGGCAGTTGACGCGCGGTGCGCTGCCCCTCCACGGGCGGCGTGCCGCGCGAGGCACGAACTCGGAGGGGTGAATCATGGAGCGTGCTTTCTGGTCCACGTTGATCTGGCTCGCGCTGCTGTGGCTGTGCGCGATCGGACTGACCATCGCCAGCTTCTATGCGTTCGTGCTTCCCGAAAACCGCGGCCTGACGTTCGGCAGCGTTATTGTCTCCAGTTGCCTGGCCGAATTCGCCCTTTTCGGCTATCTGGCGTACTTCCTCACGGTTCCGCACACGGTCGCGCGCCCCAGTCCCGCGGCGCGGATGCGGATCCTTTTCCTTCTCGTCGTCTACACGCTTCTTGTGCTGATCAGCGGGTCCTTCGCCGTGCATTCCTCGCTGAGGGACACGTTTTTCAGCGACAAGATCATTCTGTTCCAGTCGATTCTGACGTTCTTCCTGCTCCTGGGCGCCTATCTGCTCCACCGGCAGGACGTCGTGCTGCAAATCCGCGACGACGCTCCGCAGAAAGAGCGGGTCCGCCTCCAGTCGTACTCCGTCGGGCTCGACGCCCTGGTGGACTCCTTGCGTTCGTTGTCGGACCGTCACGAGTCGCAGGCGGGTGAGCTGGACCGGCTGGTGAAACGATTGAGCACGTTGAAGTCGCAGTTGTTGGCCGTTTCGCCCGTGGCCCAGCGCGAGCCCGCTAGGATGGTCGAGCCGCTCTCGACGGCGGATATCGAGCAAGGGCTTCTCGATCTCCACGCGGACGTCGGCCGATTGACCGAGATCGACGAAGCGCAGTTCGGCGGGCAAGTGGTGAAGGCGCGCGGGAAGGCCGACGAGTTGATCGGCCTGCTGCGGCGTCGGGAAGACGTGACTTCATTTTGAGGGAGGTGGCGGCCATGCCTTGGAAAGTCGTCGAGTTTCAGGACTCCAGCGGCGAGATTATGGTCGCCCGCGTTCCGCCGGACGGGACGGCCGAGTTGGTCTCCGGCAGCCAGTTGATCGTGCAGGACGGCCAGATTGCGGCGTTCTTCCACGACGG
>JAPLNP010000027.1 GCA_026401055.1 Planctomycetia bacterium
AGAATTCTGACAACAGAACCGCGATAGATCGTCCATGACCAGTCCTCCATGACATAACCTCCTGACTGTCAACCAGTTACGACCAAAGCAAATCTATAGCACAATACCCCGTTTCGATGCAATACGAAGAGGACACAAGGCCCGCTCCAGGTCGCCAGCATCGACTTCCTGAAAACCGACAGGAATAAGCATCAGTTCCTGCATTTCTGTCCCGACCTGGTGATCGTCGATGAAGCGCACGGCTCAGCGGTTTCTGCCGAAAGCAACCCGGGCCAGCACCATCGCCATCAGCTGGTGCGTGAAATCGCCGCCAAGGAGAACCAGCATGTCATCCTGATGACGGCCACGCCCCACAGCGGCGTCGAGAGCGCCTTCCGTTCCCTGCTGGCAATCCTCCGTCCCGAGTTCGCCGACTGGGACACGTCATCCCTTACGGAGCCGCAGCGCATTGAACTTGCGAGGCATTTTGTCCAGCGCACGCGGCGCGATATCGAGCACGATTGGGAGGGGGAGCACTGCTTCCCCAAACGCGAATCGCCTGACGAGACCTACCGCCTTTCGCCCGCCTACCGCAATCTGTTCACTCAGACCTATACCTTCTGCTCGGAAATCGTGCAATCTGGACAGGCCCTTGACAATCGCCATCAACGTGTCCGGTATTGGGGGGCGCTCGCCTTGTTGCGGTGCGTGATGTCCAGCCCTGCCGCGGCCGTTGCCGCACTGGAATCACGGCACGATACGATGGCCAACGGCGAAGAAGAGCCGGATTTCCGCTCCTTTGTCTTTGAATCATCCGAAGATCGCACGGACGATGATCAGCCTACCCCGCCGGTCGAGGCCGCGGAGGCCACGCTTGGCGACGCCGACCGTCGGCGTTTGCGCGATCTCGGGCGTCTTGCGAAGGCACTGCTCGATTCGCCGGACGATACCAAGCTTGTGCGATGCGCCGAACTGGTCAGCGGCTTGCTCCGCGATGGGCTGCACACAATCGTATGGTGCCGCTTCATCGCCACCGCCGACTATCTGGCCGAAGGATTGCAGAATGCACTACGGCGCACGCACCCCAATGTGCGAGTTGTTTCGATCACCGGCCGGATGGGCGACGACGAACGCCGCGCCAAGGTCGAGGAACTCGCCGATGAACCCTGCCGGGTGTTGGTGGCCACCGATTGCCTCAGCGACGGCATCAACCTCCAACACGCATTCAACGCCGTGCTTCATTACGACCTTCCCTGGAACCCCAATCGTTTGGAGCAGCGCGAAGGCCGTGTCGACCGCTACGGCCAGAATGCCAAGGTCGTCAAGGCAATCCGTTACTTCAGCCCCGACAGCGCTGTGGACGGCGTCGTGCTCGATGTGCTGTTGAACAAGGCCCGAGAGATCCATCGCACGTTGGGCACGTATGTCCCTGTGCCCGACGAGAGCGAGACCGTCACGGAAGCCCTGCTTAATGCTCTCTTCCTCCGTGGCGGGCACCCGAAGGCAACTGGGCAGGCACAACTGGCACTCGAATTCGGAGAGGACGAGATCGGAGGCGACATCGCCTCGTTCCACCGCCGATGGGATCTGGATGCCGAGCGCGAGAAGATTAACCGCAGCCGCTTTGCACAGCGTGCCCTGAAGCCGGCCGATGTTCGTCAAGAGTTGGAAGTCACCGACGCCGTGCTGGGCGATCCCGATGCGGTTCGAGAATTCGTGCTGGTCGCGGCCCAACGCCTCGCGCTCAGCGTGACACCCGATAAACGTGCCAACGTCTTCCGCGTCGCGGTGGGGCCAAGTGTCACAGCTACGTTGCCCGCGGCCATTGCATTCGCGCTGCCGACGTTGAAAAGCGCACACTGGCTGGTTAGCTTCACTTCGCCGACCCCGGAGGGCGCCGAATACCTTGGCCGCAATCATCGATTCGTCGCCGCCTTGGCGCGATTCCTCATGGAAGAGGCGTTGACCCGCTCAGGTGCCGCCACGGCGACCCGTTGCGGCGTGATCAAGACCCGTGCCGTATCGCGTCTCTCCACCATCCTGCTGCTGCGAGTCCGATACCTGCTCAATCAGCCCGACCGACCTTCGCTTCTTTCCGAGGAGATCTTGGTGGCCGGATTCACGCATGGCGCTGGCAGCGAGGCACCGGAGTGGCTTTCCGATGCCGACGCCCTGCGTCTCTTGGCCGACGCTCGGCCGGACGCCACTCTTGCCATGGCCGAAAAGCGAGAATTGGTTGACGCCGCGCTGGGAGCCTGGCCGGCAATCGAATCGACTGTCCGCCAACGCATCGCGGTCCGGGCGGCCGAGCTGGAGAAAAGCCACAAGCGCGTGCGAAAGGTCGTCTCGCTCAAGGTTCGTCAATTGACCGTCAGTCCGCAGTTCCCGCCGGACCTGCTCGGGATACTCGTGTTGCAGCCGGCGGTCCCATCATGACGATGTTCTCCTCAATCCGAATCGAAGGTGGTCTTCTCGGGCCTGACGTGCTCGACCAGCTTCTGGCCGGTGATCTGCCTGGCCAGCGGCCCGCCGATTTCGGACTGGACGGACGACGCAACCTGACCGACGAGATCGCCGCAACCTTTGCCGACGCCCGGGCGATCTGGGGCGTGTTCCAGCATCGTCTCCAGCGGCTCCCCGAGGCGGACCTTGCCACAAGCGTGACCCGCGATGCCTGGGCGATTCCTTTCCTTGGGCTCTTGGGCTATGAGCCGCGCTACAACCCCCGGGCCTACGAGGTGGACGGACTGACGTTTGCCATCTCGCACCGCGCGGGCCTCCCCTCGCCCGTGGGAAGTGGGACAGGCGGTGAGGGTGCTGAGGATACTCTGCCCGTGCATATCGTCGGCGCCCGGCAGGAACTCGGCCGCGTGCCCGCCTCGGGCAGACCCCGTTTGGCGCCGCACTCCTTGGTGCAAGAATACCTCAATCGCACCGAACACCTTTGGGGGATTGTGACCAACGGTCTGACCCTCCGCCTGCTTCGCGACTCAACGTTTGTCCGGCGCCAGGCCTACGTCGAGTTCGATCTGCCGGCCATTCTTGACGAGCAGCGATTCCAGGACTTCGCGGCCCTCTACCGGTTAGTGCATCGCAGCCGGCTGCCGCACGGAACGGCCGATGCCGGCGAGTGTCTGATCGAACAGTACTACCAGCATTCCATCGAGCAGGGCGGACGCGTCCGCGAACACCTCCGCGACGGCGTCGAGCAGTGCATCACCTTGCTGGCAAACGGTTTTCTGCGTCACCCGGCCAACGACGAACTCCGCCGCCGGGCATCGCCCGCTTGTACGGGCAACGAGCGGATCACCGCCGAGGGGCTCTATCGCCAACTGTTGGTTCTCGTCTATCGTTTTCTGTTCCTGTTGGTTTCGGAGGACCGCGGGCTGTTGAGCCCCGATCCGCTCTACCGCGAGCATTACGGCATCGCGCGGCTTCGACGGCTGCTTGAGCACCGGGCGGCGTTCACCGACCAAGACGATCTCTGGCAGTCGCTCCGCGTGCTGTGGCTGCTGTTGATCAAGGATGAGCCGCAGCCGGCCCCGGGCAACAGGCCGATGGCCGCGGCAATCGGACTGCCGGTCCTCAACGGCGAGTTGTTCACCCCGCTGGACCTCGACGGCTTCACGATCTCCAACCGCGATCTGCTTGAGGCGTTTTGGCGGTTGGCCTGGTATCAAGAACGGTCCAACAGTCCGCCACGTCGGGTCAACTACGCCGCGCTGGACGTCGAGGAACTGGGATCGGTCTACGAAGGTCTGCTGGAGTTCCACCCGCACATGCGCGTCGTCGGGAGTGTTCCTACATTCGAGCTTCTGGCGGAAGGTCGCGATCGCCGTTCCACCGGCTCGCACTACACGCCGCCGGAATTGGTCGCCCCGCTGATCGAGCACGCGCTGGAGCCCGTGCTTGACGAGCGACTCCGCGCCGTCTCCACCCGGCAAGAGAAGGAGCGGGCGATTCTGTCGATGAAGGTCTGCGACATGGCCTGCGGCTCGGGCCACTTCCTGCTGGCTGCTGCCCGGCGGTTGGGAAAGGAGCTTGCGCGGGTGCGGACCGGCGAGGACGAGCCCGCGCCGGAGCGGGTCCGCGAGGCAATCCGTGATTGTGTGTCGCACTGCGTCTACGGCGTCGACAAGAACCCGCTGGCGGTCGAGTTATGCCGCGTGGCCCTCTGGCTGGAAAGTCACACCGAGGGCAAGCCGCTGACCTTCTTGGACCACCGCATTCGTTGTGGCGATTCGCTGGTTGGCATCTTTGACCTGGCGGTGCTGGAACGGGGCATCCCCGACGAGGCTTTCAAGCCCGTGGCCGGCGACGACAAGAAGGCCGCCCGAGAGGCGAAGCGACTCAACGCGCAGGAACGTGCCCAAGGACTGTTCCACGCGACTTTCGCCGAAGAGCTTCGACAGATTGCCAGCCAACTCGCCGCGCTGGATGAGCTGCCCGAGGATACGATCGAGCAGATCCACGCCAAAGCCGAAACTTGCAATCGCATAGAGCGAAGCCCGGACTACGGGCGGGTGAAATTCGCCTGCGATCTGTGGACCGCCGCTTTCTTCCGACCGTTCCCGACGCCTTCGGGCGTGCCGCTCACCACGGAGACGTTGCGCACAGCGCTGGCCAACGGCAGCATCCCGGACGCCCGCTTGGCCGGCTTCGTTCGCCAGGCCGCCTTTGAGGGCCGCTTCTTCCATTGGCCGCTAGCCTTTCCCGAAGTCTTCGCCGCTGGGGGCTTTGATGTGATTCTGGGCAATCCGCCATTCCTCGGCGGACTGAGAATCAGCTCGGAATACGGCGATAAATATCGCCAATGGATATCAAGTGTCTTTACACCATTTTCCGGCACTGCCGATCTCTGCGCGGCATTCTTTCGCCGTGCCTTCACGGCTCTCAATTCTGAGGGTGGATTCGGCCTGATCGCGACGAACACCATCAGTCAGGGCGACACTCGCGAGGGCGGGTTAGCAGTGATGCGGAGCCACGGTGCCAACATCAACTTCGCCAAGCGATTTGTGAAGTGGCCAGGGGTCGCAAGTGTCGAGGTCAACTTGTGTGCTGTGCGGAAGAGAGGCTGGCGCGGCGCGTTTGTCCTCGATGGCACGCCGGTGCGAACGATTTCGTCCCGACTGGATGCCGAAGAGGAGGCGGAACCGAGCGTTCTACGGCAGAATGCGGACACGTCGTTCATCGGCTCTTATGTGCTGGGAATGGGATTCACCGTGCCGCCTGACGAGGCGCAGCGTCTGATTGCCACGACTCCGCAAAATGCAGATTGCCTCTTTCCGTATCTGAACGGCGAGGACTTGAACTCCGACGTCCAGCAGCAACCCAGTCGATGGGTGATCAATTCCTTCGACTGGCCGCTTGATCGCGCCGAGCAGTACCCAGAACTGATCGACATCGTGCGGCGACTTGCAAAACCCGAGCGAGACCATGTGAAACGCGATCGAAATCGCCTTAAGTGGTGGATTTACGCGGAGAATCGACATGGCCTCTACAGAACAATTCGTCCTCTGGGCCAAGTGCTTGTAAGGGCACGGGTCAGCGAAACGCACATGATGGTGTTGGTTCCCAATGGTTGGGTCTATAGCGACAGGGTGGTCGTGTTCGCATTTGAAGACTACTACCACTTCGCCCTGCTGCAATCGAGTGTCCACGAAGCGTGGGTGTGGAAGAACGCATCGAGTCTAGTGCTTTGTCACAGCTAAAAATTGGGATTGGTCGTAGGGCGGTTTTTTGGGAAGCTGCGTGGAACACGGAGGTGTCCCATGCAGAAGAAGTACATTGTGCGCTTGTCGAAACAGGAACGCAACACGTTGCGGGAGGTG
>JAPLNP010000661.1 GCA_026401055.1 Planctomycetia bacterium
AATCCCCCGGCGGCACACGCGTGCCCCCATCGTCTAGCGGCCTAGGACACCGGCCTTTCAAGCCGGCGGCACGGATTCGAATTCCGTTGGGGGCACCATCTTTCTCCTGCTCATCGGCACTTTGTCGCGCCGTTCGGATCACCTTGGCGTGCTGTCATGATGCCTGATCTGGGTGGCTCCGCCTGAGAACGCTGGTGGCACTCTGGCACCAACCTCTTGTGGGAATGGCAGATTGCCGATTGGCAGGGAGGCACCGAGGCGTCCCCGTTGATAGAGGTCTTGCAGTCGTCGGGCCTCCACAGTCACGAGGATCGTCGGGCTGGGTACGATGGGTTGCCGGCCCAACCTACCGGCGGAGACATGAGAAGCCGCTGCTCAAGGTCAGGCGCGCATCAGCCGACATAAGATGACCGTAACGTACGTGTTGTACGAGACGGAGCATTCGGGTAACCTTCTCTTGGGACAACGAGTGGGGAGCGGTAATGCTAGAAACGCACAACATCACACGAGGAATCGCAAAGGCCCGCGATGAATTCCCGTCCATCGTCCGGGGGATTGAACAACGAGAGGACTGGCAGATCGTCGAACGGAGAGATGGCTTCCGCGTACTCGTCGCTGGCTATCTCGAGATGTTCGAGGCATTGAGTGAATGCCGGCGGTTCAGTCCACAGGTCAACAAGAATGCGTCGGGCGGCTTCAGCATCACCCTGCCGGAACTGGCAGTCCACGGCGAGGGTGAGTCGCTGGATGAAGCGGCAGACGATCTTGTAGATTCGGCCCTTGAATACGCCGAGGACTGGCACTCCTTCCTGGGCCAGGCTCCAAATCATGCACGGCGGCGTTGGTGGGTCTTCTTGGTCGAGGCTGCCGCCCTCCAGAACGGGCCTGATGGCGTTAGGCGCCTCATCCTGGGCGAGTGAGACTTCCGACCTACCTAGACGTTCGGCGATTCTGTGCCGTCGACGGCTGGGAGGAGAAGGCCAAACGGGCCAGGCGCAAAGGCGGAGATCACTACGCCTCTGTCAAGACCCTGGACGACGGCCAAGTGCTCTACGTTCAGGTCTCGAGAGGATCCGGGGCATACGGCGATCCCAACCTCGTACGTTTCATGTTCCGCGAGGAGCTCAAGGTAACCGCTGCGGAGTTCTGGCTCGCGGTTGACAAAGGAATCCCGCCTGCGCGAGGGAGGGCATCTCAGTCTCACGACAGGCAGGACGAGTCGGTTCCGTATGACTTGGTCCGCAACCTGACAACCAGGGCGGGCTACTCACTGGATGAGGTGCTCCAGTTGGGCAAGCTCGAGGCAGTCCGTGCTTGGAACGAATTCCTGACGGAAGGCGGCCCCGACTCCAAGTAGAGACTGCCCGCGCTCCCCGGTGTTGGCCGGGTGGTGCCTCTTTGCCAAGATCGCCCTCGTAGGTGAATCACGGCATTGCATCCCGTTTGTAGATATTTTGCAGGTACTTTCGGCCTTTTGAGCCGGCGGCACGGATTCGCATTCCGTAGGGGCACCACTTCTTCCCCTTCACCCCCCGCCGTCCTCCGCACATGATTGCCGTATCCGGACGGTGACGAGAGGCAGGCACATGGCGCTCCTGGTCATCGAGCACATCGTGGGAGACTTCGAGACCTTCAAGAGCGTCTTTACCGAGGACGAGGGCCGGCGGCGGCGCGGCGGCCCGCGAGGCGCGCGCGCCTACACGGTCGCGGGCGAGCCGAACAACGTCAGGGTGGTACTGGACTTCGACTCGGCAGAGCAGGCTCGCAAGCACGCCGAAGGGCTCGAGCTGCACGAGGCGATCAAGTGGGCAACGGGCAACGTGTCGATGCCGAGCTTCGGCGTCCTCGAGCAGGTGATGGACGCAGACGCGTAGTCTGGCAGACCGAGGGGATCCCCACGACGCTGCCGATGATACCCGTCGTGCGGGCTACCCCACCCGATCGGCCACGGGGTGCACCCAGTGGAACTCGATGCAGTCGTCGATCACCGCGGGGATCCCTTGGTAGACCGACGGGTACTTGGGCGCCATCCCGAGGTCGTCCCACACAAGTCTCTTCTTGACCGTCAGGTTCACGTTCCATCCCCTGACGGCATCGGGAGTGTAGAGCGACGGATAGCGGCTCAGCCGGCG
>JAPLNP010000560.1 GCA_026401055.1 Planctomycetia bacterium
CGCTGCTGGAAAAACCGTCAACCCTACGACGAGCAACGATACCTCCAAAGCCTCCGCGCCAAGAACTCGAAACTACTACCCTTCCTGCCACCCCATGCCGGACCGACCCCTTGACAAACCAACTCAGATATCTGGGCTGTGATGCCAAGGCCCGTTCCGGGCCCATGCTCCGCGGGTGGGGCCGGCGGTTCTCCGGACAACGTTCTCCATCGGACACGACAGCTTCGGATAATCGTTGGTGCGGCGAAGCGACGAGAGGATTGTCAGACACCCAATCAGACCCCGCGGAACCACCGGCGACCCGCGACTGACCGCCATCGTGACGCCGCCGCCGCGAGGGCGACGATGAGCGACGAGAGGATGACGATCATCGCGCCGGCGGGCAGGTCGGTGGCTCGGCAGATGAGGAATCCGCCCAGGCCGCTGGCCGCGCCGAACACGGCCGAGAGCGCCAGCGTGCGACCGTAGCCCCGGACCAACAGGAACGCGGCGGCGGCCGGATTGGTCAGGAGGCTGTAGATCATCAGCCCGCCGACGGTTTGGAAGTTGACCGTGATCACGAGGCTCGTGAGCACGAGGAAGAGCGTCCAGACGAGCGTCACGCGGACGCCGGCGGCGGTGGCGCGGGCGCGGGAGAACAGGATCGCCCGCATCTCTTTGTAAAACAACCCGATGAACGCCGCTTGCAGCACGGCGGCGGCGGCCATGATCGCGCAGTCGCGCCAGCGGCAGGCCAGGACGCTGCCCCAGAGCAGGTCGAGCACGTCGTTCTTCGAGCGGCCGAAGACGTCGAACAGCCCGAGTCCCAGGAACGCCAAGCCCATGGTCAGCGAGAAGAGCAGTCCGAGGATGACGTTCGAGTCGACGCGGATTTTCTCGGGATCCACGAGTCCCAGCGGCACGGCAACGAGCACGGCGCCGGCCAAGGCGGGCAGGATGAGCGCCGGGCCGGCCAGCCCGCCCAGCGAGCCCAAGACGGCCCCGGCCAACGCGGCGTGGGCAACGCAGACGCCCAGAAACGGGATCCTCATGCCGACGATGTAGGTGCCCAGCGCGCCGGTCGACGCCCCGGCCACCACGCCGGCAACCATCACGGGTCCCCACAACGCCAGGTCGATCATGCTCGTTCTCGAAAAAGGGGATAAGTCCAATTCTTTCGCGCGGCAGCGTCTTCACAATCGGGGATAACTGGACTTATCCCCTTTTTCCCGGGATCACGGCGTGGCGGCCCGACTCGTGTACCACTCGCAAGCCCCCGCCGTAAAGCGACGCGATCCGCTCGCCGGTCAGAACTTCCTCGGGCAGCCCCTGGGCCGCCGCGCGGCCGGACTGGAGCAACAACAGCCGGCGGCTGCACGCGGGAATCACCTCCAACTCGTGGCACACCAGCAGGATCGTCAGCCGCGTCCGCGCGTAAAGCGACTCGAGCGTCGCGACGATCTGCTCGCGCCAGAACAGGTCGAGATTGGCCGTCGGCTCGTCCAAGAGCAACATCTCGGGCTGTTGGACCATGGCCGTGGCGATGAGCGTTTTGCGTTGCTCGCCGCCGGAGAGCTGCCCGTAAGCTTGCCCGGCAAGGCTCGAAAGCCCGAGGCGATCGAGCCACTCGTCAACGATCCGCCAGTCCTCCCGCCCGAGGCGTCGAAACAAGCCTGCGATGCCGGTTCGGCCCGTGGCCACCACTTCGCGGACGGTTAGGGGCATTTCGCTTCGGGCGGCGAGCGTTTGCGGGACGTAGCCAACGCGACATCGCAGGCGGCTCAGCCCGGCCCATCGCAGCCGGGCAACCGACTCGCCGAGCACGCGAACCTCGCCGCCGCTGGGCCGCGCGAGCCCCAGGCAGCACTTCAGCAGCGTGGTCTTGCCCGAGCCGTTGGGCCCCAAGAGCGTGAACGCTTCGCCGCGCTCGACCCGCAGCCGGTCCAGTGCCAGGATCTCCCGTCCGCCGCCGTGGACCCGCAAGTCGGTGATGTCGATCGCGGCTGGGTTCATGGTCGGGCAGTGGCCGTCAGGTTGTTCACGTTCCGCCGGACCAGGGCATCGAACGCCT
>JAPLNP010000444.1 GCA_026401055.1 Planctomycetia bacterium
AGCCCTCCCAGGCGTACGTGCTCGACGAAGCCAGGGAGGGTTTTTTCATGGCCAGCATAACGGATTCTCGCGTTCAAGGCCGCACCAATTTCCGGCAAGTGACCGACGCGTTCTTGGCGCAGCCGGGGTTGCCGTTCGCCGAGGTGCTCCCGGCCGAGCGGATCGAGCAGGTTTTCGGCAAGCACCACAACCTGTTCGGCATGTCCGACGTCTATTCGACCCCGATCGTCCTTTGGGCGTTCTTGGCCCAGGTGCTGCGCGACGGCAAGGGAGCGGCCTGCCAGTCGGCCGTCGCGGAGATCGTTGCGCATCAGGAACTGGCCGGACTGCGGGCGCCGACCGCCGACACGGGCAACTACTGCCGTGCCCGGGCCAAGCTCTCCGAGGAGGCCCTGCACGAGTTGACCGTCGAGGTCGCCGAAGAAGCCGAGCGGCAGGCCGAGCCCGGTTGGCTCTGGAAGGGCCGCCACGCCAAGTTGGTCGACGGTTTCACGTGCACCATGCCCGACACGCCGGCCAATCAACAGGAGTATCCGCAGCAGTCTTCGCAGAAGCCCGGCGTCGGGTTTCCCATCTTCCGCGCCTGCGTGATCCTCTCGCTGGCGACCGCCTGTGTGATGGAGTTGGCGTTCGGTCGCTACTCGGGCAAGGAGACGGGCGAGACGGCGTTGTTGCGCAGCCTGTTGGATTCGCTGGAGGCGGGCGACGTGCTCGTGGCCGATCGGTTCTACTGCTCGTTCATGATGATCGCTTTGCTCCTGGGCCACGGCTGCGACGTGTGTGCCCGACTGCATCAGCAGCGGCGCAGCGATTTTCGACGCGGGAAGCGACTGGGCAAGTGCGACCACGTCATCGAGTGGAAGCGGCCGCCCAGGCCGTCGTGGATGGACGAGGCCACCTACGCGTCGATCCCCGAGACGCTTGTCCTGCGGGAGGTCCGTTTCAACGTGATCGAGCCCGGCTGCCGAACCCGGACGCTGACGATCGTCACCACGCTGACGGATCCGAAAGCGTACACGGCGGAGGACATCGCCGAGTTGTACGGTTACCGCTGGCACTCGGAGCTCGACATCTGCGCGATCAAGCAGTCGCTGCACCTGGACCATGCCGGCTGCAAGTCGCCGCGGATGATCCGCAGGGAGGTGTGGACGACGATGTTGGGCTACAACCTCGTCCGCACCACGGCAGCCGCGGCGGCGGTTCTGCACAAGCTGCAGCCGCGTCAGATCAGTTTCACCGGAGCGTGTCAGCACGTGCTCTCGTCCTGGATGATCCTCGCCACGGGCATCGTCGACCGCGAGACCGCGCTGCGGCTGTGCCGAGCGCTTTTGCAGCGAATCAGTCAAGTCGTCGTCGCCAATCGCCCCGGCCGCATCGAACCCCGCGTGCTGAAACGCCGTCGCCATCGCTACCCGCTAATGCAAGAACCTCGCGACATATTGCGAAGCCAACTATTGGAATGTAAGTAGTTATGTGACGATAAGTTACGAATTCGACAGTGCCATTCGAGCCAGTCCCCTTTTCCGAACTCGCCTAACAAGGGAACTCACCCGCACGCCGCGCGGACCCGAGCGAAGGCGTCCATCGCCAGGTCGAGGTCTGCCCGCGTGTGGGCCGCGGAGACCTGCACCCGGATTCGGGCCTTGCCCTTGGGGACGACCGGGTAGCTGAAGCCGATCACGTACACGCCCTCGTCGAGCATCATCGCGGCCATTCGCGTGGCCAACGCGGCGTCGCCGAGCATGATCGGGCAGATGGGATGGTCGCTTTCGGGAATGTCGAAACCGCGCTGGCGCATGCCGGCGCGAAAATAGCGAGTGATCTCCTCGAGCTTGTCCCGCAACGCGGTCGACTCATCGAGCAACTCCAGCACCTCGAGCGTCGTGGCGGCGATGGGCGGCGCCAGCGTGTTCGAGAACAGGTAGGGCCGGCTCCGCTGTCGCAGCAGTTCGACGACCTCCCGCCGCCCGGTCGTAAACCCGCCGGACGCGCCGCCGAGCGCCTTGCCCAGCGTGCTGGTGACGATGTCGACGCGGTCCATGACGCCGTGGTACTCGGGCGTGCCGCGTCCGGTGCGGCCGATGAATCCGGTCGCGTGCGAGTCGTCGACCATCACGGCGGCGTCGTATCGCTCGGCCAGATCGCAGATGCCGGCCAGATTGGCGATGATGCCGTCCATCGAGAAGACGCCGTCGGTCGCCACGAGCCGCAGCCGGGCGTCGGCGGCCTGTTGAAGCTGTGCTTCGAGGTCCGCCATGTCGCTGTTCTTGTAGCGCAGCCGCCGCGCCTTCGAGAGCCGGACGCCGTCGATGATGCTGGCGTGGTTGAGCTCGTCGCTGATGATCGCGTCCTCGGGCCCGAGGAGCGTCTCGAACAGCCCGCCGTTGGCGTCGAAGCACGAACTGTAGAGGATCGTGTCCTCGGTGCCCATGAACCGGGTGATTCTCGCTTCGAGTTGCTTGTGCAGCACCTGGGTGCCGCAGATGAAGCGGACGCTGCTCAGGCCGAATCCCCAGCGGTCGTAGCTCGCCTTGGCGGCGGCCAGAAGTCGCGGATCGTTGGCCAGCCCGAGGTAGTTGTTGGCGCAGAAGTTGAGGACTTCGCGCCCACCGACCACGGCGATGCGAGCGCCCTGGGGCGTGTCGATGATGCGTTCTTCCTTGTAGAGCCCGGCCTGGCGAATGTCGGCGAGCTGTTCGGTCAGGCATCTCTTGAGTGAATCGTACATCGGTGGTCGGTTGCCGGTTGCCGGTTGCCGGTTGTCAGTTGTCGGTTGTCGGTTGTCGGCAACGCCCCCACATTGCATGTGGGGGGTGGCACTCGCGCCGGCGATGGCTCTTCCGGCCGTGCCGGCTCAATCCTCCGCCCACGTGAGGACGACCTTGCCGGAGTTGCCGGAGCGCATCACCTCGAAGGCCGTCTCGAATTCGGTGTAGTGGAAGCGATGGGTGATGATGGGCGTGATGTCCAGGCCGCACTGAATCATCATGGTCATCTTGTACCAGGTTTCGTACATCTCGCGGCCGTAGATGCCCTTGATCGTCAGGCAGTTGAAGACGACGGTGTCCCAGTCGATCTCGGATTTCGGAAGGATGCCGAGCATGGCGATCTTGCCGCCGTGGGACATGTTGGCGAGCATCTCGCGAAAGGCGTCCGCGTTGCCCGACATCTCCAGACCGACGTCGAATCCTTCTTTCATGCCCAGTTGCTTCTGGGCGTCGGCGATCCGCTGGGTCCTCGCGTCGAGCGTGAGCGTGGCGCCCATCCGTTTGGCCAGTTCGAGCCGATAGGGATTGACGTCGGTGACGACGATGTGCCGAGCGGCGCCGTGCCGGGCGATGGCGGTGGCCATGCACCCGATCGGGCCGGCGCCGGTAATCAACACGTCCTCGCCCAAGACGTCGAACGAGCAGGCCGTGTGGGTGGCGTTGCCCAAGGGATCGAAGCTGCTGAGCACCTCCAAGGGGATGTTCGGATCGCACGCCCAGACGTTCGTCACGGGGATCGACAGGTACTCGGCATAGGCGCCGTCGCGGTTGACGCCGACGCCGCTGGTGCGGGGGCAGAGATGCCGCCGGCCGGCCAGGCAGTTGCGGCACCGGCCACAGACCACGTGCCCCTCGCCGCTGACCAGGTCGCCCCGGTGGAAATCGTGAACGTTGTCGCCGACCGCCTCGATCCGGCCGACGAACTCATGGCCGACGATCATCGGCACCGGAATCGTCTTCCGCGCCCAGGCGTCCCAGTTCCAAATATGTACGTCGGTGCCGCAGATGCTCGTTTTCAGAATCTTGACCAGCACGTCGTTGATCCCGACCTTGGGCACCGGCATGTCATCGAGCCAGAGCCCCACCTCGCGTTTCGCCTTGACGAGTGCCTTCATGGTAGATGGTCAGTTGTCAGTGGTAAGTGGTCAGTTGTCTACCCCCAAGCAGCCCAGAGCGTAACATTGTGGCGGGGTCGACGCAATGGGGTCGCGACCTGGCGACCGAGCGGGCAAGTGACCAAAAAATCGGCACAATCCGAACATCCCGAATCCGACCGCGCCGGTCCGCGATTCTATGCGGCCGAATCGGCTGAAAATCGTCCCCGGCAATCCTTTGGACGAAGAGACTAGGTGGAACGAGATAAGGAGTGAACTCATGCGGAGAATCTGTCTGACCCTCGGTGCCTCGGCGGTCCTGCTGATGGTCTCCCCGGCAGCCAGCCTGGAGGCCGGTTGCGCAAAATGCGGCGGCTCGGGTGGCTCGCGCGCGGGCGCTTGCGGCGCCCCGGATTACGGGTCGATGTCGCCCGGCTGCTGCGAGCACGTGCCCTCTGGCTGCGAGAATGTCTGGGACGGTTACTGCCAGGAGCGGCACTGCGGCTGGAGTTTCCGCCTGTGCTGGCCGTCCGGATGGTGGCCCGCCGGGCAGACGTGCGAACCACCGGCGGCGCCGCCAACCTCGGCGACCGTGCCGGCGTCCACGGCCCCGACCCCGGCCCCCGTCGCGACCCCGGCCCCCACCGCGATCCCGACCCCCGCCCCGATCCCGGCCCCCGCCGCGCCGGTGCCGGGGGCAACAAATACCCCACAAGAGAAGAAGGTGGATCCGCCCAAGGAAAAAGAGGGGGCGAACCGCAACACGTTGCGGATGATGCGGCTGCCGGAGGTGAACCGACTACATTGACGCGGCGCGTGCCCCGGCGAGACCGACGCCGGCGGCCAGGGCGGCACGCGATCACGAAATCGGCTTCAGGATGACGGTGGTTTGGGCCGATAAAGCCGATACAGACGTACCGGGAGGGCGGGACACGCTTTGTTCCGTTTCAGGATAAAGATCATGGTAAGTCGACGGATCGGCTTACCATGATCTTTTGTTGCGCGCCGACGGGCCACGGACGACGGGGCTACGGCAAGCGTTTCTGCAGGGCTTCGGCCTCTTTGCGCAACGAGAACAGGGGACCGGTGGTCTTGAGGGCGTTTTCCAGGAGCTTCTTCGCGTCGTCCGCCCGATTCGTCGCGGCATAGAGGTCGGCGATGTAGAAGGCGGTGTCGGGGCTTAGGCTCTTGCCGGAGGCGGCGACTTGCCGAAAGACCTGGTCCGCCTCGGCCATCCGCCCGAGCCGGAAGAACACCCGCCCCAACGTCGACAGCGGCTCCACTTCCTTTTGATACAACTGCGCGTTCATCTTCGCGTACTGCAGAGCCAATTCCTGCTTGGCCTTGTCGTCCTGTTCGCACAGCGCCAGGGCGAGATTGTTGCTGGCGGCGAAGTTGCTGGGCGATTCGACCAGAACTTGCTTGAAGCACTTCTCGGCGGTCGGGTAGTCCTTCTGGTAGATGGCGATGTTGCCGGCGAGCAACTTGGCCTCCGGCGAGTTGGCATCGAGTGTCAGCGCGATGTCGATCTGGGCGCGGGCTTGATCGAATTCCCCGGCCTTGAAAGCCCAGTCCGCGGCGTTCAGCCGCGTACGGAAATCTTTCGGCTGGGCCGTCAACGCCGCAATCATGTACTTCGTGGCGTTCTCGCGGTCAGGGGGGGTGACCTGCTCGTACCATTGGGCCAGGACGGCCTCGGGCGTCAGGACCTTCGGGTCCGCCACCTTCGCCGCCTTGAGCTTCTCCAAGGCCTCCTCCGGCTTCTTCTGCTCGAACAACGTGCGGCCGAGCATTTGCAGCGCCGCCGCGCTGTCGGGCTGGAGTTTCAGCAAGTCCTGGAGATGCGTCTGCGCCGTCGCCCAATCTTGCCGGCCCATGGCCAGCCGAGCGAGTTGCGATTCGGTCGCCGCCGCCAGATCGGCCTTGCGTTTGTCATTGCCCTTGAACGACGCCAGCAGGGTCTTGGCCTTGTCGAACAGCAACGTCGCCTCGGCCATCCGCTGGTTCTGCATGGCCTCCTGGCCCAGCAGCACGTAGGCCTCCGGATCGTTCGGCGCCGCGACGACGGCTTTCTCCAGCCAGCCGCGCACCGCGTCCTCTTGCCTGGCCGAGACGAAGAACTGGACCATGATGAGTTCGGCGGGCGGAAGTTCGGGGCGATTTTTCACCGCTGCTTGCAGCTTCGCGTACGCCCCGGCAACGTCCCGGTTGCGAAATAGCGTAACCGCCTCGGCAATTTCCGGGATCTGCTGTTGCTGTTGTGCCGCGGGCTCCGGCTTCTGGAGGCTGTCGATCGACAGGGGGTCCGCCGGCAGAAGGCTCGCCGCCAAGGCGACCACCGCAACGGCAACTCCGCCGAATCCAATAAACCTGACAAATGAACGTACCATCGATGGTTTCCCCCTTCGCGCTAGTAAGGAATCCGGGGTGTTTGCCCCCCGGGAACATTGCCTGGCCGTCTCGGTGCCGCGCAACACGGCATCCGGAGCTATAGTGTAGGCTACCGCGAAACTCCTTGCGGGACAAGCGACGGCGGGCCGCCTCGGCGAACGGTTTTCCCGCGCAACCAGGGCACCATCGCGGCGGCGGAAGGGATTGTAGCGGTCAGCGGGTGGATGCGGCGCCGCAAGGCGACCGATCGCCGCCGGCCCGAGATGATCTCGGCCGCGGCCCTCGTTCGAGGCAACAGCCGCCGCTACCGAAGCGAGACGATCCGCTTGCGGCCTTCTTCTTCAATCCAGATTTTGTCCTCGCGCGCAAGCCACCCCACGCCCTGCATCACCAGGTCGCGAGGCCTGCCCACGTTCTTGACGACTTGGGCAAGACTCAGAGGGCCGTTTTGGCTCAGGGTCGCCCATACCAGGCCCGCTGTCTCACCAATTTGCTCCACGCATGTCGTGGGGGATGTCGTCGCCATCCGCGTCTCCTCCTCAGCTTCCACCCGTAGCACCAAAGGCAAGAGAGATAAAACAGAATGATTATACCGAATATGAGGCGCGGGTCTCAAGAGGCGGTCATTGTGCCGGGGGATCGAGTGAAAGCAGAAAACGCCGAGCGAAAATCGCCTGCACCCCCCGACGCAGTCGGGGGGCGTTTCCGCTGGCCATCAACCACTTAGGATATGGTCCAGAATTACTTCCCGATTTGCGCGACCTAGGCGTGGCCGAGAAACAGCGCACGTAAGCTTTTGACGCATAATGACTTGTGGCAACTCGATAGACGGTGCCTAATTCGGGAAGTTATTCCGCACCAAGATAGACGGTGCCTAATTCGGGAAGTTATTCCGCACCAAATCCTTACCACTTCACCACTTGCCACTCACCAAAAAAGGCCCGGTTGGCTGTGCGGGCAGCCGACCGGGCCCTTAGACCGTGAAAAACCGGTTGTTCCCGAGACGGGAGGAGACGCTGCTCTGGGCGATGCTTACCTTAGATTCACGGACTTGTTGGTGACACAGGGGTTCCGGGCGGCGGGATCACCCGAAGCCGTTTCGGTCGAGGACGGCCGACTCGCGTCTATCTCAGAATGCACGCGACGTGCCAAAACCGGTGGTTCACCCGAAATAAGCCCACTGGTGGCCATGTAAGTCATTGATATTAAACGACTTCTGTATGAACGCACGAGCAGCGTCCTCGCTGCCGTCGAGGCGTGCATTTTGTAGAACCTACAAAACGCGACACCACGTCAACCTCCGCGGCCCCGCCCCCGGACATTCTGCAGGAAACTGGTGGTCACCGCCCGAAAGACCTCGTGGATCTCGGCGAACTCGCGGTCTTCGGCCTGATAGAGGACTGTGTAGGCCGCCGCACCCCCCCGGACCGAGCGAACCACTGCGGTGTTGGTCAGGTCGAGGTAGTAGAAATTCAGGTCGTAGCCGATCAGCTCGTGGCCGGCCACGACTTCGGAAACTTCCTCGACCTCCAAATCTGCGTATTCTGCCCGCATTGTCTCGACAGCGGTTTTGGCCAGCCGAGTGGGGTCCGTGTTGCGCGGGTGGATCGAGACGGTCCAGAAGGCGCCCCCCGGGCTGAAGACGCTCACCGACCGGCACCCGGCCAGCGCCGCGTCTTCGTTGAGCGTCCAGTTGTCCGGATATTGAAACCGGATCCCCAGCTTATCGAACTCGGAAGGCATCGGCGGGTTCCCTTTGGCATGGATCGAACCGACGCATTCTACCCACGTCTGCCGCCGCGGTGAATCCGGTGGCCGGGCGCAACTTGGACTGGCCGCAGCCGCGGCGCTCTGCTACGATACTCCCCGATTTTTCGATAGGTGAAGTGGCCGGGGGCAACCAGCCGCGCGGCCATTGTCTCTCCAATCTCCAATCTCCAATCCCCAACCCCCGTCCTCTGATCTGATGCAAACGGGTTTCCGGTCCGCCGGTCTTCTGGTGCTGATGGGGGCGTGTTCGGCCGGTTGCCGACTACCCGGCGTCGAGGGCCCCGTCTCCAAGTCGCTGGCTACCTCGCGGCAGTATTCCCAGCAGGGGGTCGCGGCGATCGAGGCGGGCCGGTGGGTGGAGGCCCAGGACGTGTTGGCCAAGGCGGTGAAGTCCTGCCCGACGGACCCCGAGGCGCGACGCCACCATGCCGAGGCGCTATGGCACATCGGGCAGCAGGCCAAGGCGGTCGGCGAGTTGGAGGAAGCCATCGCGATGGTCGGCGACGACGTGTCCTTGCACGTGCGGTTGGCCGAAATGCGTCTGGCGATGGGCCAACTCGACCCGGCCGCCCGGGAGGCCGAGGCCGCGCTGGACCTCGATCCCCAGCCGCAGAAGTCGCTCTCGATGCTGCAGAGTCTGATCGACACGTACGCGCCGGGCGAGGAGCCCCAACGGGTCGTCTATTTGCAGGCATTGGCCTACCAAGCGATGGGGCGGCACGAGGACGCCGCGGACGGTTTCGCCCTGGCGCTGGCGCGAGGCGAGGCCACGCCGGAATTGCTCTACCGGCTGGCCGAATCGCAATCGCGCGTGGGACGGCAGTCCGAGGCGGCGGCGGCGGCCGAGAAGGCGCTGGCGCTGGATCCGGGACATCAACCCAGCCGGCTCCTGCTGGGCCGTCTTGGCATCGCCCGGCGCGCGAACGACCCGACCCCGCGCTGAGGATCAGCCGACCCGGCCGTGCGCCTGCTACCCGGGCGTCCGCTGCGAAAACCGAG
Organism: Planctomycetia bacterium; assembly: GCA_026401055.1. Lineage (GTDB taxonomy): Bacteria > Planctomycetota > Planctomycetia > Pirellulales > Thermoguttaceae > JAPLNP01. Next base: position 9,023 of record JAPLNP010000444.1, read on the forward strand.
CCGCGACCGTGAGGGAGCGGTCCCGGAGCCGTGCTTTGCCATGCCGCTTCCTGACGGTCGCGGCTCGGTTTTCGGGTACGATTTACCGAAACGGTAGTTCGCCGGACGGTCATGGCCGGACCAATCGCGCCAGCCGATTCCACCGTCACGCCGGATTTGATTCTTCCAAGAATACGTCGTAGGGTTATGAGGGCGCGGCGGCGCGCGGAAACACAGAACGAAGCTTCGAAAGGAAAACGGAACATGCCTCACCTACTGGACAATGCCACCGGAGCGTTCGTGGATCGCCGCAGCGCGGATTCGGGCATCGGGCTGCCCGAGGCGGAGCGACGCCAGTTCGCCAACAGTCACGACGACCTTTCCCCCGAGGCCCGCGAACTCGCGCAGGCGATCGACGGCTACAAACTGCGCCACCGGCGACGTTTCATCACGTTCGAAGAGATGTTGTCCGTCATCACGTCGCTGGGCTACCACCGGTAACGGCGACTATTGGACGTGAAACAGCGGCTCTCGCAGCCGCTTGGCCGTCACGATGCCGACGCCGCGGCCGTGGGAATCGACGACGCGGGCGAGGCTTTCGCCCGCGTTTTCCATGCGCACCAGCGCCGCGACGTGCGTATCCGTCTCCGGGATGCTCAACAACGGCCGAGGCGGCCCGAGCCGATCCGACGGATCGAGTCCCATGTCGATCACGCGCAGGTAGCCGATCAGCTCCTTTCCCTCGCCCGTTTCCTCGACGGGCACTTCGGCCACGCGGTAGCGCCTGGCGAGCCCCAGGACGTCGTCCTTGCTCATGTCGGCCCGCGCGCGGGGAACGTCGCCCAGCGGCGTCGCCGCCAGACCGACCGGAGTGTTGGCCAGGGCGAAGATGCCGCGGGCGAGACGCCGCTGGGAACCGTGGAGGATGCCCGCCTCGTGCCCCTCGTCCAGCACTTGCTCCAACTCGCGGCGGGCCAACGTCAAGCGGATGCGTTCGGGCGATTCGCCCATCACCCGGGCAAGAATGCGGTTAAGGCCCCAGAGAACGACGCTGACGGGAAAGAACAGCGCGACGAACACCATGAACAAGGGGCCGCCGCCGCGCAAGAGCCGGTTCGGGGCCTTGAGGAAGACGTTCTTCGGCACCAGTTCGCCGTAGACGAACAACACGGGGGCCAGGAGCACGGGGGCGAGCAACCCGGCGACAAGGCTGTTCGAGTCGAAGACCAGTTGCGCGCCCATGACGATGGCCAGCGAGACCAGGTAGTTGGCCAGGTTGTTGCCGACCAGCGTGGTGGCGACGAACAGCGAGGGATGGTTGGTGAGCCAAACGAGCCCCCGCGCGATCGGGTCGCCGCCCAGCGCGTCGAGCAACAACCGCACCCGCGACACGCGATAGAATCCCGTCTCCGTGCCGCTGAAGAACGCGCTCAGAAACACTCCCACCGCCGCCAGTCCCAGCAACGCCGCGATCATTCGTCCGGCCCCTCCCGCGGTTCGAGGGTCAGTTCGACCAGCAGTTGGCCTCGTTCGGGCACGTCGATCACGGTCAACTCGAACGGTCCCCAGCGGCAGCGATCGCCCGTCCGGGGCAGGCGCCCGAGCATCTCCTGCATGACGCCGGAGACCGTGAGGCTCTTCGACGGCGGCGGCTCGACCCGAAAATACCGCGCCAGGCGACGCAGGCTGGTCATGCCGGTCACGTGCCACACCCCCGGGGCGTGCGGACGGATCGGCATCCGCTTGAGCAACCGCTCGCTCCGGCTGGGCGTGCGGGTGAAAATGGTGTCGAGGATGTCGTCGAACGTCAGCACGCCGATCGTCTCGCCGAGTTCGTTGACGACCACGGCCACCTGGCGATCGTGATTGCGCATCGACTCCAGCGCGGCCGCCACGCTGGTGGACCAGGGCACGTAAACGACGGCTTCGGCATGACGCTCCAAATGCGACGCCGGGATGCTCGACAACGACTGCAAATCCAGCGCGGCGGCCACCTCGTCGCTGTCGGGCTCGGTCACCAGCATGTACCCGCTGGAAGTCATGCGCCCCCCCAGGTCGGTCAACGAGACCGGCGGCCGGAATGAGCGGAACCGAGTCCTCGGACGCATCAACTCATCGACGCGGATTTCCGAGAGCAACACGATCCGCTGAAGAATCGTCTGCTCTTGCTCCAACAAGGCCGCGTCGTTGGTCGACAGATCCACCGCCCGCTCCAGATCCCCCACCCGAAGATACGGCTCGGGCCGAAGCCCCGGCCAGAACACGCGCAACGACAGGACATTCGCCATCCGCAGCGCCGGCAGCACCGGGGCCATCGCCCGAACCACGGTCGTCACCGCAACGGCAAGCAACGTGGCGACCGCCCGGGGCTTGAGCACGCCGAGGCTTTTGGGGAGCATCTCGCCGAAGACGATGAGGACCAGAAGCGAGCCCGCGGCGAACGAGCCGGCCGCCGTCGCATGGCCCGTCCGCTCCAATTGCAGGCTCGTGATCGAGGCGACGGCGAAGTACGCCACGTTGACCATCAGGTTGCCGAACAGCACCAGCGTCAGCAGGCGGTCCGGATCGTCCAGCATCGCCGCGGCCATCCGCTGTGCCCGATTCCCCCGGCTCAAGTGCCGCCGGTCCTTGGGACTGAGGTAGAACCATGCCGCCTCGCTAAGCGAGAAGAATCCCGAGCACAGGAGCAATACGCCCATCGCCAGGAGCCAAGGAAGGTTCGTCAAGAGCATGGGGTCAGCGGCTGAAGTTCATCTCCCGTCTTCCAGAGCCGCCTCCAAGAAGGACTTTGCTTCGCGGCCGGCATCGTCGGGATTGTCGACATAAGGGTACAACTCGACGGTCACCCAACCATCGTACCCGCTGGCTTCGATCTCGTGCAGGGCGGCTCCCAGGTCGATGGCCCCACGGCCGGGGATAAGGTGGGCATGGCGTCGGGTGGCGGCGATGTCTTCGATGTGGTAGTGCTTCGTGTGCTCCGCCATCCTGGGAATCCATTGGACGGGGTCTTCGCCGACACAAAAGGCGTGGCCGACGTCGAAATTCAGCCCCAGCCATGGCGAGTCCACCCGGCCGGCAAATTCCAGGTACTGCTCGAACCGTTCGACGAGCAGGCCCGGCTCGGGCTCAATGAGCAGGAAGACCTGCTTCTTCTCGGCAACCTCGACGCAAGGCATCAGCTCCCGGTAAAAGACCTCGGCGGCGGCGGCCCAGGACTCTCCCTCGCGAAGGGGACCCCCCGGCTCGGTCTGGATCGACGGGGCTCCCAGCTCGGCGGCCAAGTGCAATGCCCGTTTGGTGTGTTCGCGGCGGATCGCCCGATAGTCCGGGTCCGGCTCGATCCACGAGGGGTGCCAATACGGTTGTCGGGGATCGGCGACGGCGTTCATCATGAAGCCGTTGACGTTGGCAATCTCCAGGCCGAATCGATCCAGGCACTCGCGGATCGCCCGCGTGCGCCCCGGCAGCAGTCCGGCGGGCCAGGCGTGGGGCACGTCGGCCAGCAGTTCCAGCCCGGCGTATCCCAGTCCGGCGATCCGCTCGATCGTCTCCTCGATCGAGAACTGCATGTAGGCGTTGGAACTGTAGGCGAATCGCATGGTATTTACATGATGCTAACTACTGGCGCTACGATAACTCAACAGCGACCGTTTGAACACCCATCGGCTCGCCACCAGGCTCACGACTGTTGCCACGACCGCGAACACGGGCAGAAACAAGTCTTGCGGCGACCGCGGATTCAGAGGCCGGACCAGCAGCCGGGCGGGAACGTTGACGGCGACCAGCACCGGCACGACGAACGTGAAAGCCAGGCGCAGGGGCATGCCGAACCGGCCCTGATAGACTTCCATCGGGTAGCGGGCGAAGTTGGTGATGTAGAACCAGAAGTCCAAGAGCGTCCGGTTTCGCCCCAGCCACACGCTGGTCGCCGCCATCACAATCATGAGGCTGTAGTAGATCGCGACGCCGCAAAACAGGTAGAACACGTAGAGACACGACTGAATCGGCCCCGGCGCGTAGGCGAGCTTCGAGAACGCATGGACCATGAGCCCCAGCCCGCAGAGAAACGGCCCGATCTCCGCCCATTCGATCCGCCCGAGCGAGATCAAAAACTGCGTGTCGATCGGCTTGACCAGGGCGAAATCGAGCGTGCCGGTGCGGATCTGCTCGCTGAACTCGATGGCGTTGTTCAGAAAGAGTCCCCGAACGACGCTGTTCACGAGCAGCGTCGTGGCCAGGAAGAGAAAGAATTCGTATCGTCCCCAGCCGGTGCCCGCGCCGAGCATCGGGGTGTAGCGAAAGACCAGGATGTAGAAGCCCAGATTCATCAACACCCAGGCAATCGACGAAACGGTGTCGATGAGGAAGTTGGCGCGAAACGTCATGTCGCGGATCAGGCTGTTGCGCAGGAACGTGACGAACACGCGGAAGTAGGCGGGCCGGGAGTGCATCGGGCTCATCCTCCAAACCCGGCATAGCGCCGCACGCCGAGCCGCAGCGCCACCCGCGCCGCGACGAAGAAGAACACCGTCCACGCGAACTGGAGGGCCAGGGCCCAGCCGAGCTCGGCTCCCGCGATCTTGCCCAGGAAGACCGCCGAGGGGAAATACGCCAGGTATTGCAGCGGCATCAGCCGCACCACCTGGCCCAGCGTGCCCGGCAGCATGTCCAACGGAAACATGTGGCCGGAGAGGAAGAAGCTCAACAGCATGTAGACGAACAAGAGCGAGTTCACTTCGAGGAACCAGAAGCCGATCATGCCGATCGTGGCCTCGAGGAAATAGCCCAGCAGAAACGCCATCACCAGCGAGGCCACGAACGCGATCATGGTCGTCGCGTCGGGCCAGCCCGAGAAAAAGCCGCGCGCCAGGTAGAACACCAGCGCGAACGGCGCGGCGGCGACGCCGTAGTAGACGAGCTTATGGGCGACGCGGCAGAGCAATTGGAAGCCGAGCAGGTCGATCGGCTGGATGAGGTACTTCTTGACCGTGCCGTCGCGGATGTCCTGGGCGATGCCCGAGGCGAGCCCCGGCATGCTCGAAAACGCCCGGCTTACCGTCGTCAGCAGGTAGTAGGCGATCATGTTGCGAAACGTGTAGCCGGCGATGTCGGGACCCGAGGGCGCCGAGGCGGTCATGGCCGAGAACACCGCCTGCCAGAGGAAGATTTGGGTGACGATGGGCAGGAACCGCATGAGCGTGCCCAGCGCGAAGTCTCCCCGATAGACCAGCCGCTCCTCCAGGCTGATCCGCAAGATCGTCCACCAGGTTGTGGCGCGCGCGAGCATGGCCGCTTTCTTACGGGCGCGGCTCGGATTGCGTCTTCGCCGGGCCGGTGACCACCACCCGCTTGCCCTCGACCGCAAACGACAAACCCCGCTCGGTCAGAATCTTCCGGAGCGCCTCGCCGATAGTCGTGCCGGCCAGCTCCGCGGTGATCGGGTCGTCGGCCGACACGTCGTGTCGGGTCAGGACCGCCGGGTCGGCGTCGATCGGCACCGAGGCGAGACTCTCCAGCGTCGCAAGCACCTCCCGAAGCGGCGTTTCCTTGAAACGGATCGCCGCAATCGGCTGAGCAAGTCGGGCGATCACCGTCGCGGTCTCCGGGTCGGTGGGCTGAGCGTCGGCAGCGCGCGGCGGCTGGGGCTTCTTCTCCGTTGCCGCCGGCTGCGCGGCCGCGTCGACCGGCGCCGGCTCTTGCGGCTTTTCGGCCGGTCTTGCGACCGATTTTGGCCCCAACGCGGCAAACGTCACGTCGCCGCCGCCGTTGATCGTCGCCAATTGCTCCAGCACCCGAGGATCGACGTCCTTCGAGACGAACCGGACCGCGCCGTCGGCCATTCCGGCCAACATCCCGTCCGGCTGGCCGCTGCCGAAACCGTCCGGCCCGTTGACGTAGGGAGGCCGGGTGAGCGCGCGGACGGTCGCATGGCCGCCGGCCGCCCAAGGCCCCGTTTGCCCGCTGACGCCGAGGATCGCGATCGTGTTGCTGGCCCCGTCGCGGATCTCACTCGGCTGCGTCGTGCGTCCATAGCCGAACACGCCAGCCGCCGGATCCTCGGCGCCGAGCTTGCCCGCGTCGTTGCCCACTCCCGCCACGCCGACGTAATGTGTCACCGGAAAGCCTTCGTCGCCGGCGCCGGCTCCCAGCGCGGGGTTGATCACCTCGTCCAACGGCTGCCGCGTGACGGGACGGTTCTCGTCGCCGTTCCACGAGTAGCCGAACCGCAGTCGCTCGTGCCAATCGCGGTGGCCGTAGTAGGGCAGCATCGTGGCGATCCAACTCAGTCGCGTCTCGGGCGGCAACAGCGAGCCGCCGACGGCCCCGGCCGGCAACTTGCCCTCGGCCCGCTGGTGCTCCTCCAGGCCCGACAGAAGCCGCTTCTCGTTGGCCTCGTCGAGCCCCATCGCCGTGGCGAGCCAATCGGCCCGGATCGCCGGCTGGGCGTCCAACGCGCCCATGCCCAGGGCGGCCATGTCCTGCCCGGAATCCACCGCCAGACGCACCGTCTCGTTGGCGACTTCCGATCGGACCGACCCCAGGGTGGTCGCCGCTGCTTTGGCCAGCACTGCGTACTGCTGGGCCTTCCCGGCGTCCGTCTTTTCTTCCGCCGCCTGCTTCGCCAGCACGTCGGCCTTCTCGCCCAGCGCGGATTTCGCCGCAGGCAGGAGCTGATCGAGGGCGGTCTTCAGCGCCTCGGCCGCCGTCGGGTCCTCGCAGACAAGATCGCACTCGGCCCGGATCGCGCCGTCCAGCCGAATCGCGAGCCCCAGCGCCCGCGGCGCCGCCCAAATCGCGTGCCACGCCCGAGCGCCCGTGGGCCAGACGTCCAACAGCCGCTCGGGCAGCGGCCAGGCGGCCCGGCGCGCCGCGGCCAGATCGACGACCAGCACGGCGTCCGCGTCGCCGGAGACGGTCTCGATCAGCCGGCCGACCGCCGCATTGGCAAAGTGCGGCTTGCTCCGAGCGGCCAACTCGGCCAGCGAATCGGCATCGCCGGTCACCAGCGTGTGCTGCCCGAACACCGCAAACGGATGTGGCCAGGCGGTGCCGTCGAGGCGGTGACACGCCACTCCGTCGAGATGCAGATTGGTCGGCTGGCTGACGGCCCAGAGCGGTTCGAGGCTCTTGCCGTCCTCCGTTTCGATCACGATCACGCCCCGGTGGGAACAGTCGGCCAGGTCGATCGCCGCCCAACTGATCCGGCGGACGTCGCCCAGGCCCAGCGAGAAGGCCTCGACGGCGGCGCCGAGGACGGGGTTCCAAAACGGCCCGGCCGCCTCGAACATCCGATCCGCGCCCGACTGGCCGGCCAGCCGCGACGGCTTGAGACTCACCACCAGCCGCGTCTCGTCCGGAATCCACCGGGGATCGAGCCGCGACGGCTCCGACGGCTTGACCACCGGTGTCACCACGGCGGCCTCGGCGGTCGCCTCGACTTCGGCGTCCGGCGCCGGTTCGGTGCCGTGGGTGGAAACGAGAATCGACACGACCCCCACGACGACCGCCAGCCCGGCCGCCGGGGCCCCCGCCCAAAGTAGCCACTTCCGCCATTGCAGCTCGGCCGCGGATAGCCAGCTAGCCGTTTGGGCCGCGGAAGCGGATTCCGGGCTCGCGGACGACGCCGCGACACTGCGCGGCGGCAACGGCGGCGGAATCACGGCCGTCGCGACCTTGGCGGGTGGTTTCACCGGCTCGGGCCTAGCCGA
>JAPLNP010000538.1 GCA_026401055.1 Planctomycetia bacterium
GTGTACATCCAGACCGACATACAGTACGCTTGCCATTGGACCAGTCCTCCCGTTGTGGCTCTGTCTGAAAGGGTTAACGCAATCCTTCCAGCATAACCCACGCTAGACGTGAGTGACTGGTCCAACCATTTTGTCTACAAGGTTATTACGGCTCGGCTTGAACTGCCTCGCCGCCGGAGATGGTGCTCAGAGCACGCCACGTCTGCCAGTCGACCGTGTCGGTGTAGAAGCTCACGTGTCCGTCGGCGAAAGCGACGTTGACGCCGCCGGGATGGCGGCTGCGCGCGGCGGCGTACTCGTTGTAGTACGTGTTTCCGGCCGAATCGCTGCAGGGCATCTTGGTGTCGGGAACGCAATTCCTCTGACCCGAATCGATGAGAAGAGCATCGCCCACGCTTGAATTCGGGGTGTTCAGGTGCGTGTAGGCGCATGCCCCCATGCTGGAGCCTTCGGACCAAACGCCCCGCGCGTCGAAACAATGGTCGTCGCTATAGTTGTCGTCGCGCCCGGCGATCACCTCGCTGGCCACGGCGGTCGAGGAGGTGCCATCGGTGAAATCGGAAAGTCGCTTGCCGATGTCCCTCTGGAAGGCGCCGTCCGTGCTCCAATCCGTGGCGGATTTTCCCACCGTGGTGCTGCCGAAGCAAACGACGACGTTGGAACGCGCAAAGCCGCCATTCATGAGTCGGCCGTTGGCGTTGTCGCTCGGGCAGAGGTAGGCGGGAATGTGCATGCACGCCACCCGAACGTTCACTCCGCTCTTGTCGTATAGCCGCAACCCAAAATCGTACCGCGCGTAGAGGTCCTCCTGTTCGACGTAAGGCAGCAGCGCGGCAAGAGCCGAGTGTGCCTTGAACACGGGCAATGCGATGTTCATCCCGATGGGAAGCATCTTGTAAGTGTTCTCGTAGTTCAGAATCGCCAGGCCGACCTGTTTGAGGTTGGTGGAGCACTGCATCCGCCTGGCCGCCTCGCGCGCGGCCTGCACGGCCGGCAACAACAAGGCGATCAGAATCCCGATGATGGCGATCACCACCAGCAGTTCCACGAGCGTGAACCCTGTCGGCCGGCGAGTCGCACGGCCAACTGAAACTCTACCGTCGTGAGCGTTGCCATTATCCATTGCGATGACCTCTTCCCGTGACAGACAATCGTGGCGGCCAAGAGCGGTGCGGTCCCGCGGCAGCCCAGAGAATCGCGCGACCCGTCGCCGCGCGGCCCCCAATCCGGCAGACTCCGGCGGCGACCCGCGACTCCAGTGCTCTAGGATAACCGATAGGCTCGGTCGCGTCGAGGTATGCCCGCAAAGCACCTTCGGGATCGTCCCATGTCTCGAAGTAGCGCGCCTTCGCGCGGATCGTCTTCGCGCCAACGGCCACGCGCCCGCGGATACAAGGGGAAGTCGCGATGCGGCTTCTTGGCCTTCTCCCGTTTACCACCCGCCGACTTTGCGGTAGACTTCGACGTGACACACGCCCGGTCAACGGGTTTAAGGTGTTGTCCGGCGTCCCCCGGGCGGAAACCGGTGGGCGTCGACCACGGTGTACGGTACCCTTAGACGCTACCTACGGTGATCTCTACGGTGCGGAGGAAGAACGGAAAGGGAAATCACGTAAGTCCCTGACAGCAAACGACTTGGGTATCTAGCTCAACTGGTTACAGTACCGTATGAGGGTTCCCTGTGATGAAATGCTCTGGTTGCGGAATCGAAGTGGTCGACAAATCGGTCTATTGCCACAAGTGTGGCGAGCGACTGGATTCGCCGGTGGGCGAAGGAGCCTTGTCGGAGCAGCGTGATCCGGCGGACGGCGCGCTGGATCAGGCGCCGAACTGCGACCCAGCCGAGCGAATCCGCGAGGTGACTGGTTCTGGCAGGGGGGGCGTCGAGCCCAAAGAACAGGAACTCTGGCAGGGGGGCTACTGCCTCAAAGCCATGGCCGGGACCTGGGCCCTCAGCCTCCTGGCGAGCGTCGCGGTGCTCGTTGTCGGCTTCGTGTTCTGGAAGCCACTCCTCTGGTGGTGCGTGTTGGCCGCCATCGTCCTGCTCTGGCTCTACCAGATCGTCATCCTGCTGCGACGGCGGCTCGGCGTTCACTACCGGTTGACCACGCAGCGGTTCTTCCACGAGTCGGGCATCCTCATCCATACGACCGACCTGATCGAGGTGATCGACATGGATGACGTCACCTACCGCCAGACGCTGATCGACCGGATGACGGGCGTGGGCACGATCCGCATCGTCTCCAGCGACCGGTCGCATCCCAATCTGTCGATCGACGGGATCGAGAAGGTCCACGAAGTGGCCGCCATGTTGCAGGACGCCCGGCACGCGGAACGGATTCGCCGAGGACTGCACATCGAGCAGATCTAGCACGACCATGACGCTCGACTGGCAGAATGCCCTGGTCTTGTGCGTCGTCTTGCTGGCCGCCGTCTACGTCGTTCGGCGTCTGGTCCGGGCCGCCCGCCTCAAGGGCGGAACATGCCACGCCTGTCTCGGCTGTCCGCGGCGGTCCGGGCAGGGGAAAAAGACCGAGCCGCCGCTGGTGACGATCGATCCGCCCAAGCGAACCCGGTCTTGAGGACCGCTTATCGCTCGGTGGTAACGACGGCGTAGGCGGGCAATTCGGGAGTCGACGTGCCCAGGTCGGTCTCGATCTGGATCCGACCGGTGATCCTGCCCGACTTCTCGCCGGCAACGAACGTCACGGGAATCAGGTGCAGCGTCTTGGCTTCCTGGTCGGCCGCGGTATCGAACTCGAAGGTGGCGCCGTCGCACTTGATCGAGAGGATGCGGAAAGGCTTGTTGCCGCGAACGACAAGTTGCTTCTGGACCTTCTGACCCGGCTCGACCACGCCCATGAACAGCGAGGCCGGGCTGACCGTGATGCCCGAGAGGATGCGTCCCTCGACGGGCACGGGCACCTGCGTCGTTCCATCGCTCGTCACGAGCATCAGGTGTTCGTTGAGATAGCCGACCGGCGCGTTGGGGTCGATGTGGACGGACAGGTCGTAGGAGACGCGTCCGCCGCCGCGGCCGGTCTCAACCACTTCGCCCGAGACGTGCTTGTTTTCGCTACGGACCTCGAGAATCCGCCAGTCGTTGCCGCCGATGTGGCTGATGGCGACGCGGGCGTCGGCCGCCTGGCCCTCGTTGAGGTCGCCGACGGAGACGCTTCCGGGGGTCAGCACGACGTCGGAGCGGATATAGACCTTCGAGTGCAACTGCACTTCGGCGTAATACGGCTTGTCGATAGTGACGGTGATCGTCGCGCCCTTGTCTCCCTGAAAGGCGCTGGTGTTGATCGTGGCGACGATCGCGCCGGTCTCGTAGGTCTTCAGGACAGGCTTGGCCAGCCGCACCTGGGTGCAACCGCAACTGGAGCGGACGCCCACGATGTGAACGTCTTCCATGTAGATGTTGGTCAGCGGAAACTCAAATTCCGCTTTGGCCCCCCGGGCGACGCCGCCGAAGTCGTGGCTGGTGGTCTGGAACATGTCCACCGCCCACTGCTGCCCCCAAACGGGGGTGACGATCAGGGTTGCCAAGAAAAGAAACAGTCCGAGCCGGGTTGTACGGTACATGACGGATTCTCCCGCGCTAATCCAGGGTGTTCGATGGGCTGAGCCAAAAATCACGAGGATGAGGGGAACGATTCTTCCTGAACCTTGACAATTATTCGCAGGTGCTTCTCATTGTTCCCACGGTTTCCAAGGTGCACGATCCCAGCCTCCTACCCCAGGGCGCGGGTGGGCACGCAAAACCCTACGACGTAAATCGTTACGTGTCAACTTTGCTTCTATTTTGACGTGGCAAAACCGGAGGGTTTACGGCCGGACAGCCGGCCGAATTGCCCCAGGTTGCGGCACCGCCAGATTCGTGCCATTTTGACGCGGCACGGCAGCGGTATTCAGTTCAGAACCCGTTTTCGGTCAGCCTTGCGGCCCGCAGACGCAACGCGTTCGTCACGACCGACACGGAACTGAGACTCATGGCGGCTGCGGCGATCATCGGGTTCAACAGCGCCCCGAGCCCGAACAGGGGGACCAACACGCCGGCGGCGATCGGCACGCCCATCGCGTTATACACCAGCGCGAAGAACAGATTCTGGCGGATGTTCCGCATCACGAGATGACTCAGCCGAAACGCCTTGACGATGCCCCGGAGGTCCCCTTTCACCAGCGTCACGCCCGCGCTCTCGATGGCCACGTCGGTTCCCGTGCCCATGGCGATGCCGACGTCGGCTTCGGCCAGGGCGGGCGCGTCGTTGATGCCGTCGCCCGCCATGGCGACGACGCGACCCGCCGCTCGCAACGCCTTGATCCGCTCGTGCTTGTCGCGCGGCTTGACGCCCGCTTCAACGTGGTCGATCGAGAGCCGCCGGGCGACGGCCCGGGCCGTCTCGGCGTTGTCGCCGGTGAGCATGTGGATCTCCAGGCCCAACTCGCGGAGCATCCGGATCGCCTCGCGCGCGGAGTCTTTGATCGGATCGGCGACGGCGAGCAGACCGGCCAGCCGGCCGTCGACGCCGACGAACACGACCGTATTGCCGTCCGCTCGAAGCGCCGCGGCGGCGGAGTCCAGTTCGGGCGCGTCTTCCATGCCCTGTTCGCCGAGATAGTCGGGCGTGCCGACCATGACGCGGCGCCCGTCGACGTTGCCCGAGACGCCCGCGCCGGCGGCCGAGTCGAAATCCGCCGGCTCGGAGAGTTTCAGCCTGCGATCCTTGGCGGCGTCGAGGATCGCGCGTGCCAGCGGGTGTTCGCTGTACCGTTCGACCGAGGCGGCCAGACGCAGGACGTCGTCGCCGGCCAGCTCGTCGTGGGCCACGAGTTCGGTCAACCGCGGCCGGCCCTCGGTCAGCGTGCCCGTCTTATCGACGACCACCGTGTCGACCTTCTCCAACAATTCGAGGACTTCGGCCGTCTTGATGAGCACGCCGTCGGTGGCCCCGCGGCCGACGCCGACCATGATCGACATGGGCGTGGCCAGTCCCAACGCGCAGGGGCAAGCCACGATGAGCACGGCCACGGCGTTGACCAGGGCGTAGACGAAGCGAGGTTCGGGTCCCAACCACGCCCACGCCGCGAACGTGAGGACGGCCGCCAGCACGACGGCCGGCACGAAGTAGCCGGAAACCGTGTCGGCGACCCGCTGGATCGGCGCCCGGCTCCGCTGCGCCTGGGCGACCATATCGACGATCCGCGAGAGGACGGTATCCTCGCCAACGTGCTCTGCCCGCATGAGAAACGAGCCCGCTTGGTTGACCGTGCCGCCGATGACCGCGTCGCCGGTGGATTTTTCGACGGGCATCGGCTCGCCGGTGATCATCGACTCGTCCACGTTGCTCCGGCCCTCGGTGACGTTCCCGTCGACCGGTATCTTCTCGCCGGGGCGCACCCGCACGAGGTCGCCTTGCCGGACATCCTCCAGCGGCACCTCGACCTCGTTGCCGTCGCGGACGACCCGGGCCACCGGCGGCGCGAGCGACATCAATTCGCGGATCGCGCCGGCGGTGCGCCGCCGCGCTCGGAGTTCGAGCACCTGCCCCAGGAGGACGAGGACCGTGATCATCGTGGCCGCTTCGAAGTAGACGGCCACCTGACCCTGGTGGCGGAAGGATTCGGGAAAGACCCCGGGGAGCAGCACCGCGGCCACGCTGTAGCAATACGCCGCGCCGGTGCCCAGCGAGATCAGCGTGAACATATTGAGATTCCACGTGACGATCGAGCGCCAGCCGCGCTCGAAGAAGGGCCGGCCGGCCCAGAGCACCACGGGCGTGCTCAGCACGAGTTGCACCCAGCGGAAGACGGTCGGCGTCATCCACCGCGCCAGCGGAATCCCCACCGTGTCCGACATGGCCATGAGGAACACCGGCAGCCCCAGGGCGAGCCCTACCCAAAAACGCAACGACATCCGCCGCAGTTCGGGGTCGTCCTCCTCTGCGACGGCCTCGCCGCGGGCCGGTTCGAGAGCCATGCCGCACTTGGGACACGAGCCCGGCTCGGCGCTCGCCACGCCTTCACACATCGGGCAAACATAGTTCGCCCCGCCGCGGGCGGACGACGGCCGTGGATGTTGCCGGGCCGGGCCCTCGTCCCTCCCGCCCGGGGCCGCTGCCGGCGCGTGTTCCTCCAGGAAACGCCGCCGGCAGCGCTCGCAGCAGAAAAAGTGGGTCACGCCGTCGTGCTGGGCCCGCAGGGGCGAGGACGCCTCGACGTGCATTCCGCAGATCGGATCGGTGGGCATGATCGTCCCCGTTACCCGATCAGGGCCGCTCGCCGCTCGGCGAGCAGTCTCAGCAGGGCTTTTTGCGGATCGGCGAATTTCGCGATGCCTTCTTCCATCAACACGCGCTCAAGCCTCTCGAAATCCACTTTCTCGTCGATCTCCGCGAGCACCGCGTCCGGCGGAAGGCGGTCGACCTGCCGGCTGAATGTCAGGCCGCTTTGTTGGACGGCCGCGTTCGTCCCCGGCGGATTCGTCTCGATGTCGCTGCCGGCAAACGCCTCGACGTATTTCCAGGGCGTATCCTCCGGTTTCTTCGTGCCCGTGCTCGCAAAAACGATCTCCTGCGCCAGCGGCAACCCCTTGTCTCGCCAGAACTCCCGGTTTTCGGCCCAAATCCGCTTCGCGCCGACGATGCCGACCATGCCCTGCACCGCCGGCGAGAGTTCGGGCACGTGCTTCTCGGTGTAGACGTCGACTCGCGAGACGAAGATGCTGTAAACGCTCTTCATCGGCGACGACGCGGGGCGACGCCGGGCGCCGCGCCAGGCCGCGTCCCGGGCCAATCGGTACTGCCGCGTCGAGAAAATCAGCGTCACGTTCACCGTGACCCCCGAGGCGACCAGCTCCTCGATCGAGTCCAAACCCGCCTGCGTGGCCGGCACCTTGATCATGCGGTTCTTGTGTCCCTTGGACCATTTCCGACCGAGCTCGACGGTCCGCCGAACACGCTCGGCGCGCGGCGGCCCGAGGTCCGGGTCCTCCAGCAGCGGGTCGACCTCGAAGCTCACGTAGCCGTCGTCGCCGGCCGTCTCGCGCCAGACCGGCAGGAAGACGTCCTGGGCCTGGCGGACCAACTCGTCGGTCAGCCGCCAGGCGATGGCCTCGTCGTCGAGCCCCTCGTCCATCAGCCGCGCAATCCGGTCGTCGAATCGCCCGCTCTTGAGCAAGTCGGACACGATCACCGGGTTCGACGTCGCCCCGGTCGCTCCCAATTTGCGGTTCTCGGCGACCAGATCCGGATCGACCGAGTCGAGCCAAAGCCGCGTTCCACACTGAATCAGGGATTCAAGCGGACTGGACATTTCTCCGATCCCTCCTCAAAAGTACAAATCCCGCGCGTCGGTCTGCCGGATGCGACGCAGCCGCGCGATTAGTTCCTGTTTTCGCGTTCCCTCGGGCAGCCTGGCCAACTCGTCGCGGACGAGTCGATCTCCGGCGGCCCGCGTCTCGGGCGAGGCGTAGTCGACCAGATACTCCGTCAGCGTGCTCAGGGCGTTGGGCGTACACATGTTTTGGATGAACCCCGGGATGGCGAACTCCATGAAGTGCTCGCCCGTCCGGCCCAGGCGGTAACAGGCGGTGCAAAAGCTGGGGATGTAGCCGTCGGCGAGCAACTCCCGGATCACGTCGTCCAGCGAGCGGATGTCGCCCAACTCAAACTGCTCGCGGTCCATCTGCTGCGTATCGCCCGCCTCGGTGTAGCCGCCCAACTCGATCCGGCTGCCCGCGTCAATCTGCGAAACACCGAACGCCATCACCTCGCGGCGCAGCGCGGCGGGTTCGCGGGCGGTGAGGATCAAGCCGGTGTAGGGCACCGACAGCCGAAGGATCGCCACCAGCCGTTTGAAGTCGGCGTCGCCGACGAGATGCTCCTCGTCGAGCTTGACCCCGCACGCCGGCCGCAGCCGGGGGAAACTGATCGTGTGCGGGCCGACGTTGTAGTGTTTCTGAAGATGCAGGGCGTGGGCCACGAGCCCGAGCACCTCGAACCGCCAGTCGTACAGCCCGAACAGGGCCCCGATGCCGACGTCGTCGCACCCCGCTTCCATCGCCCGGGCCAGGCCGTCGAGACGCCAGAGGTAGCGGCTCTTGTACGTTCCGGCCGGATGCACCCGGGCGAACGTCTCGTGGTGATAGGTCTCCTGGAAGATCTGATACGTTCCGATGCCGGCTTGCTTCACCGCGGCGTAGCCGGCGTGGTCCATCGGGGCGGCGTTGATGTTGACGCGGCGGATCTCGCCGCGGCCCGTGCGAACCTGGTAGACCTCGCGGACGCAGTCGGCGATGAACTCGGGGCTGTAGCGCGGGTGCTCGCCAAAGACGAGGATCAGCCGTTTGTGCCCCTTGTTCTGGAGTGCCTCGACCTGGGCGCGAATCTCCGCCTTGTCGAGCGTCCGCCGCGTCACGTCCTTGTTCGTTCGGCGAAACGCGCAGTATGCGCAGTCGTTCGTGCAGTCGTTGCCGATGTACAGCGGCGCAAACAGCACGATCCGGTTCCCGTAGACGTCCCGCTTCAATTGCCGGGCGGCGTCGAAGATCGCCTCGACCTGCTCCGGCCGATCGGCCGCCAACAGAACCGCCGTCTCCTCCAGCGCCAGCGGCTCCTTGGCCATGCTTCTGGCAATCACGTCGCAAAGCTCCGACGCCTCGACCGAACGGTCCAGAAGGCCGAGAATTCGCGGCTCGTCGACGAAATCCTCGGCGCTGGTGCTCAGGTGGGTTCTGTCGATTGCCGAAGCCATCTCGGAAGCTCTCCGCGTGTTTCAGATTGGCCGGGCTCAGCCACGCCCTTCGCCCGAGGCTCAGGGACGTGCCACCCGGTTAGGCGTCTATGGGTCATGCCGGCCGACGTAGCTGGGTGAATCGCCGCGGCCGGCGCCGACGGTTCGCCCGATCGACTCGATCCGCCGCTGGACGCATCGCCCACAATCCTCCGCCGTCTCGGTGATGCACGCCTTGTCGGGGTAAATCTCGTAGTCAGCGCGGTACTCGGGCGGCGTCAGGTTCGGCATGATGACGTTCGCGCCCCGCTCGAGCCCCAATTCCCGCCCCGTCCGCGAGTTCAACGTCGCCAGCGCCGTCGTGGCCGGGATGTTCGCCCGGGGACACGCCAACCGCGCGAGCGCCACCACCTTGTAGGTCATCAACTCGCTGTTGGGCACCTGCCGGTCCTCGGCCAGCGGCGGGTGCTCGAGAGGATCGGCCAGCGGCGTTTCCGGGTGGACAAGGTACGGCCCGACGCCGATCATGTCCAGCCCGATCGCGGCGAACAGTTCGATATCCCGGGCGAGGTCGTCGTAGCTCTGGCCGGGGATGCCGATCATCACGCCGCTGCCGATCTCGTAGCCGAGCCGTCTGAGCGTGGCCAGGATCGCCAGCCGGTCGCTTCGCGCGCCGTTGCGCGGGGGATGAATCCGCTGGTAGAGCGCCCGATTCGAGGTTTCGAACCGCAGCAGGTAGCGGTCGGCTCCGGCCTCGCGCCAGGCGGCCAACTCGTCGTCGGAGCGTTCGCCCAGGCTCAAGGTCACCGCCAGCGGCGTCTCGGCCTTGATCCGCCGGATGACGCGGGTCATCCAGTCAGCGTCGACCCCGGGGTCTTCGCCCGACTGAAGCACGACCGTTCCGTAGCCCAGTTCGACGGCGCTGTGGGCGCAGTCGAGAATTTCGTCCTCCGTCATGCGGTAGCGCCGCACCTTGGCGTTGGCCGCGCGAAGCCCGCAGTAGCCGCACAGCCGGACGCAATGGTTCGACAACTCGATCAGCCCGCGGAGGTGGATGTCGCCGCCGACGTGCCGTTGTCGCGCGAGGTCCGCCTCTCGCCACAGCCGGGCAAGCCGCGCGGGGTCGGTCTCCCGCAGCCACTGAACAATCTCGCTATGCTTCATCCGGCGACAATCCCAAACCGCGGGCTCGCGTGTCGCGGCACTCTGAAACCCAAAACTTGCCATCGCAGCAATTATACCCCTCAGCGGCCGGCGGCGTCAGAGGTGGGGATAGGTACCCCCGTGTTGACCGGTAATCACTGGAGCCGTGAAATGTACGAGAACAGGGGGGTAAACACGCACGATCCGCAGACCGCGTCTCGGTGGCACGCCCTGAGGAACGAAGGGCGTGGTGGGCCGTCAAACCACGCCCTTCGCTGCGCTCAGGGACGTGCCACCCTCGCCTGGCTTTTCACCAAGTAACTCCCTTGCAGGCTGCCTACTTCGCGCCGGCGTCGAGCGCGCTGAGCGATTGAAGGACTCTCACGCGGACGGCGTCGGCCTTGGTGCGATCCTTGGGGGTTTCCCAGCGGAGCCAGCCGGTCGCCGGGTCTTCCAGGACTCCGTCGGCGGCGGTTTTCAGCAGCGATTCGGCGGTTGCGACCGCCGCGTCGTTGCGTCCGGCGGCCTTGGCCCGATCGACCGCCGCGCGGAGTATCACGAGCGTTTCGTAATCCTCGACACTTTCGCGGACGGCCTCCATCTGCTTGCCCGGGGTAACGGTCGCCTCGTCGATAAACAGCGGCGTGTAAGCTCCGCCCTTGGCGAGGTATTCGTTCCACGACGACGCGCCGCCGTTGTCGCCGTAGGCCCAGAAGAACGAGCCCTTGGCCCCAATCTGCCAGCAGTGCCACGCCTGGAGCCGGTAGTAGCTGTAGGGGTCCAAGAGCCGGGCAGGGCCGCTGCACGAGTAGAAATGCAGCGTCCGTCCCTGGCGCTGCTGGTCGAGATAGAACTCGGCGAACGCCTTGCCGCCGGCCAGCCACATTGGCCGGTTCGGGCAAAGCACGTCGCTGGTTTCGAACAACGCCGGCGGCGCTTTGGCCGGCTGACGGTAGATCGGGTCGAGCCAGATCAGCACGTCCGGCTCGGCCGCCCGAATCGCCCGGGCCCAAACCACCAGCGGCTCGACGTCCACGCCTTC
This sequence comes from Planctomycetia bacterium, assembly GCA_026401055.1. Classification (GTDB taxonomy): domain Bacteria; phylum Planctomycetota; class Planctomycetia; order Pirellulales; family Thermoguttaceae; genus JAPLNP01. The sequence goes on from JAPLNP010000538.1 coordinate 10,919, forward strand.
GTTCGGCTCGTCGTGAATCAAGAGTCCCAGTCGATCCGGCCCGATGCCCTTGGTGCGAAGATGCTCGACCCAAGCGGACATCCATGCTTTGACAAGGCGCTCGAACTGGGGCGTGCCGAGCTTCGTCCCGTGAAAGTCCCTGCCGGAGCCGGAATTGTCGGCCAGCGACAGGAAGACCATGTACTTCTTCGCCTTGGGCCACCGGGCGATCCACTCGTCGAACTCCGCGGTATCGAGCTTCACCCCGTCACCGACGACCTCAAACTTCAGCATCACGGAGCCAGTCGCCCAAGGGGCGTTGACGAAGCGATCTTGAAGGTGCGCAAGGAATGCCTCGCGATTTCGATCGGTGACCCCGTAGGCGCCTCCACCGTTGGTGTAACTCCAGCCGCCCAGCAATAGCGTGGTCTCTTTGGGAAAGGTGACGGGGTAAACGTGCAATTCGACCGGGATCCGCAACGGCTCCTGCCCCTCGCAAGTCACCACCGCCGTGCCCGAGTGCGTCCCGGGCTCAACGTCCGTGGCGTGAACGGTCATCCAGACCTGGCGAACCATGCCGGGCAGCACCGCGATCGGCCATCCGTCGGCTTGCGATTGGACTTCCGGCAGGGCGGCGGCGACCGGCTGGCCCTCGGCCGTGTCGGTCCAAGGCACCTCGGCCACGGCGACGTAGCCGGGCGCCGGCGAGCCGGGAAGACCCTCGAAATGAAGCCGAGCCTGCATCGGGCTGTCGGTGGCGTTGGTCAGGTTCAATGCCGCCGCGCGGTACTCGCCCCGCATGGCGTGA
>JAPLNP010000360.1 GCA_026401055.1 Planctomycetia bacterium
GGTGTTGTTCAGATCGACGTTGCCGCTGCCCGAGAAGCAGTTCTTGACGGCCATGCTCGGATGACGGTCCTTCACATCGCCGCCGAACGGGCGGAGCGCGTGGTCCTGCTCGGTCCAGTGGATCATGTCGGGGCTGGTGGCGTGCCCCCAGTACATATTGGCCCAGTTGCGGCCGGCGGGGTTGCACTGCCAGAAGAAGTGGTATTGGCCGTCGTAATAACACATCCCGTTCGGGTCGTTGTTCCAGCCGCGCATCTGGCTCATGTGGAACTGGGGACGCAGCGCCTCGTCATAGAGCGGCTGGAGGTGGCGGATCTGGTCGCTGGACTCGAACATCTCGCAGATTTCGGGCGCTGCGCTGGCGGCGACCTTCGCGGTCTTGCCGACGTACTCCGACATGTCGAGGTAGGTCCACCAGTCGATGGCGTCCTTGTTAGGCGGGAAGTCGCAGTCGAGGTTGTGGACGAGTTGACCGCCGACCGTGATCGTCATCCGGCCGCGTTTCCCCTTGTTCGAGACGGGGAAGATGATGTACTTACCCGTGACCTTGATCTCGCGGGCGTTCTCCGGAAGAGGCGGTTCCGCGCTGCGCGCCGGCGGCGCGACGAAGGGCTTCTTCTGAGCCGGCGTGTCACTCTGCGAGATCTGATCGACGGTGATGTGGCCCCAGCCGCCGGAGGCATCGTCCACGATCTGGATGACGGCCTTCTTCCCCTTGTATTTCCTCACATCCCAGTTCTCCCAGTTGAGGAACTCGCTGCCACCCGGCCGGGTGTTGGGGCCGGTGGCGGTGAGGACCACCTCGCCATCGATAAGCAGGTTCATACAGGTCTTGCCCTTGTGGCCGCCGCCGCCGATGAGGAACTTGATGTAGTCGCGCTCGATGGTGAACGGCGGCGAGGTGAGCCTGCCGGTCGGCCCGTCGCCGCCGAGAAACGAGTTGACGAGTCCCTTGCCTTCAAAGCCCGTGATCTGCATCTGGCTGCCGATGGTGCCCCTGGCCGGGGCCGTGCCGAACGCCGAGCCTTCCACCTTCCAGTCGCCATAGTTCGCGGCCTCGAAATCGTTGATCAGGATGTCGTCCGCGGCGTTGGCCGGCGACGACGCGGCAGGCGCAAGAAGCGCGAAGGAAATGCAGGCTGCAATCCGAATAATGTTCATCATGTGTAAATCTCCATTATATGACCAAACAGGGTGATGATATGGCGGCTCATTTCACGTTGGCAGCCACGTATTCCAGGATCTTCACGAAAGAGGCGCCCCGATTGGGCATCTCCGGATTGATCCTCTGTTTCTCCCGCCACAATTGCCCGATTCTTGCCCGTTGCTCCGGGCTCAGGGCGGCCATCCGACGGTCCACGTATTCCTGATGCTTCCCGGGGTCATACCTGTCGGGCAGGTTGTTGCGCTCGATCCGGGCCAATAACTCCACACTTGGTGAATCCGGCTGGGGTGAGGCGGGAGAATCGGCCCGCGTCGAAACCCAGTCCGGCGCGTCGGCCATAACGCTGGCGTTGATTTCCAGCAACTGCTTCTTGAGCCCGGCACCAATGTCGGGATGCCGGGCGGAAACGTCTGTCTCCTGCCTGGGATCGGCGGCCAGATCGTACAGTTCGAACCGGCCGAACCCACCGGCCTTGATGAGCGGAATCCACGACTCCTGAAACGTGTTCAACTGCACATATTGGCTGCGCAGCCGGTTCGCCTCCGGGTTGACGAAGTCCGTGTTGAAAATCCGATTCCGCAGGTTGCCCTCGCCTGATTTTTCCTCGCCCTTCCCGACGATCTCCGCGATCCTGTCGAACACGGCCGCCATCGCGCGGTGGTCCTGCGGCAGTTCGTAGTTGCGGTAGCCCATAAGAGTGTATCGGCCGTCCCGGATCGCCGCGGCGGGATTCGACGTCAGCAAAAGCCAGAACAGCGGTTGGTGCCGGGTGAACGGGCCGCCGCGACCGGTCAAGAGCGGCGAAAGGTCGGAACCGTCGAGGTGAACGCCCTTGGGTTTGTCGATCCCCACCAGGCCGCAAACCGTCGGCAGCAAGTCCACCGAGCCGGCGGGCTCGTGCTCGACGCGGCCGCCCGCGATGCCGCGCGGCCAGTAGAAGACCCCGGGCTCGCGGATACCGCCTTCGAAGTTGGCGCCCTTGCTGCCGCGCAGGCCGCCGTTGCGATCCTCGCGGTAGCTGCCGTTGTCGGAGGAGTAGAGGATGAGCGTGTTCTCCAGCACGCCCATTTCCTTCAAACGCGCCAGCAGGCGCGCGATGGCGCGGTCGGTGTTCTCGATCGTCCCGGAGTAGATCGCCGCCGGATCGTCGACCTTGCCGTAGCGTGAAACAATCTCGGCCGGTGCGGCGATTGGCGCGTGGGGCTCGTGGAACCAGATGTTCAGGAAGAACGGCTCGTTCGGTTTCGGCCGGGAGTTGAGCCAGGCGATCGCCTCATTGACGACAATCTGGCAGGAGTAGCCTTCTATTCTGCCGACGGGCGTGCCATTGCGGATGAAGTTCGCGGGATTCTCCTGGCTCGGGCTGGCGTTGTTGCCCGTGGCGAACCAGTAATCAAAGCCGTGCTTGTCCGGCGTCGGCTT
>JAPLNP010000514.1 GCA_026401055.1 Planctomycetia bacterium
CTGGCGGGCACGGCGAAATCCCACGGGGTCCAGAACTACGCATTTTTCCAGAACAAGGGCTACCTGGGAATGTACAACATGGCCCTGGAGCGACTCAAGAAACACAAAGGCTTGGGCGTCAAAGACAACTTGATCGACCGACTGGGAAAAGCTGAATTGGCCGCGCATTTGTTTCGCATTACGCAGACTACTGAGAAAATCGCGAACGAGAATATTCGTGGGCAACCGAGCCTGGAGCGAGCCGCGTACGACGTCGGACAGAAAGTGCGTCACACCATGGAGGAACTCAGCGGCAGGTCACCGGAGGATCTGCCCATCGCCGAAGACATTCGGCACGTGAAGAAGAAGCTCAAGGGAACGCGAAAGCAGCTAGAGAATGGCGGACCCGATTCGAAATAGCGGCGGGCCTTGCGTTACTGCCGGGTGATCCGGACGCTGAGCTTGCCCGCGTTGTCGCCCAATTCGGCGGCGGAATCGTTGATCTTGAGGTAGAGCGTGCCGGAGACATCGGGCTGGAGGACGGTTTCGAGCCCGACGACGGTCGGCCGCACGAGGGGACTTGGACCGGCATCGGCACCACGGTCGGCCACTGCGGCAGTGCTCGTCTCGGCCGGCGAGTCGCTGCGAACGGCGGCCAGCAGGATGCCCAGCGGGCGGCCCTGGTAGTAGCGGATCGTGACGCCGCCGGGCTCGCACCACCAGATTTGAGGCTTGTCGGCCACCTGGTAACGTCCCTCGGCACGTAGGCGATACGACGCGCCCTGTTCCAACCGCACGCCGCTGTTCTGCCAACCGCGATCGGCGGCAACCTCGACCGTCGTCCCGTCGGGCGGTAGCGGTTTGCTCGGCGTGAAATCGAGCACGCCCCGGGCGACGTCCATTCCATATTCCAGGCTCGCGACGAAAACCTGCCACTCTTCGGCCAGCCGGGGCCCGTCGTCGCCCAACGCCTGGAGGAATCGCCGGTTGAAGTCCGGCCGCAACACGTCTTCCCAGAGCCGGCGGAATCGCGCCTTGTACCGGGGGTGGCGATCCAGGAGTAGGCACGCCGCCCAACACCAGGCGTAAGGCTCCGTCTCGACGTGGGCGTGAGCATCGTAGGCCAGCACGTCCTCCCATCGCCTCGCCCGGCCGGCCGCAAAGGCATCCTTGACGATCTTGATCCGCCCCAACATCGGTGTCTCGTCCTTAGCGGCCGGCAGGTAGTTCAATTCGAGCCGGCCGTCGTGCCAACGATGGGTGCTCAGAAGCTCGGCGATCCCCTCCATGTACCACGGCGGCCCGCACGCCCCCAAGAGCGTGTTCATGAAACAGTGCGTCCCCTCGTGCAACACCAGGTGCCGGCGGTAGTATTCGCTCGGTTGGTCGTAAACCCAGAAGTCGAAGTTCCGGGCGTAGGCGTGGGGAAACGGCGGCAAGTCGTCGGGCAGCAGGCCGGCCTGCTTGAACCGATCCCGGTCGCGAATCACGCAGCCGATCAATCGCCAATCGGCGTGACGGGCCGGATCGACGTGGAAATACACGCACCACTGCGGAAACGCCTGATCGAACACCGCCGGCAGGGCGTCGATCTCGGGGCCGGGCGGAAAGTCCGTGTACAGGTCCAAATGTTTGCCCGTGAGCTTCCGAATCCCCAGTGCCGCTGCCCGGGCGTCGTCGACCTTGGTTCGGGGCAGGTCGGGGATCATCCGCGCGACGGCGTCCGGCGGCGTCTCGAGCAGGTCGGCCAGCCCGCGCGGTCCGGAATCTGCCGGTGGTGCCGCGGCGTTCCGTGCCGGCGGAGGCTCCGGATGCGCGGGCGTTTCCGCCGGGCTCTTGGGCCGAGCGTTCGACGGCGCGGGAGCGGGTTTCTTGCTCGCCGCCGGTTTGGCCTTTGGGGTCGCCGGCCGCGGGGCCTGGGGCTCCGATGAGCCGTTGCAGCCGGCCAACAACCCGATCGCCAGAAACGTCGAGATCAGGTATCGTGCGTCACGAACCCACATGCGTCTTGACCCTCTACGAAGGGCGTGGCTGCCCGATTCACCACGCCCTTCGTTCCTCAGGGCGTGCCACCCCACATGTTCACGGCAATGCGGTCCGTCGCGGTGGCAGCAGGAGCCACCGGGCCGCGATGCGGAGCTTCTCCGAACCGCTTAACTCGATTCGCCGACGAGACACCTCCGCCCCGGCACGCTCGATCTTGCACAAAAGCCGATAATACACGCTCATCATCATGCCGAAAATCCGCCGACCCGATGGGTCGAGATGGTCGATCAGGTCGCAGCCGGCGTGATAGAGCCCTTTGGCCCGGGCGGTCTCCAACGCAATCAGTTTCCGCAGCGCGGGGCTCGCCGCGCCGCTTTGGAGTTCTTCGACCGACGAGCCACACTGTCGCAGGTCCGCCAACGGCAGATACACCCGGCCGGCATCGGCGTCTTCTTTCAGGTCGCGGAGGATGTTGGTCAGTTGCACCGCCAGCCCGCACTGGATCGCCGGCTCGATGGCCGCCGGAGAGTCGAATCCCCAGACGTGGATGCATGCCAGCCCGACCGCCGAGGCGACCCGGCGGCAGTACTCCGTCAACTCGTCGAACGTCTCGTACCGCCGCGGAGGGACGTCCATTTCGACGCCTTCAATCACCGCGCGGAGATGTTCGTGTGGGATGTGGAAGCGGTGGGCAGCGTCGGCCACGGCAGGCAAGAGTTCTTGGGCCGCCGGCTCCTCGACGGATTCAATCCACTCGCCGCGAAGCGCCCGATCGAGCGACTCGCGCCAGTGATCGAGCCGCGCTCGCCGCGTCTCGACCGGCGCGGGGTCGTCGCCCAGGTCGTCGGTGTGCCGCATGAAGGCGTACAGGGCGTCCATCGCCCGACGTTTGGCGCGGGGCAGCAGGACGAAGCACGGATAGAAGTTCGAGCCGGACCGCTTGGCCGCCGCTCGGCAAAACGCATAGCTGTCCTCGATGGAGTATTCCGCGCGGCTCATTGCCCGGCCTCGGCCAACAGCGTTCCCCGTTTCAGCCGCCACCAGCATTGCCCCAGCAGGCGGAGCTTCTCCCACTTGGTCAGCGTCGGACGGGCGGACCAGACGTCGTAGTCGATCCGGCGGATGGCATCGAGGATGGCCAAGCCGCCGTGAACGAACAGGGCGACCGGCAGCCGCAACTCGTCCGACACCAGGCGCACCAGCGGCGCGCCGCGGCGGAGCCAACCCTCGGCTTCGTCTACCTCGAAGGCCATCAGGCGGCGGAAGGCGTCGCTCGACTCCCGCCGGCCAAAATCCGACAGATCGTACCCGAAACGCCGGGCGTGGGCCATCGGCAGGTAGATCCGCCCTCGGTCCCAGTCCCGGGCGACGTCCTGCCAGAAGTTGGCCAGTTGCAGCCCGGTCGAAATCGAATCGGCCAACCTCGCCCGTTGGGGATCGTGGCAACCGCCCAAGTAGAGCACCAACCGGCCCACCGGATTGGCCGAATAGCGGCAGTAGTCCAACAACTGGTCGAACGTTTCGTATCGCGTGGTCCGCTGGTCTTGTCGAAAGGCGACCAGCAGATCGACCCAGGGCTCCGGGGGGATCTCATGGCGGCGAATCGTGTCGTTCAGGGCAACGAACACCGGATGAACCGCCCGGCCTTGATAGCACTCCCGCAGGCTGCGGTCCCACCAATCCAGCAGGGCGAGACTTCGAGCCGGGTCGCCGGTTTCGTCGGCCAGATCGTCCGCCCAGCGGCAATAGGCATAGACGTTCGAGAAATCCTGCCGCAATCGCCGCGGGATGAGTCGCGTGGCAACGATAAAATTCTCGTAGTGTCGCTTGGCCAGCCGCCGGCAGTATCGCCGGCTCTGTCGCGGCGACGGCGCCTTCGCGGCCGACGGGTCCTCGGGCCCATAGCGTTGGAGTTCGGCGGCAAAGGAGTTGGTCGGCACGTTGGTAAGTGGCAAGTGGTAAGTCGTTGGAAGAAAACGCCCCCCGACTGCGTCGGGGGGGTGGGACCGTGGTTACGACCCCGCCGACGCAGTCGGCGGGCGTCTGTACTGCGTTACACGACCCTCTTCCCTAATCCCTGATCCCCAACCCCTAGTCCCTGTCCCCTACCTCCATTATGATGCCTTTTCGCGAGAGAGGAAACCATGCGAATACTGTTGGCCGGACCGAGGGGGTTTTGCGCCGGGGTCAATATGGCGATCGCCAGCCTCGATTGGGCGATCCGGCGGTTCGGCACTCCGGTGTACGTCTATCACGAGATCGTCCACAACAGTTGGGTGGTCCAGAGGTTTCGCGACCAAGGAGTCGTTTTCGTGGACGATCTCGCCGAAGTACCCGAGGGCGCCCATCTACTCTATTCTGCCCATGGCGTCTCGCCCACGATCCGCCAACAAGCGGCCGAGCGGCGTCTGGAAACCATCGACGCCACGTGTCCGTTGGTGACCAAGGTCCACCGGCAGGCAAAACGGTACGCCCGCGAAGGCTACACGATCGTGCTGATCGGCCATCGGGGCCACGACGAGGTGGTCGGCACGATGGGCGAAGCGCCCGAGGCGATCGTCCTGGTCGGTTCGCCCGAGGAAGTGGACCGGCTGGAAGTCGACGCCCCGGAAAGGATGGCCTATCTTACCCAGACAACCCTGTCGATCGACGACGCCGAGCGGATCATCGCCCGGCTTCGCCAGCGGTTTCCCCGGATTGTCGGGCCGAGCCAGAACGACATCTGCTACGCCACCCAGAACCGGCAAAAGGCGGTGCTGGAGTTGGCCCGTGAGGCCGATTTCGCCCTGGTTGTCGGGAGCCAGACGAGCTCCAATAGCCGGCGGCTGGCGGAGTTGTGTCGGGCAAGGGGCGTGGAGGCGCGATTGATCGACGGCCCGGCGGACATCGACTCGGGCTGGTTCTCCGGCCGCGAGACGGTGTTGGTCACCGCCGGGGCGAGCGCTCCGGAGGACATCGTCCAGGGGTGCGTCCGCCTGCTGCAAGATCGCTTCAGCGCGACGGTCGAGTCCCGAGCGATCCGCGACGAGGAAGTCCGTTTCCCCCTGCCTCGAGAATTGACATGAAGATCAACGAACTGGAATTCTTTCTCGTTCAGCTTCAGTGCGAGGTCGAGTCGGCGCCGGTCCGATGGCTGTTGGTGCGGCTGGCCACGGACGCGGGCGTGGAGGGCTGGGGGGAAGCGCGGCTGGCGTGGCGGTCGGACTCGCTCGCCCCACGGCGCGAGGCGTTGCAGGGCGCGTTGACCGGCCGAAGCGTTTTCGACCTCGAAGAGATCCTGGCGTTGGAGGCGCTCCGCGACGCGCCGCTTCGCTCGGCGGTCGAGATGGCCTGCTGGGACATCATCGGGCGGAAGTTGGGGCAGCCGCTGTGCAATCTGCTCGGCGGCGGCTACCGGCGGCGAATCCCGCTGGCCGTGCGGATGCCCGCCGGCTCGCCCGCGCGCGCCGCCCAACTCGCCCGCGAATGGGCCGAACAAGGGTTTCACTCGCAAGTCCTCGTTTCGTCCGGCCAGCCCGGCGTCGATGCCCAAACGGTCGTTGCGGTGCGCGAGAGCGCCGGCGACCGGGTCGAACTGCGGCTGGACGGCTCCCAAGGTTATGACCCCCAGACCGCGCGGGACTTGTGCGCGGAACTGGAGTACAGCCGCTTGCAGTTCTTCCTCGATCCGCTCGGCGCGGCCACGCTGCACGAGGTGGCGGCGTTGGGTAGGCAGACGAGCGTGCCGCTGGGGGTATCCCGGGCGATCCGCGAGCCGGCCGACATGGTGGCCCTGGTCCGCTCCGGGGCCGCTCGATTCGCCGTGCTCGCGCTGGAGCGGGTCGGCGGACTGGCCGCGGCCCGCAAGTGCGCGGCGGTGGCCGAAGCGGCCGGCGTGCGGGCGTCGCTCGCCTGCGGGCCGTCGCCGGGACTCGCGGTGGCCGCCATGCTGCACCTGGCCGCCGCGACGCCCTCCCTGGCAAGCTGCCACGAGTGCTCCTACCACCAGCTCGAAGACGACATCCTCCGCGAGCCGCTGGAGATCATCGACGGCATGATCACGTTGCCCCAGACCCCCGGCCTGGGCGTTCACGTTGATCGAGCGAAGGTCGAGCGGTATCAGGTCGTGTGAGACTTGGGACCAGCGCGGGAACGTGTGTCGCCTTTCGCTCCGCG
>JAPLNP010000531.1 GCA_026401055.1 Planctomycetia bacterium
GAAGGTGAGCGAGTTGTCGAGGGCCCAACAGCTTGCGGAAGAAAACAGACGGTTGATCTTGGAGAGATGGCATGAGCACCTTGGTTGACAAGGTGAAATCCGCCGTGTACGACAACGGATACGTTGTGGTGAGCATGGAGAGCGGCGTGGAGATCCGGTTTCCCATTTCCGGCAATCCCCGCCTTTCTCGCGGCACGAACGAGCAGCTCAATAACATTGACGTATCGCCTTTCGGCCTGCACTGGCCCGACCTCGACGAGGACCTGTCGTTTCGTGGATTGCTGGCGGGCGACTATGGACAGCGCGAACACGGCCAAGTACCGTAGCACCAAGCAGCGGGCCATACAGTGGACCGGGAGGCGGGCATGAGCGGCAAAGCACCTCCAGTGGCCGAGACCTACGACGATTGGCTGCGACGGCCGGACGTTGACGCGGTGGCGGCCATGTGCAGGTTTTTTATGCGAGACGACCCGGTTCACCAGACGCTCGGCAACATCGCCGCCAAGCTCGATGCGCTGGGGGTCGCCTACGCCGTTGCGGGCGGCATGGCTTTGGGCGCGCATCGGTTCGTGCGGGCCACCGTCGATGTGGACATCCTGGTTACGCCCGAGGGGCTAGCGACCATTCACCGGGAGCTGGAGGGTCGGGGATACGTTGCTCCCTTCGCCGGCAGCAAGAGCCTCAAGGACGCCGCGACGGGCGTTCGCATTGAATTCCTCGTCGCCGGAGGGTTCCCCGGCGATGGCAAGCCCAAGCCCGTCGCCTTCCCCGATCCGGCCCAAGCCGGCGTTAAAATCGAGGGAATCCGATATCTCGCTTTGGCTTCACTCGTCGAACTCAAGCTCGCCTCCGGCATGACCGGCGGCGTCGCTCGCATGAAAGACCTCGCCGACGTTGTCTCCCTGATTCAAGCCCTTCATCTGCCCCTGGACTTCTCCCGGCAACTCAACCCCTACGTCCGCCCGAAATACGAGGAACTGTTCCGCGGGTTGGAAGCGGATGTTTCGTGAATTCCGGTGATTTCTTGTAGCTCCGCGCGTGGCATCCGACCACTGTCCGGAGTCAAGCAGGGCGGGCCGAGCGGAGCGAGTGCCCCGAACGTCCTTGCCCCGCTGTGTCTCCTGGGTAGAATTCGGGGAGGCAACACCAATTGTGGCAAATTGGGTAACATCACACTGACTTTCGGGAGCGATGTTTGCCCGGACAGCCAACAAACCGGTTCGTGTCCTCGAATGGCGGACGGATCGGGAACGACACCCCCTGGAATGACCCGAAGGAATACGACGATGACCAGAGTCCTGCGTTGTTCGGTGTGTCTGGTGCTCCTGGTGAGCGTTCCGACAATGGCACGGGCACAGGCCGCCTCGTTCAAGGTGGGCTATGCCAAACGCGATATCACGCCCACCAAGCCGATGCCCATGTGGGGCTATGGCGATCGCCACAACCTGCTGTCCAAGGGCGTGATGGATCCGCTTTACGCCAAGGCGGTGGTCATTGACACGGGTTCGGAGAAGCTGGCCATTGTCGGAATGGACCTCGGCCGAGCGCCTCGCGCCGACATGATCGAGCGCATTCGCGCGGCGGTGAAGTCAACCTCGGGCGTCGGGCTGATGATGATCTCGGGCTCCCACACCCATCACGGCCCGGTGATTGAACTCCGCGACAAGCCGGGGGAGGGAAAGGGAGTGTTCGACGATGCGGTGGCCTACGTTGCCGAGCTGGAGCGGAAGCTGATCGACGTGATCGACGAAGCGGCCGGCAAGACGCGGGACGCTCGCATCGGCTGGGGATCGGCCATGGTCGAGATGAATCGCAACCGTCACAGCAAGATCGAGCCGAAACCAACCGATCCGGAACTCAGCGTGCTGCGGTTCGACGACGCCGAAGGCAAACCCGTCGCGCTGGTGGTGAACTTTGCCGCTCATCCGACGATGCTCAGTGGAGCCGACCTGCGGTTCTCGGCCGAGTATCCCGGCCAGATGATGAACGAGGTCGAGAGCGTCCTGGGCACGAACTGCGTGTTCATGCAGGGCGCGGCCGGGGACCTGTCCTGCCGGACCACGCCCCAGACGAAAGGGATCGAGTCCTTTGGCAAAGCCCTGGCCCAAAAGGTGCTGGAAATCAACCGGGGCATCCGGACGAGTGTGCCGGAGAAGCCGTCCCTTCAAGGCATGGACGAGGATTTCACGTTTGAAACCCGAGTCGATTTCAGAAATCCGATCCTCGTGCAGTTGTTCAAGCTTGCCTTCTTCTCCGAACTGGCCACGGCCTATGTGAACAATGACATCGCGGACAACACGATCCGACCGCACCTGACCACGGTGCTCGTCAACGGCGAGTTGGCGCTGGTGGGCACCTCGGGCGAGTTCTTCTCGGATCACTCCAACCGGCTCAAGGCCCGCTCGCGGGCCAAGAAGACGCTCTTCTTCGGGTACTGCAACGACCACCACATGTATTTTCCCACCATCGAAGGCGCCGCGGAAGGAGGCTACGGCGCCGATCCCACGGTAAGCTGGGTCGCCCTGGGCGCCGGCGAACTAATGATGAACAAGGCTTTGGTCAATCTGTACACGATGATGGGCAAGTACAAGTTCAAGATGCCGGCGCTGTAGGTTCGGCGAGCATTCGCCACCGGGCACGGAAGAGCACGGCGGCCACGATGCTCGAGGCCAGGCCGCCCAGTTGGACGCCCTTGATCGAGCCGCCAACCCAGCGGCACAATTCGGGGTCACAATACCAATGGTGACAAGTTCGGTGACATCCCACTGACTTCCGAAAGCAGTGCTTCCCCAGACAGCCAAAACGGGTTCGTGTCCCCGGAACGCGCCACGGCCGCGGTAGACTTTCTCGAACCACTGGCGTTCGATTTCGTCGGGCGTGCCCTGGAACCCGGTCACCGGCAACTCGAAATCCTCGCCGGCCGCCGGTTCCGGCCCGCCCGCCCGACCTTCCGAATCGCCCGCGATGTCTTCGTCCCGCTTGAATCGACCTCTCCGCGGCTGGCCGGTGTCCGGAATCCCAAACGGTCATTTTCCCCCCGGCCGGCCGCCCTGTCCAGCCTTTCCGACGAAAGAGACAACTCGTGGTGGGACTCGCTGCGTTCGGCCCACCCTGACAGGCTATCCGGTCATGCATCCCCCCACTTGACTACGGCGTCCCCGAAACCCCCCGTTCGTCCGCTGTTGCCCTATTGCCGGCTGGTC
>JAPLNP010000301.1 GCA_026401055.1 Planctomycetia bacterium
GGGGTCCGCGCTGACGCTGGGGATTCGCAAAAGCTCGCACAGTTCCCGCTCGAATCGTTCGGCGTGGGTCTTCAGATAGTCGTCGATCATTTCAGGGGTCAGGGGCTAGGGATTTGCGGGTTGGGACACGATCGAGCCCGTCGGGGGGCTTGTCATTGCCGAGTTAGGGATAGTATAATGCGCTGCGGTGCGTGGGGCTACCCGGATCCTCTTCGCGTGCGTGCTTGTCCTCGAAAATGGCCGAAGAAGTCGCCAATGTCGCCGCCGAGCCGATCGTCCGGCCGCGCCGTCGTCGCCGTCAGCGGGACGAAAAGCGGCCCAAGCGGCAGCCGCCCTACCAAGTGATCCTCTGGAACGACGAGGAGCACACCTACGAGTACGTTATCGTAATGCTCCAGGAACTGTTCGGCTACCCCGTCGAAAAGGGCTACCAGCTCGCCAAGGAAGTCGATACCCAAGGCCGGTGCGTTGTGCTCACCACGACCAGGGAGCACGCCGAACTGAAACGCGACCAGATCCACGCCTACGGCCGCGACGCCCTGATCGCCCGGTGCCAGGGCTCGATGTCGGCCACCATCGAGCCGGTGGAGTGACACCGCGCCATGCCGACGCTCAAGACCGTCACTCTCGGCTGCAAGGTCAACCAGTACGAGACCGAGTACGTCCGTCAGGGCCTCGCGCGGCTGGGGTATTGCGAACCGGTCGACGGCCAGCCGGCCGACCTGTGCATCGTCAACACGTGTACGGTCACCGCCGAGGGCGATCACAAGAGCCGAAAGGCGATCCGGCGCCTGGCCAAGGAGAATCCGGCCGCGCGGATCATCGTGATGGGCTGCTACGCCGCCCGGGCGCCGGAAGAAGCGGCCTCGCTGCCGGGCGTGGTCGAGGTCGTGACCGACAAGCGGCAACTGCCCGATCTTTTGGCCCGATTCGGACTCGTCGACGTCCCCACCGGTCTCTCGTCGCCCGGCCGTCGCCATCGCGTGTACGTCAAGGTGCAGGACGGGTGCCGGATGTCGTGCAGCTATTGCATCATTCCAACGACCCGGCCCGTGCTCTCCAGCCGGCCGATCGCCGAGGTTCTGTCGGAAGTCCGCGGCCTGGTGGCGCATGGGCATCGCGAAATCGTGCTCACCGGCATCCACCTGGGACACTACGGCGTCGACCAGCCCCGACCGGACTCGGGCGGCGCGCGGCCGAATCTCGCCCGGCTGGTCCGCGCGATCGGCGACCTGGAGGGCGAATTCCGCGTCCGGATATCGAGCATTGAGGCGGCCGAGGTGACCCGGGAGTTGATCGCCGTGATGGCCGAGCGACCCGAGCGGGTCTGCCCGCACTTGCACGTCTCGATGCAGAGCGGTTCGGACGCGGTCTTGGCGCGGATGCGTCGGCGGTGGAGCAGTCGGCAGTTCATCGACCGGTGCCTCATGGTCCGCGAGTCGCTCCGCGCCCCGGCGCTGACGACCGACGTGATCGTCGGCTTCCCCGGCGAGACGGACGCCGATTTTGAGGCGACGTGTCGGGCGGTCGAGGAGGTGGGCTTCTCAAAGATCCACGTGTTTCGCTTCAGCGCCCGGCAGGGCACTGCCGCGGCCGAGATGCCGGACCCCGTCCCGGGCCGTGTGCGGCAGCAGCGTTCCGCCCATCTTGCCCACGTTGGCGAGAGGCTCCGGCTTGCGTATTTTGAGAGTCTGATCGGACGGGAGTTGCAGGTTCTGGCGGAGACCGCCCCCCCGGACCAGCCGGGAACGCTGTTGGGCACCGCCGACCGCTATGCTCCGGTCGAGCTACCGGGTTCGCCGGAGAAGTTGGGCGAACTGGTGCGGGTGGTCGCCGGGGCGGTGATGGAAGGTCGGATCTTATCCGCTCTGGAATCGGACGGCCGTCTCTGCTAGACTCCCTGCCCACCACGCCCCACGATCAATCTAATGGGGGGTGGCCGTAGGGTGAGTTCTTCCAACCAGGTTTCCGCAAGGAGGCGGTGATGGGCAAGACGACCGGATGGGCTTTGGCAGTCGTGGCCGTGATGGCCGGTGTGGGGGCGGGCTGGGCCCACGCCGCCCCGCCCTGGGAGACGCTTCTCTCGTTCAATCGCGTCGACGCCGACCCGCAAAAGCCGTATCAACTCGCCGAAGAGAATGGGCCGTGGCTGATCGTGGCCGCGACCTTCTCCGGCGACGGGGCCGAACAGCAAGCCCACGAACTCGTCCTCGAACTGAGAAAACGCTACAAGCTGCCCGCCTATGCCCATCGCATGCAGTTCGACTTTGGCCGCGACGCCGACGGCCGGGGCGTCAACGAATTCGGCGAGCCGGTCAAATGGCGATTCCAGCGGGGCGAGGAGCTCGAGGAGGTCGCCGTGCTGGTGGGCGACTACCCGAGCATCGACGACCCCGAGGCCGAGCGGACGATGCAACGCCTGAAGTACTCCCGCCCCAACTGCCTCGAAGTCCGCGAAGGGAAGCCGACGAACCAATCGCTGGCCGCCCTGCGGGAAATCCAGAAGGCCGTGTTGAAGCCGGGCAGCGAGAAGAAGAAGAAGGGCCCCATGGGCCGCGCCTTCCTCGTGCCCAACCCCTTGCTTAAAGGCCAGCTTGTTCCCAAGGGGCTCGACCCGCTCGTGGTCAAAATGAACAAGGGGCTGAAGTACAGTCTGTTGGACTGTCCGGGCAAGTACACCGTTCAGGTCGCTCATTTCACCGGCAAGGTGATCGTCGATCAGGCCGCGATCAAGAAGATCGAAAGCGGCGAGGATCGGCTGAAGCAGACCCGGCTGGACGAGGCGGCAGACAAAGCCCACAAGCTCACCGAGGCCCTGCGGCTGAAGGGCTATGACGCCTACGAGTTCCACGACCGCCAGGCCAGCATCGTGACCGTGGGCAGCTTCGATTCGGTCGGCACGCCCCGGCCCGACGGCCAGATCGAAATCAATCCCCAGGTCCACCGCATCATGGAGACCTTCAAGGGCCAGCCGCCGGCCAGCGGGGGTCCGATCGCCTCGCAACTGGTCGTCGGCATCCCGCTGGACCTGCAACCGATTCCGGTCAACGTGCCGAGGGAATCGATCGGCGCCGCGTACGCAAGCTGCTCGGCCGGGCAGTGGTAAGGGGTCGCCGCCGGTGAGTGCCATGCCGCCGTTGGTCCTGGGGACCACGAATCGCAAGAAGGGCGCCGAGTTGGCCGTGCTGTTTGCCGCGGTCGGACTGGAGGTCCGCACGCTGGCGGATTTCGACGACGCATTGGACGTCGAAGAAACCGGCGAGACGTTCGCCGACAACGCCGCGCTCAAGGCAACCCGACAGGCGCGCCATCTGAACCGGTGGGTGCTGGGCGAAGACAGTGGATTGATGGTCGACGCGCTGGGCGGCCAGCCGGGAGTGTTCTCCGCCCGCTACTCCGGCCCCGGCGCGACCGACGCCTCGAACAACGCGCGGCTCTTGGCCATGCTCGGCGACACTCCGGTGGAGAAACGCGCGGCGCGATATGCGTGCCACATGGCGCTCTCGGATCCCTCGGGCACGATCGCGGCGGTGGTCGAGGAGTACTGCTGCGGGCGGATTCTGTTTGAGCCGCGAGGCAGCCACGGTTTCGGGTACGACCCGTTGTTCGAACTAATCGAGTACCATCGCACGTTCGGCCAGCTTGGCCCGACGGTGAAGTCCGTTCTCAGCCACCGCGCCCGCGCCGCCCGGCGGTTGGTGCCCAAGTTGATCCGTCTGGTCGATTCGGGGCGCTGGGCGTGAGACGATCCGAGCCGCGACCGTGAGGGAGCGGCATTGCGCCGCGCGACCGGCGTTTCTCACACCGCTCCCTCACGGTCGCGGCTCGGTTTCGGAGCCTCGATCCACCTTACAACGGCCGCTGCCAGGCGTCTTTCGTCCAGAACATCCGGAGGCGACGGCCTTCGATGAGCGCGCGGCTGGGGTACAACGTGCCGCGCCAGACGATGCCGCCGCGCGCCAGACCCAGCACGCCGGCCCTCAGCAACAGCAGCACCGCCAGCGGCAACACGACCGGGGTGAGAAGTCCGGAGAGGATCGGCCGCTCGGCCCACTGGTGCAGCCGGACCACGCTCGCCAGGCCCAAGGCGAGCATCGCCGCCGCGGCGAACGTCATGCCCGGGACGCCCCAACAAAGAATCGCGACCCAGGGCGCGTATTCCGCCAACATCGCAAGAATGCAGATCGCCACCAGACGCGGGAAGTGGCACACGGCCACGGAGGCGTAGGCCTTCTCGGTACCCCGGGCCACCTCGGCCAGCGACCGATACCAGTCGAGCCCGACGAGGCCCTTGCCGCCGGCCAGGCAGCATCGCGCGCCGGACCGCTTGAGCATCAGCCCTAGGCCGACGTCGTCGCCGACCTCCATCCGCAGCCACGCGAAGCCCGGCGTCCGCTCGAGCGCCGAGCGACGCACGAGGTTGAACGCGCCGACGCCGATGAACGCTCGGCTGCGCGGATCGCCGACCGCCCAGACTCGCATCCCCACGCAGAACACCCGGAGAAACAGCGAGATCATCGCGTCCAGGAGCCAGCCGTTCGGCCACATCTCCGGGGCGACGGCCAGTTGGTCCAGCGCGTGGCGCTCGGCATGCGCCACCGCGCGGCGAAGCGTCGTCGGCGCCATGTGAACGTCGGCGTCCGTAAACAAGACCCACTCGCCGCCGGCGGCCTCGACGCCCCGGGCAAGGGCGTGAACCTTGCCGAGCCACCCGTCGGGCAGTTCGGTGACGTGGATCGGCCGGACCCGGGCGTCCTCGGCGGCGATCCGGTCCACGATGCGGCCGGTGTCGTCTTCCGAGCGGTCGTCGATCAGGACGATCTCCAGATCCGGGTAGTCGAGGCGTCGAACCGTCGCGATCGCGCCTTCGAGCGTGTCGCCCTCGTTGCACGCCGGGATGATGATCGACAGTCGGGGCCACCGCGGGGGTTCGACCAGCGGCTCCCGGACGAGCACCGGCACGCGGCGAGTCACCCGCCACATCCCCACCGCCATCCACAGCCAGTAGAGCCCGCCGAGCCCCGCATAGCCGATCAAGAGCCAATTCACGATACTCACGGTTCGACCCACTCTATTCCATGCTACATGAGCCTACCCGATCACCGGCAGGTCGGGCATCGGCGGTTTCGCCCGGCGGCGGGCGACGAGTGTCTCGACCAGGTTCCGGCATAGGGCGTCCAAATAAGGCTTCGAGTCCTGGTCGTCGAAGCTCGAACCGGCGCGGCCTTCGTCGCCGCGGATCCGCAGCGCGATGTTCAGCGGCACCTCGCCCAGGAACGGAACGTGCAGTTCGGCGGCCTTTGCCCGGGCGCCGCCGTGGCCGAAGACGTCGTGCCGGGCGCCGCAGTCGGGACACATGAAGAAGCTCATGTTTTCGACCATGCCGACGACGTGGATATTGACCTTGCGGAACATGGCGATGGCCTTGGCCGCGTCCAACAGCGCGACCTCCTGGGGCGTACACACGACAACGGCCCCGCTCAAAGGCAACAGTTGCGAGAGCGACAGCGCGACGTCGCCCGTGCCCGGCGGCATGTCGATGATGAGGTAATCCGGCTGGCCCCACTCCGTATCGCGGAGGAACTGGGTGATGGCCCCGTGGAGCATCGGACCCCGCCAGATCACGGCCTCGCCCGGCGGAACGAGCAGTCCCATCGACATCACCTTCACGCCGTCGATCGTGATCGGCTCGATCCGGTCGCCGATCATCCGCGGGCGTTCGCTGGAGCCCAGCAGGTGGGGAATGCTGGGACCGTACATGTCGGCGTCCAGCAGCCCGACGTTGCACCCTGCCCGGGCGAGTCCGCAGGCGAGAATCGCGGCGATCGTGCTCTTGCCCACGCCGCCCTTGCCCGAGCCAACGGCGATCACCGCCTTCGCGGCCAGACCGATTTCGCCCATCTTCTCCGCCGGCCGCTCGTGCAGGGCGAGCTTGACGTCGATCCGCTGCGCCTCGGGCAGTCGGCGACGGAGATGCTCCTCGAGTTCGGCCCGGGTGGTCTTCCAGACGGGAGCCGAGAACGTGGTCAACCCTAGCGTCACCGAGACGTTATTGCCGTCGAGCTTGACGTCGTGTACCTGTTTGACCTGCACGATGCCCCTGCCGGTCTCGGGCTCCTTGAACTCGGCAAGCGCCCGGTTCACTCGGTCGATCGTCATGGGACCTTCAACCATGCGTATTGCCTCCCGTGCGACTTCGGACCGGCGGACCAATGACTGTCGTATTGTCGCCTTTCGCTCCGCGAAAGTGGCGGTCTTTCGCGGAGCGAAAGGCGACACTCGTTTCCGCGCCGATCCTTACCACTTACCACTCACTGTCTACCGCTTCCCGCCCAGGGCAGTTTGGTCCAAATCCGCTCGGTTTGGCTCTGCGGCCCGCGGGGCGCCTGGTCGAGATGGCGGCAGGCCGCGTCGGCCAAGGCGGCCAGCCGGCGGGGCGACGTGACGAAATCGACCGCCCCGGCCTCGCGCAAGAGCCATCGGTAGCTCGCCATGCTCCGCGCGGCCACCACGGCAACCCGGGCAAGGGGGAAATCCCGCTCGAACCGGGCCATCCGCGACAACACGGCGTCGACGTTCCCGGCGGTCAACTCGATGACGACGAAAGCGGCCGGGCACTCGGCGAGCATCTCCCAGCACGCCGGGACGCTTCGGGTTTCGTGTGCGCGGAGCGATTCGGGCAATTCCCGCCCCAGCGCGACGGCCCAACGGCCGGTCTGCTCGCAGACGATCAGCCGAGGCGGCGCGGCCCCCTCCGGCAGGCGACTGTCACGCTTCAGTACGTTCATCTCCACGACCATCGTAAGCTGTTCCACCCGCGACATGCAATGCCGGGGCGTTGGAAACTCGTGACCATCAACCATCACCATCAACCATCAACCTTCAACCGACAACCGACAACCGACAACCGACAACTACTCTTCTTCCAGCCCGAGTTGCACCAAACGGCGATAGAGCCGAGGCCGGGTGAGGCCCAACAGCCGGGCGGCCTTGGCCTTGTTGCCCTTGGCTTGGGCCAACGCGCGATGGATCAACTCGCACTCGATCTCGGCCAATAACGTGTCCAACTGTATCGTCTCCTCGACAGGCCGCGGATGCGCCGCCGCGTCGGCAGCCAGGTGAATCCTATTGGGCAGATCGCCCACCACAATTTCGGGCCCCTCGGCGCGCTCGTAAGCTTGGGCGACCATTTGGGCCAGCTCGTCGACGTTGCCGGGCCAAGGGTAGGCGTCGAGCCGGTCGAGGGCCTCGGGCGAGAAACCGCCCACCTGGTGGCCGCCTCGCGCGTTCGCCTCCTCGAGGAACATCTGCGCCAAGAGCGGCAGGTCCTCGCGGCGCCGGGCCAGCGGCGGCAACTCGACGAGCAACGTGCCGAGCACGGCGGCCAGGTCCGGGCGGTATTCACCCCGGCGGACCAATTCCTCCAGCGGCTGCTCGGCGGTGGCCACCAGCCGGGGAAGAAACGATCGGGCAGAGAGCACGTCCGCCAACTCCGCGTGAACCTCCGGCGGCAGCCGGTCGACCTCGTTCAGAACCAGGGTGCTCCGCGCGGCGCGGTCGCCCAGCGGATTGGCGGCCAGGGCACGGACGGTCGACTGGATCATGTCGGCTCCCAACGCGGAACACGCCAACGGGATCAACGACCCCTCGTGCTCCGGGTCGCTTCCGTAGTGAATGGCGGCGGCGACGTGCTGCCGGCCGCTGCCCGGCGGGCCGACCACCAGCACGCTCGCGCGGCATCGGGTGGCCAGCTCGACCTGGGCACGCACCCGACGCATCGCCGGACTCTCGCCCAGCAGCCGGTCGATCCGGTGCCGCGAGGCCGCCTCCCGCCGGAACCGCCGCAGGCGGTGGTGCAACTCGTCGGCCGTCGGCTCTTCGATCGCGGCGAGACCATCGCCGATCGCTTCCGTCTCGGGCAGGTCCTGCTCGTCCACCAGGACGACCAGCGCGACAAGATCGTCGGGCGTTTCGCCCGCGTGTACGAAGCGAGCCCGGCGGCGCGCCGAAGTCTCGGCATCGCCCCGGGCGACGGTGCCCGAGGCCAATTCGCCCGTGAAAGCCGCCGGTGGCGGACACAGCGCGGCGGCGACGGCATCGGGACCGGTCGCGTCCGGGCTGAAATGGTAGACGCATCGCCGACCGAGCATCTCGTCGATCGACCGGCCCAGCCAGTCGAGACACGCCTCGTTGCAGAACACAATCGTCTGCTCGCCATCGAGGACGTAGATCGGCCGGCGGGCCTCGTTCAAGAGCCGAGCTAGGGCGGCGGTTCGCGTTCGTTTCGTGGGCATAAGATGAAAGGACGGCGACGGGGTCCGGGGTTCCGGGTTTGGGGCACGTTCATCTTACAGCACCACCGGCTGGATGGGAAGGAAGACCAAGCCGCTAGCGAAAAACCGAGCCGCGACCGTAAGGGAGCGGTGTTGGAAACTGGCCAGTCATGCCGCTCCCTTACGGTCGCGGCTCCGTTTGCTTGTGCCGACACGTTCGGGCTGGCTCGGCGGCAAGCTTCGAACAACGGACCGCTCGCAAGGCCGAGCAGCACGACGAGCACGGCGCACGCGATCGCGGCGAACCGAGCGCCGCGTCCGCCCTCGGACTTGGGCGACGCCAACGGCAGACGGAAATACATCACGCCGACCACGCGCAAATAGTATGCCGCCGCAATCGCCGCGTTGAGCACGCCGATGACGGCCAGGGCGATGAACCAGATTCGCAGACCGCCCGGCTCCCCTGCGGCGGGCTGGACGTCCAGGGCGGCGGCGAAGACGCCCAGCTTGCCCCAGAAACCGGCCAGCGGCGGAACGCCCGCCAGGCTGAAAAGGCACACGGCGATCGCCCCGGCCACCACGGGCGAGGTTTGCCCCAGTCCGGCCAGTTCGTCGACGTTGTCCACCTCGCGGCCTTCGCGGAGATTGTACTGCCACAAGGCCAGCACGTTGGCGTAAGTCATCGTCACCACGGCCAGCGCCAAGGCGATCCGCCAGGCGTGGCTCTCCAAGCCGGGCATGAGCAAGCCGATCCGCACGAGGGCCACCAGCCCGGCCGCCTTGGGCACCACCGAGAGCAGCGCGGCGTTCAGATGGGTCGTCCCCTGGTACACGTCCGGCGCGTAGAAATGCAGCGGCACGGCGGCGATCTTGAACCCCAGACCGGCGAAAACGAACACCATCGCGATCCGAGCCAAACCCGCCAGAGTGTCCTGCCCGGCCGCGGGCTGGGCAAGCCGGGCCGCGATCGCGCCGAGGTCCGTCGAGCCCGTCGTTCCGTACAGAAAACTGAACCCGTACAGCAAGAGCGCCGAGGCCAGGACGCTGAGGAAGAAGTATTTGGCGGCCGATTCCTCGGCGGCGGCATCGTGGCGCCCGAGGTAGAGCAGCAGGTACGTGGGGATCGCGATCAATTCCAGGCCGAGAAACAAGAGGATCAGTTCGTTGGCCTCGGCCACGAGCATCAGACCGACCACGGTGAGCAACAACGAGCCGAGGTATTCCGGAACATCGGGGGCCCTCGACCGCGACGCCGTCAAGACCAACATCGCGCCGACGCCCAGGGCGAGCCAGCGGATCAATTGCCCCAGGGCATCGCCGGCCAACGGACCGGCGGGTTGCGGCTGCTGGATGAGCATCACCGCCGCGGCGATCGCACTCGCCCCCAGGCCGATCCAACTCCACACCGCCCGGGACGCCACGAACGCCCCGGCGACATAGATCGTCACCGCGGCGATCGCCAGCACGATCTCGGGCATCAGGAGATGGAGCGTCTCGGTCGTCACGGTTTCGTCCTCGTCGGAGTAAGCGGGGCCGTGGTGGTTGTCCGAAGAAGAGTAGAACCGCGGATGAACGCGGATGGACGCGGATGGGAGAGAGGAAACGCAAGCGTGGCGCGCCCCGAGGGACGAAGGGCGTGGTTAGCCGATATGCCACGCCCTTCGTCCCTCGGGGCGTGCCACCCGTTCGCGAGAGTCGTCTGCGCGCGACCATCCATCTGCGTCCATCCGCGTTCGTCCGCGGTTACCTCCACCTCCCGTCTTTGTGCTTCGCCGGTCAAGTGGTCGAGCGTCGGGCTCATGCGATCGAGGAAGAAGCTCGGTTGGAGCCCGATCCAGACGATGAACACCGCCAACGGCGTCAGGGCCATGACTTCGCGGGCCGAAAGGTCGGCCACCGGCGGCTCGGCGGGGTCGCGCTTCGGCTCGCGCAAGGGTCCGAAGAACACGCGGCGGACCAGCCCGAGCATGTACCACGCCCCGAGGACCACGCCGGAGAGGGCCAGCACCGAGATGACCCTCAGCGGCAGCGCCCCAGCCGGCGGCGCGGCGGTCCATGCCCGCTGGAACATGCCCAAGAGGATCAGAAACTCGCCGACGAAGCCGCCGAGCCCCGGCAGACCGATGCTCGAAAGCGTCATCAGCAGCATAAACGCCGCCAGCCGGGGCGTGCGTTTGGCCAGGCCGCCGAGGTCGGCGATTGCCCGAGTGTGGTAGCGCTCGTAGATCATGCCGACGATCGCGAACAGCCCGCCGGTCGCCAGCCCGTGGTTGACCATCTGGAGCACTCCGCCCTGGATGCCCAGCGGGTTCAGCGCGAACAGTCCCAACATACAGAATCCCATGTGGCTGATGCTCGAGTAGGCGACCAGCCGCTTGATGTCGCTTTGGGCCAGCGCGACCAGGGCCGCGTAGACGATGCCCACCACGGAAAGCCCCAGCAGCCACGGCGCGCAGATCGCCGTCGCGTCCGGCAACATCGGCAGGACGAATCGCACGAACCCGTAGGAGCCGATTTTCAGCAAAACGCCCGCCAGAAGCACGCTGCCGGCGGCGGGCGCTTCGACGTGGGCCAGCGGCAGCCAGGTGTGCAGCGGGAACATCGGCACCTTGATCGCAAACCCGGCGAACAACGCCGCGAAGATCCAAAGCTGCACGCCGGTCGGAATCGGCGCGGCGGCAAGGTTCTCGGTCAGGCGCGGGATCGAGAACGTCATCTGGCCGGCCGGCGAGTGATAATGGTCCCACAACACGATCGCCAGCAGGCCCAAGAGCGCGAGCACGCTGCCGGCCAGCGTGAACAGGAAGAACTTGATCGCCGCGTGGCGCCGCTGGCTGCTCCCCCAGATGCCGATCAGGAAGAAGAGCGGGATCAGTGTGAATTCGAAGAAGACGTAAAACAGGATAATGTCCCGGGCGGCGAACACGCCCAACATGCCGGTTTCGAGCACCAACAGCAGCCGGTAGTAGGCGGACGCTTGCTGGCGGATCGATTCCCAACCGACGAGCACCGCCGTCAGACTCAACAGCGCCGTCAGGCCGAACAGCCAGAGGCTCAGCCCGTCCAGGCCGACGCTCAGCCGGATGTCGATCGAGCTGTCCGCGCCGAACCACGCCGCGTCGAACACGGCGAACTCGCCCGAGGCGCCGACGGGGTAGCGGAAGACGAGGGTTCCGGCCATCGCGAGAGCCGCCACCGTCGCGGCCAGCGCGACCGCGCGTGCCCCGCGCCGCGGTCCGAAGGCCAAAACGGCCCCGGCCAGCGGCAGCAGAATCGTGGCGAGCAGGAGATTTCCCATGGTCGGGCTAACAGAGACGTTACAGGAACACGGCCGCGAACAGAACCAACAGACCGAGGATCATCGCCAGGGCGTAGAACTGGATCATTCCGTTCTGCATCGGGCGCAGGGCGGAGCCCAGTGCGGGCGGCAGCCGGCCGCACAGGTCGACCAGACCGTCGACCACCCGATCGTCCGCCCAGGAACACGCCCGGGCAAGTCCGGCCAGCGGTCGGACCACGACCAGGCGGTACAACTCGTCGAAGAAGAACTTGCCGCGGGAAAGCCGATAGAGTCCCAGGACGTTCATCACCCGGGCGAGCCGCGAGACCGCCGCGCCGCTGCCGAGGTACAGCGCCGCGGCCAGGGCGATGCCGGCCAACGCGGCGACCGTGCTAAGCACGACAATCGCCAGATGGGCGGTGGCCGGCGGTTGCGACTCGTCGAACATCGGCGCGGTTCTCGCGTCGAGAAACGCAATCGACGGCGTTTGACGCAGAAAGTCGGCAAACCCGTGGGTCCACCCAAACACGGCGCCAACCGCAACCGCGCAGACGGCCAGAATCACGAGCGGTCCGGTCATCGCGCGGCCCGACTCATGGGCGTGTCCGCCGGCCTCCTCGGGAACCTTCTCCACGCCGAAGAACGTGACGAAGTACGCGCGAAACGTGTAGAGCGCGGTCAAAAATGTCGTCGCCAGGGCCGCGAAATAGAGGACCATGTAAAGCGCGCCGCCCGCGCCGGCCTTCTCGTGGACGGCCGCCAGAATCATGTCCTTGCTCCAGAACCCGGCGAAGGGGAGCACGCCCGCCAACGCGAGGCAGCCGGCCAGGAAGGTCCAGTGCGTCACCGGCAGTCGGCGCCGCAGACCGCCGAGCCGTCGAATGTCGATCACGTCGCCCATCGCGTGCATCACGCTGCCGGCGGCGAGGAACAGCAGGGCCTTGAAAAACGCATGGGTGAACAGATGGAACATCCCGGCGGTAACGCCCAGCACCGTGCCCACGCCCAGGCCGAGAAACATGTAGCCGAGCTGGCTGATTGTCGAGTAGGCGAGGATCCGCTTCAGATCGGTCTGCGTCAGGGCGATCACGGCTCCCAACACCGCGGTGAAGCCGCCGACGACCGCCACGACGTGGCCCGCGTCCGCCGAGGCGGCGAAAAGCGGCGCGCATCGGGCAACCAGGTACACGCCCGCCGTGACCATCGTCGCCGCGTGGATCAAGGCGCTCACCGGCGAGGGGCCTTCCATCGCGTCGGGCAACCAGACGTGCAACGGAAACTGCGCGCTCTTGCCGCACGCCCCCAACAGCAATAGCAGGCAAATGGCCGTCGCCGTTGCGCCCGTGGCGAACATCGCGGGGTCGGCCAGCCGCGTCTGGCCCAGGATGCCGACGCTCGTGACCGCGCCGCCGGCCACGGTGTCGTGAAAATCGAGCGTGCCGTAGGTGGTCCACAAGAGGAACACGCCCAGGGCGAATCCGAAATCGCCCACGCGGTTCACGAGAAACGCCTTCATGCCGGCGGCGGCCGCGGCGGGCCGGTCGTACCAGTAGCCGATCAACAGATAACTGCACAGCCCGACCGCTTCCCAAAACACGTACAACAGCACGAAGTTGCTCACCGAGACGAGCATCAACATTGAGAAGACGAAGAGGCCGATGTAGGTGAAGAACCGCCAGTAGCCGGGGTCGCCGGCCATGTAGCCGATCGAGTAGACCGCCACCACCAGCGAGACGAAACTCACCACGGCGAGCATGATCGCGGTCAGGGCGTCGGCGCGGAGCGTGACGTCGATCCGGAAATCGCGGCTGGCCGCGTCGTCGCGTCCCGTGGGGACTGCCCCAGTTTTCGCGGCGCGGGAGTCATGGCGCGGCCAACCCGCGTTTTCGCCGCGAAGATGGGACTGTCCCCCTCGCGGAGCTTGATCGACCGCGGCCCAGGTCCAGAGCGTCACAGTCTGCTCGTAGCCGATCTGATCCTCGCACTGGGTGGCACGCCCTGAGGAACGAAGGGCGTGGTTCGCCGAGTCTCCACGCCCTTCGCTGCGCTCAGGGACGTGCCACCCTTGGGCCCCGTGGTGGACTTCGGCGATCAGCAGCAGACTGGCGGCCAACGAGATCGCGGTCGCGGCGACCACCGGCACGTGGCTCCGCCGGCCCAGGACCCAGCGGCCCAGCGCGGCAGTGACCAGCGTTGCCAGCAGGGGCACGCCGGGGATCAGGATGAGCAGGGTCGAAACGTCAAACATGGTCGCGATAATCGGTTCTGTCGCGGTCGATCTCCGGCAAAATGCCCGCCGGGGGTAGCGTGGGCCAATCGTGCGGCGCGGC
>JAPLNP010000487.1 GCA_026401055.1 Planctomycetia bacterium
AGCGGCAGGTGCTCGAAGCACTATCGGCCGCCTTCTTCGCCGGTCCCTCGGGCCGACGCGAGGCGCTAATCCGGCATTGCCGCGAGAACCCCGAGTTGGAGCGGTTCGCGCGATTTCGGGCAACCGGCGAGCGGCAAGGCGGACCCTGGCCCGACTGGCCCGAGCCGCTTCGCCGCGGCACGCTCTCGCCGGGCGACTTTGACGAGGCCGTCTACCGCTATCACCTCTACACCCAGTGGCAGGTCGACGAGCAACTCCGCTCGATGAGCGACCGCGCCGATCGACTCGGCATGTTCTGGTACCTCGATTTTCCGCTGGGCGTCAGCGCCTCGGGCTACGACGCATGGCGGGAGCAAGACCTGTTCGTTCGCGAGGCGTCCGCCGGCGCGCCGCCGGATGCCTTCTTCACCAAGGGGCAGAACTGGTGTTTCCCGCCGCTGAATCCGCGGGCGCTTCGTCGGCAGGGGTATCGCTACTTCATCCGGGCGCTGCAAACTCACCTTCGCCACGCCCGGGTCCTGCGGCTCGACCACGTGATGGGCCTGTTCCGATTCTACTGGATTCCGGACGGCATGGCGTCGGACGACGGCGTGTACGTTCGTTATCCGATGGAGGAGTTGTTCGCCATTCTCTCGCTGGAGTCGCATCGGTTCGGCGTTCGCGTCGTCGGAGAAAACCTGGGGACGGTGCCGGCGCCGGTCGACGAAGCGATGGAGCGCCACGGCGTCGGCGGGATGTACGTCTTGCAGTACGAGACGAATCCGGACAAGGGACCCGCGCTTCGGCCCGTGCCCGCGGCGGCCGTCGCCAGCGTCAACACGCACGACATGCCGCCGTTCGCGGCCTACTGGAAGGGTCTCGACGTCGCGGACCGCGTGGACCTCGGCTTGCTAGCGCCGGACGAGGCCGTCGCGGAGGATGCGCGACGGGGGAGACTTCGCAACGCTCTGATCGCCTTCTTCGAACGAGAGAGGCTGTTGGACCCGTCGCGAGATCATCAAGACCTCGACGTGCTGGAGGCTTGTCAGGCTTACTTGGCGCGAAGCCCGGCGGACGTCGTGCTGGTGAACCTGGAAGACCTTTGGGGCGAGACCGAGCCGCAGAACGTCCCCGGCACGTATCATGAGCGTCCGAACTGGAGGCGAAAGGCCCGATACTCGTTCGAGGTGTTCCGCGACATGCCGGCGGCGCGGCGGATCCTCGCCACCGTCGATCGACTCCGCCGCCAAGGGCTCGTGGCGGAGTAGCTTGGTCAGAATCGAAAACGGCCGCGCCTTCTCACTCGCCGGTCGATCCGCTACACTTGGGGCGTTCGATTTTTTGGGGGGAAAGAACCGTGCCCAACCCAGGCCAAGGCAAAGTCGCCCTCGTCACCGGCAGCGGCAAGCGCCGGGTGGGCAACGTCGTCGCGCGGCGGCTGGCCGATCGCGGCTACGCCGTCGCACTGCACTACCGTCGTTCCGCCGACGAGGCCCAAGAGACCGTCGACGAATTGACGGCCGAAGGCGCCCGCGCCCGGGCGTTTGGGGCCAACGTGGCGGACGAGGCGGACGTTAAGCGACTCTTCGCCGAGGTTGCCGGCGAGTTTGGCCGGCTCGACGTGCTCGTCGCCGTCGCGGCCGTCTGGGAGCCCAAACCCCTGGAAAGCGTCACGGCCGACGACGTCCGGCGCCAGTTCGAGGTCAACACGCTGGGGACGTTTTTGTGTTGCCAACGGGCGGGGCTCCTGATGGTCGAGCAGCCCGAGGGCGGCGCGATCGTCACGATTGGCGATTGGGCCACGGTTCGCCCCTACCCGGGCTATGCCGCCTATTTCCCCTCGAAGGGGGCCATTCCGACGCTCACCCGGTGCCTGGCCGTCGAGCTGGCTCGGCGCAATCCCAGGATCCGCGTGAACTGCATTCTGCCAGGCCCGGTGATGCTGCCGGAGGACCTCCCGGAGGAGGAGCGTCACGAGGCGATGGCGGGCACGCTTTTGCACCGCCTGGGCTCGCCGGAGAACATTGCCCACGCCGTCGTCTTTCTCGTCGAAAACGACTTCGTCACCGGCGTGTGTCTGCCGGTCGACGGCGGCCGGACGATCGCGGGTGGATAAGGCAGCGTCAAGACAATGGTTCCTTGTGGTGCAGGCGTCCCGCCTGCGAATTCGTACGGCAGGCGAGACGCCTGCACCACAATATCAGAACAGAGAAGGTGAACTACTCACGTGAGCCACGCCATCGAACTCGAAAAAGTGACGAAGCGGTTCGGCAGTTGTCTGGCGGTCGACAGCCTCGACCTCACCGTGCCCGAGGGCACGATCTATGGATTCATCGGCCCCAACGGTTCGGGCAAGACGACGACGCTCCGCATGATCCTGCGGATTCTGTATCCGGATAGCGGCCAAGTCACGGTGCTGGGATGCAGCCGGGGCGCCGCGGCCAACGACCACGTCGGCTACCTACCGGAAGAACGGGGGCTGTACCGGAAGATGCGCGTGCGGGAGTTGCTGCGGTTCTTCGCCCAACTCAAGGGAATGCGCCGTTGCGGCGGGGAGATCGACGACTGGCTGGAACGGTTCGATCTGGTGCGCTGGGCGAACGAGAAAGTCGAGACGCTTTCCAAGGGCATGGCGCAGAAGGTCCAGTTCATCGGCGCCATTGTCGCCAAACCGCGGCTGTTGGTCCTCGACGAGCCGTTCACGGGCCTGGATCCGGTCAACATGGACGTTCTCCGCGGCGCGGTGCGGTCGGCCCATCAAGACGGCACGACCGTGATCTTCTCCACGCACGACATGGACATGGCCGAGCGTCTGTGCGACACGATTTTCATGATCTACCGCGGCAAGAAGGTCTTGGACGGCACGCTGGCCGACATCCAAGCCCAGTTCGGCGAGGACACGATCCGGCTGCGAACGACGGACGCCGAGGCCTCGCTGGCCGATCTGCCGGGGGTGACGCACGTGAACGATCAACGTCATTACAAGGAGTTGCGGATCGCCCGGGACGCGGATCCCCGAGCGATCCTCCAGGAACTGCTGAGGCGCGCGACGGTCGAACATTTCGAGCTGGCGCGGCCTTCCTTGCACGACGTTTTCGTTCGGATCGCGGGGCCCGAGTCCCGGTCCGCGGAGGAGGCGCAACATGCGTAAGATCCTGATTATTGCCAAGCGCGAATACCGAGCGATGGTCGCCACCAAGGCGTTCGTGATCACGCTGGTTTTGATGCCCATCCTGATGGGCGGCGGCATCTTCTTCCAGGAGCGACTCCGGCAGCGGGTCAACCTCGACGAGAAGCGGATGGTTGTGCTGGATCAGACCGGCACGCTGTTCGATGCGATGTCGGAAGCCGCCGAGGCCCGGAACAAAACGGCGATTTTCGATCTCGCGACCGGCGCGCAGATCAAGCCCTGCTACCGGCTCGAGCGGGGTCCCGGCGGGAAAGTGACCGACGAAGAGCGGCTGGAGTTGTCCGAGCGCATCCGCCGCGGCGAGATCCATGCCTTCGTGGAGATTCCCGAGGACGTGTTCGCCATTTCTTCGTCCGGCGGGGGCGCCAAGGCGAAGTTTTACGCTCAAAACATGGCGTTCTCCGAGGAGAAAGGCTGGCTCCAGCAATCGCTCAACGGCGCCGTCCGGCGGCATCGCCTCCGGGAGGCGAAGATCGACCCCGAGGCCGTCGATCGCGCCAGCACTTGGGTGACGGTCGAAGGTCTGGGACTGTTCGCGAAGTCCAACGACGGCCAGTCCCAGCCGGCGGCGCCCAAGAGCGAGAAGCTCGCCTTCCTTCTGCCTTTTGGAATCATGATGCTGATGTTCATGGTCATCCTGCTGGCCTCGCAGCCCATGATCGAGACCGTCATGGAGGAAAGGAGCCTGCGGATCGCCGAGGTGCTGTTGGGCTCGGTGAGCCCGTCGCAGTTGATGGCCGGCAAATTGCTGGGCTGTGTCGCCGGTTCGCTGACGATCGTCTTGGCGTACGGCGTGGGCGCGATCGCCTTGGCCTGGTATTACGACGTGCTCCACCTGGTGCCGCTGGGAATCGTGCCTTGGTTTCTGGTTTACCAGGTGCTGGCGGTGCTGCTGTTCAGTTCGCTCTTCATGGCGGTGGGGGCCTGCGTGAACGATCGCAAGGAAGCCCAAAGCATGTTGATTCCGGTCATGCTCTTGATCGTGTTCCCCATGTTCATTTGGTTCAGCGTGTTGCAGCAGCCGACGGGCAATTTCGCCATGTGGACGTCGTTTGTGCCGCCGGCCACGGCGCTCTTGATGGTGCTGCGGCTAACGGCCAGCCCGGACATCCCCCTCTGGCAACCGGTCGTCGGCGTGGCGATTCTCTTGGCGGCCACGGGCCTGTGCGTGTTTGCCGCCGGACGAATCTTCCGCATCGCCATTCTTTCCCAGGGCCAACTCCCGAAGCTGAGGCAACTGCTGCGGTGGATCGTCACTGGCTAACGGACGGTTTCGCTCATCGGAGCACGGTTGGGCCTTGGCGTGCCTTACCTAAGCCACCCAAAATCTCCAGTCATCCAGTTTTTCTCGCGATGTCTGGTGGGCCCGCTCACAATTGACGTTGACCCATCGGTCGAGGTGTCTATAATCCGGCGCATTCTGGAAGCGGGAAAACGGCGGCGGGGGCGTTGGGTCGCTCGCGCCGAGCGGCCGCGCGTTGTCGCTAGGCCGGCTTCCCGGCTTCCGCTCTTCTGAAATCAGTTCTCAAGGACGAGGACGCCGGCAATCTGATTCGACATGGAGGTCGACGGCCGTTCGCGCCCCCACCTTGCGGTCCCTTCTCAAAGGACACCAATCATGCGATTGTCTTCTGTCGCGGCGTGCGTCGTCATGACGGCGCTGATCGCCGGTGCCGGTTGTCAGAGCACTGGAGTTGGGAACTCCGGCGGTTGGCGCGTGTCCCGCTGGAATCCGACCAATTGGTCGCGCGGCGGCATTCGAGCCAAGTCGTCCGACCTGGCCGGCAACGGGCCGGTAAGGCCCTCGACGACGGCAACGCCTTCGATGAGCGTCTCGCCGGGCTCGGGCACGGCCACGGCCGGCGCCTTGCCGACGACGGGCTACCCAGCCACGGCGGCCAGCTACAACGCCCCCGGGTCCCGCGCCGGCGCTCAGGCCGGCTACCCCTCGACCGCCACCACCGGCTCGGGCGCCTCCTACATGGCGCCGCAAGCGGGCCGCTACGGCGCCGGCAACTACGCCGAGGCGTCGAGCGGTTCGACCACGCCGGGTTCGTCCTACCCGAGCACCGCCCCAAATTACGGTTCTAGCGCGACGAACCCGTATCGCTCCGGCGTCAATTCGAACTATGCCACGGCCACATCGCCCAGCAGCGGCTATCCGTCCTCCGCCGCGGCCTATCCCAGCACGGCGGGTTCCGGCGTGGGTGTCGCCAGCCAAGGTTATCCGAGCGCCCAGGCCGGCACGAACGCGAGCTATGGGTCCAGTCTGGCGTCGAGAGCCAGCAGTGTCGCCCCCATGTATAACGCCGATCCGAACAGCCGCTCCTACAGCCCGGCGTCCGCGTCCGGCGCGAGCGAGCCGCCCGATTACCCGTCCTCGGCGTCCGCGGCCGGTTACCCGAGCACGGGCTACCCGAGCACGGCCGGCGCCGCCACGTCAGCCGCTCCGACGGCCGCCGCAAGCGGCGGCTATCAGCCGCTGAAGAACGGCTATCCGGCCACCGGCGCGAGCTATGCCCCGGCCAAGAGCGGCTATCCGGTCGCCGGAGGTTCCGCGCCGGGCAACAACGGCTACGTTCCCGGCGCCACGGGCTACACGCCGGGGCAAAGTGAGTACACGCCGGGCGCGAACGGCTATCAGCCTTCGTCCGGCGCCGGCGACACCACGAGTTATCCGGCGACGGCGTATCCCTCGCCCAGCTATCCGTCGAACGGTTATCCTTCGACGAGCAACCCGGCGACCGGCTACCCGGCAACGACCGGGACCACCGCGTCGGGCGCGTACCCGTCGAATTCGTCGCTCCCGGCGAGCTCGGGCACGTCGACGCCGTGGCGGCCGGGCAGTTGCACGAGCTACCCGACGTCGACGACGCCATCGACCGCGCCGAGCGCCGGCGCGTCGTCGAGTCCCTATCCTTCCACTCCTTCCACCGGTTCGAGCTCCTCCGGCGCCAGCGGCACGTCGGGCGTCGTTCCCGCCGGGTTCTACACGCCGCCCAGTTACGACTATCGGCGGTAGGGGGCCAACGGCCACCCGTACACGAGCGGACACCGCCCGCCTTGGTGAACAAGGCGGGCGTTTTTTTTGCGCGCCACGAAGTGCCACGTTTGACCCAACGTCCGGCGCCTCCGGCTTTGACAAGGGGGAAACCGCGATGGTAGACTGAGAGTCCATGATAAGGAGTGGTGCGTCATGCTTCCGAGTTCGAAGACTCCCGTTCGCGCCGGTCGGTTCCACCGTGGTTTTACCCTGGTGGAACTCTTGGTGGTCATCGCCATCATCGGGATCTTGATCGCGCTGCTGCTGCCGGCGGTTCAGGCGGCTCGCGAGGCGGCGCGCCGCATCCAGTGCTGCAACAACCTGAAGCAGTTCGCCCTGGGGATCCACAACTATCACGACGCCAACGGCAGTCTTCCCGCCGGTTCCTATTGCACCGCCGGCAGGATCTATGCTTGCCACACCTGGTTCGAGTCGCTGATGCCGTTTGTCGAACTCGGGGCATTGTACGACCAGATCGATTTCAACGTTCCGACAAACCAGGCGCCCAACCCGAGCGTCATTCTGGAGCGGAAATTCGGCCACTTGGAGTGTCCCTCGGATCCGTTGGCCGGCTTGTTGTCCCACCGGCGATTCGCCGACAGCGGGGCTCCGGAGGGGAGCCACATCGCCGGCAGTTTCTCGTCGAGTTCGATGGGCGCGTCGTACGTTCCCAACGCCGGCCCGGTCGACGTCGGCTGGTGTCCGGTGCCCCGCTGGCCCGACGGCCGAAACTGCCAGCCCGAGAACATGGGACACTACGACAAGGGCGTGCCGGGCTTGTTCGCCGGAGGGCAAGTGTTCTACCGTTTCGGCGACTGCACCGACGGTCTGAGCAAGACATTCTTGATCGGCGAAACGCTTCCTAGCCGCTGCATCCACGCCATGTATTTCCATAGCCACCGGCAGATGGCCACGACGAACATCCCGCCGAACTACTGGCGGATCAATCCGAAACGCTGCCCGGCCGAGTACGTCTCGGTCAAGTACGGCGGAATCCCCGGGTGCGAGGACTACATGTCGGGCTACAACAGCCAGCATCCCGGCGGCGTCCAGGTGGCCATGGCCGACGGCAGCGTCCATTTCATCAACGAGGTGATCGACTACGAGACCTGGGTGTTCCTGGGCGACCGCAAGGACGGCGAGGCGATCCCCTTCCCGCCGGCCGACTGATCGCGCGAAAATGACTCTTACAGATTTCGACAAGGGTGGCACGCCCCTGAGGAACGAAGGGCGTGGTTTGCCGGCCCACCACGCCCTTCGTTCCTCAGAGCGTGCCACCCCCCGTGAACGGTTGAGGAGTGCGACAATGAAGTGGTCGTGGTGGCTGCCGTGCGTGTTCTGTCTGCTGGCTTGCGGCTGTGGCGAGTCGCTGCCCGAGACGATCCCGGTGTGCGGCCGCGTGACCTGGCAGGGAAAGCCGCTTAGCACGGGCACGGTGACATTTCAGCCGGTCGAGAAGGGCGAGGGCAAGCCCCTTCGTCCACCGCTGGGCTCGATCGGTCCGGACGGAACCTATCAACTGTCGACGTTTCGCACGGACGACGGAGCGATGCCGGGCAAGTACGTCGTGCTGATCCACAGTTCGACCCCGCCGCCGATGGAATCGACCGCCCCGCCGGCCAAATCGCTGATCCCGTTGAAATACGGCAGCGCCGCCACCAGCGGCCTCTCGGCCACCGTGCCCGCCGACGCGGACGGGCCGATCGAGCTGAACTTCGATCTGGTGAAGTAAAGACCCATGTACCCGTGGTTCTGGAAAATCGCGTAGTCTTTCGGCTCGATGACGCCCGCGTCCTTGGCCGCGCCGGCCAATTGGGCGTTATGCCGCCGTATCTCCTCTCGCAAGAGAAGCCGTCGCTCTTCCTCGATGCTCTCGTCGGCCAATTCCTGCCGTCGCGTCTGGATGGCGAAATAGGTCTGACCATGCGCCACGATTTCTTTTTTGGGATCTGCGTTCTGAATAGCCAGATAGCAGGCATAGCGGGACAGGAGAACGGTCTTGACCGGCCGCCGCCCGCCCTTCCCGATCTCGATCATTTCGGTGACGTCAACGAAATGATCCTCAACGCGGTGGCCGCTGTTGAAGCAGGCCAACTTGGCCTTCGCAACGACCCCGTCAAAATTGCGGTAGTCGCCGTAGCCCAGGACGCCGGCAAACTCACGGCTTGACCAGAATTCGGTCCCGGCATCATTCGTGCGTTTGATTGGCTCAAACGGTGATCGATGACCACCCAAAGAGGCCGCAATTTCACTACCCATCGTTCAGAACCCCTTCTTTGCTGATGTTCGACACGATTCCAGCCCATTCAACGGGTTCACCTCCCGTCGCCACGGTTCCGTCAGACTCCGAGAGTATAACAAAAACCATCCCGCTGCGGCATTAGACCCCCGTGTTGGGGGATTGCGTGCTCTTCGCGTGCTTGGCGTCCCCGGTCTCTTCCCTCGCCTGTCGTAACCGGGTACACTCAAAGCGTGGAGGGACAAGATGAGGGCTGCTTTGGGGGCTTGCCGTCTAGTGCTCGATCGGCCCGGCGTGGCGCGGGCGGGCGGGTGGATTCTCTGCTTGCTCGTGCTGGTGATGCTGCCCGGCTGCGGCGGATGCCGGAACCAGGACAGCCAGAAGACCGAGGCCGAGAAAGAAGCCGAGCGGCTTGCCGAAGAACGGGAGCGGAAAAAGCCGGACTTCGAGATCGAGCCGCCCCGAGCCGAGCCGTGCGCGGATCCGCTCCTGGCCGAAAAGGACGAGGAGAAGATCGCCCCGTTCTTCTACAAGCCCGGCCACTGGACCAGCGCGATCGTCCCGACCAAGGCGAACAAGGAGGATTTCCTGGGCGACCTGGAGGTCCAATTGGTCTCGGGGCCCGAGCGCGTGCCGGTGCGGCTCGGCGATGCCCCGTTCAGTCTGGCCGAATCGCGCGAAGCCACGCTGCCCAAGGGCCAGAAGAAGCTGTTGCACGCCTCGCTGTTCGTGCCGGTCGGCCAGGAAACGGCCTCGGCGCTGATCCGGCTTTCCGCCCGGCAGGGGACCTATCGGCAGTACGAGGTGAGCTACGTGCTCAACGGCATGCCGTCGTATCAGTACCACTTTGCCGTCGTGGCCCGATCGCCCGACCGCTACGGCTATCTCAAGTCGCTCGACTCGATCAAGCCGCCGCGGGAGGAGATAGGCAACCAGCAACATGCGTTTCACTATCAGGTGGCGCTCTTGAAGATGGGGCGCCGGCCGCCGCTGCCCGACGGGGCGCTGTTCTGGACGAGCATGGCGTATCTCCTCTGGGACGACGTCGAGCCGGGCTCGCTCACCGCCGAGCAGCAGACGGCCCTGGTCGACTGGCTGCACTGGGGTGGGCAACTGATCGTCAGCGGCCCCGACACGCTCGACACGCTTCGCGACAGTTTTCTCACGAACTATCTGCCCGCCACCGCCGCGGGCACGCGGGAATTGACCCAGCGGGATTTCGACGAGCTTAACCGGCGTTTCACGTTGGCCGGCCAGAGTCCGCTCGTGCCGGCCGGAAAATGGAGCGGCGTGGGGCTGAAGCTCGCTCGCGGGGCCCAGTTCGTGCCCGGCACCGGCGAACTGCTGGCCGAATGGCGCGTCGGTCGGGGCCGCGTGGTCGCCTCGGCCGTCCGGCTGAGCGATCGGGGCTTGACCACGTGGTCGGGTTTCGACGGGTTCTTCAACGCCTGCCTGTTGCGCCGGCCGCCGCGGTTCTACCGCGAGTTGGAATGGTTTTGGGCCGATCGCGGACTCCGGCAATCCGACCCGGCGCTGAACTCCCGCCTCCGCTACTTCGCCCGCGACGCCGGCATCCCCTTCACCGACTACGCCTCCGACGTGGTCGTCCGTAGCCGGGACGACGCTGATTTCGGCGCGCGGGTGCCGCCGGGGTCGGGCGTCGCCGCGTGGCGGAACTCCGGTCCCGTGCCCGACCACGCCCGGGATGCGCTCCAGAACGCCGCCCGGGTCGAGATCCCGACGCGGTGGTTCGTCGTCTGGGTCGTGGCCGGCTACCTGGTCGTTCTGGTGCCGCTGAACTGGCTGGTGTTCGTGGGCTTGGGCCGGGTGGAATGGGCCTGGGTCGCCGCGCCGATTATCGCCTTGTGCTCGACCGTGGCGGTCATCCGCATGGCCCAGTTGGACATCGGCTTCGCCCGGTCCGAAACCGAGTTGGCCGTGCTGGAACTCCAGGGCGGCTACGGTCGCGCCCATCTCACGCGCTACACGGCGTTGTACACGTCGCTGACCACGCGGTACGCTTTCCGGCACGAGGACCCCGGCGCGCTGGTCCAGCCGTTTCGGATCATCGCCCGGCGCGGCGAATCGGACACGACGCTCCATTACCGCCACGGCAACGAGGTGAGCCTTGAAGGGTTCGTCGTGCCCTCCAACACGGTCGACATGATCCACGGCGAGCAGATGATCGACCTGGACGGCCCGTTGGAAGTGATGCGCAATGCCCAGGCCCGGTGGCAGGTTCTCAATCGGACGGGCGTGCCGCTGCGGGGCGTCGGCGTGCTGCACCGGACGGAGACCGGCGGGATCGAAACGGCCTGGGTCGGCGAGATGGGACCTAGCTCCAACGCGGAATTGACGTTCCACGCCGCCGGTGCCGACGCGAAGGGGTCTTGGTTTGCCGAGCAACGCGAGGAGTCGGTCGAGACCAAAGCGACGCCGGTGCCCGGCGAATTCAATCTCCGCAAGTTGATCGACCTGGCCGAAGACGCCGGGAGTCTAGAGCCGGGCGAGTTCCGGTTGATCG
>JAPLNP010000391.1 GCA_026401055.1 Planctomycetia bacterium
GCCTCGGCGACGCCGCTCTATCGCTTGGGGGAAAGGGGGTTTTATGCCCTCACCCGTCCGCTCTCACCCCCAGGACGCCTTCACTCCCCTTCCGATCCCCCTACGGACCTTACCCGAGTGCTTCATGAATAATCCGGGTTAATGTCGTCCCATTCTACTATTCTTCGCCCGCAATTCGTCTCACCCGCGCGGTTCCGCCCCACAACCCCGCACCGCGGCCGAACCCCCCGATAGACGATCGCCAAATCTACGCCCCGTCCTTAACCCTCCCACGCTCAACTCATTCGCGCCGCGACGGGATCAGCATCCGCCACGCCGATTCGGGGTCCATGGCCGCGGTCACGCTGATGGTTTTGAGCATCGCCCCGAGTTGAGCGTAGTGCTTTACGATCCGGCGCAGATGGGCGCCGAAGTCGAAATGGACGCACCGGCGGCCGCCAAGGCCCCGGCGCTCAAGAAGGTCGCCCAGCGGCGTCTTGCCCGAGCCGGTCGGGCCCAACAACAGCATCGCGTCGTTTCGGGTGTCAGTCATCGCTGGGAGCCGCTGCTACGCCGGCCGGTA
Source organism: Planctomycetia bacterium (assembly GCA_026401055.1). Classification (GTDB taxonomy): domain Bacteria; phylum Planctomycetota; class Planctomycetia; order Pirellulales; family Thermoguttaceae; genus JAPLNP01. Next base: position 563 of record JAPLNP010000391.1, read on the forward strand.
GCGCCATGGCACGGAGTCGTCGGACGCGACCTGGTCCAGGTTGGCGATCGTCAGGCGGCCTCGTTGGTGAAGGTACTCGGTCCGGGCGGCGGTGTCCATCAGGGTCAACAGGACGTAAAACCCCTGGCTCTGGGCGTAAATCGCCTGCGAGGCTTCCCAGACGGTCAACGGGTGGTCGGCCGCGCGGAGCACGTCCAGTAGCCGCTCCAGACGCCGCGTCTGCGACCGCCCGATGTCGTCGATCCGCTTGGTGACATCGTCGATTGGCGGCTCGTGGCCTCCCAGCGCCCAGCGGAAACCTTCCCGACGGCGGATCTTATCGAGCGACTCGATATAGTGTCCCAAGCCGGCGTAGGGGCGGATGCTTTCGGGCCATTGCTGCGGGATGGTGCGCGGGAGGATGTGATCGCCGCACAAGAGAACGTCGCCGACGGCGAGGCAAACGTGGCCGGGCGAGTGCCCCGGCGTGTGGATGACCTCGAGCCCGTCCAGCCGAACGCCGTCCTCCAACACCAGGTCGACCGCGACTCGAGGCAGCGGCCGTTGACGACGGACGTGGCGATCGAGCAACTCCTCGTGCCGATCCGCGGGCACGCCGGCCTGCCGCAGCAGAGCCGCGGTGGCGCGGTACCGCAGGACGTCACGCTCGGCGGACGCGGTGAGTGAAACGCTGTCCAGCGGGTGGATGCCGACCTGGGCCCCGGTCTGCTGGACGAGCTCGCTCAGGCCGCCGCAATGGTCGAGGTGGCCGTGCGTGAGCAGGATGCGCCGGACGTCGCCCGGCTTGAACGACTCACCGAACTCGGAGTGAACGGCCTCCAGACCGTCGAGGATGTTCCGCGTCGACTCGCCGTCTCCGCTGCCCGTATCGACCAACGTCGGAGGTCCGGCGCCCAAGAGCAGGTAAACCCGCGCGGTCAAATGGTCGAACACCTTGCACGGAATCCGGTAGATCCGCACCCCGGTGTCGGACACAAATCGCGTAACCGCGGGCAAACGTGGCATGGTGAACACTCGAATGCGAGGGGGACAGTCCCATT
>JAPLNP010000417.1 GCA_026401055.1 Planctomycetia bacterium
GCTCGACGCCATCCGCGCAGAGCAGCCCGACGAGACGCCAGGCAAAGCGCCGGCCCAACTGTCCATGGGAGAGAGCCGATGACCATCGACCGAGGCGAATTGGCGCGACAGGGCGCCTTTATCCTGATGCTGCTGGGAATCGTCTTCGGCGACGGCCGCCGGGTTTTCGTTTGGCAGGGCGAAGCCTACGCACAGGGTTTTTACTACTTCCACCCCGAGTCGTGGCGCGTCGGCCCCGTCCCGGAAGCCGGCGACACGCGTTATCGGCCTGCCCGGCCGGGCGATTTCTTCCGCGCCGACGAGGCGTCGGTCCGCGCCGCGCACCGCCATCTGATCGAGAAGCTTCGCGAGTTGGAGAGCCGGGGTTACGATTACCCGACGCTCCTGCTTTCGATCACCAACGAGTGGCGGATGGACAACGATCCGCCGTTTCCGCCGCTTGCCGATTTCGTCGAGGCATGGAACCGGCTGGGACTCGCGCCGGAACTCCGCTTGACCACGGCCGGCGACGCCATCGAGCGTCTCAGGAAGGACGTCGGCGATCGCGTCACCGAGTACCAGGGGGAATGGACCGACTGGTGGGCCAACGGTTCGGCCTCCGGACCGCGCGAAGTGGCGGCCTCGCGGAGCGCGAAACGCATGACGGCCGCCGCCTTGAGCCCGGTCTGGGGCCCGATCGACGAACGGACGCAAGCCGCGGCCGACGACGTCTATCGCTCGCTCTGCCTGTTTGACGAACACACCTGGGGGGCAAGCGATAGCGTCGGCCAGCCGCACTCGCTGGAAACCTGGGGCCAATACAACGAAAAGTCACGCAATGCCTATCGCGCCATGGCGATGTCCAAATGGTTGCTCGCCCAACGGGCGCGGTCGGCTATCTACCGCCGCGAGCCGGGATTCTACGTCGTCAACACCGCGCCCGGCCCGTGGAGCGGGTGGATCACGATGCCGAGCACGTGCCTGCGTGGATCGTTTGTGTCGTTGACGGACGCGGCGTCGGGGACGACGACGGCGCTGGAGCGCCGGCCGGGGTATGCCCCTTGGACGCGGCCCGCGGGCCCCGAACAACTCACGTATGAAACCACGTCGGAGACCTTTGCCGACAACGTGCCGGACCGCGTGGTCCGCTTCTGGGTTTCCAACCTCGCCGGCCACGAGGTTCGACGATACACCCTGTCCACGGACAAGGCCGCCGAGACCGCGAAGGCCCAGACCGGTGCCAGGGCGGAAACGGCCGCCGAGGAGCCCAAAATCGCCCAGGACGAACACGGCTGGCCCGTCCGCGCGACTTGGCCGGGAATGAAGCAGCCGCTTTTCGACGGCCAGGTGGGCGAGGTGGTGAACGTCGCGCTAACGGGCTTTGCCGCGCGGTGGGACTTCGACGCCCTGCGCCGCGACCCGTCGCGACGCGAAGAGGCCATGAAGGTCTCCATCGCCGAACCGGCCGGCAAAACCGAAGTCGAACGCGGCCCTCGCGCAACGGTCTACACCCAGCCCTTGAAACACGGGCGTCTCCTCTGGGCAACGCGGTCGGTCGAGCTGTTCCACGACGAGCCCCGGGCGCGGGTGAGCGTGCGACTGCACCGGACCTCGTCGGAGCGGCCGGAGTGGTTCCTGATCGGCTTTGCGCTGCCGACCGAGGGCGTGGCGCCGGTGGGGAGTTGCGGCGGGATGCCGTTTACGCCCTTTGCCGATCAACTGCCCGGAACGTGCCGCGACTACTTCGCCATCGACGGCTGGCTGGCGTACGCGACGCCGTCGGGGCGATACCTTTGGGCGTCGCGCGACGCGCCGCTCGCGCGGTTCGAGCAGCCCCGCCCGGCGTGGAACGTCGACCAGACGCCCCAGTCGCCGGGCCGCGTCTTTGCGATCGCGCTGGACAACACGTGGTTCACCAATTTCGTGGCCGACAGCCACGGCGCGCTGGAGTTCCGGTTCGACCTGGCGTGGTCGCCCGAGGGCGGCGAGCCGGCCGACAACGCCCGTTGGGCCGAGACGCTGACGTCGGAGCCGCAGGTGGTAATCCAGCCGGACCTCGCGCCGGACGCGCGTTTCCTCGAATACCTGCACCGGCCGTAGGTCTTCAGTCCCGCCGGGCGTCCAGCGCGGGGCGTTTGTTCTTCGAGGCGTGCCAGGATTGCCAGGCTTGGACGTCGAAGTTGAAGTTGACGCCGCCGGTCAGGGCGATCAGGGCGTCAAGAACGGCCTGGTTCTGCATGGGGACACTGACGACCTTGGTGCTGGAACCGGCCGACAGCCCGGTGCCGCCGCTGCCAAAACTCGTCGACGTCTGGCCCGGCTTGCCGGTGGTGACCTTGAACTTGTGGACCGTCACCAGCGCGTCGATCAGCGGGCCGACGCACGAGGCGTCGCCGGTCTGTCCCAGCGCGACGGCCGCCAGGTTCACCACGCGGTTGTCCTTCTGGTTCTTGAGTTTGCCCACGTAGTAGGCCACGACGTCGGGGTGCTTCTCCTTCTTGAGGTGATCCAGGCAGGTCAGTCGAACCTCTTCGACCGGGTCTTCAATCGAGCGGATGGCCAAGGCTTCGCGGGCCTCGCCGTCGCCGATCCGCGCCAACGCCTCGACGTAGATCACCTGAGCGGGCAGACGCCGGTCCTGATCGAGGAAGGCGGCCAGCGCCTTGACGGCCGCCGGGTCGGCGATCGCCGCAAACTCCCGCCGCGCCTCGTCGCCCTTGTCGCCCCCGAGCCAGCCGCTCCACCGCTTGACGTTCGCGTACCAGGCTTTCTCTTCGTTCTCCTGCTTCCGCTTCTGCTCGATCACTTCGATCCCCTGCGCGGTCATCCAGCGGCCCTGGTAGCGGCGGTACCCCCGGCCCTGCATCACCTCTTCCTGGGTCTGCCACTTGCCGTCGACCTGGCCGTAGCCCAGGGCCGCCCGGGCTCGCTTGTGGTCGGGGTCCAGCGCGATCACGCGTTCGAGGTGGACCTTTCGCTGCGCGGACAGATGGTTCTTGGCGCACCACTCCGCCAGTTCCCATTGGCCTTCGACCGTGTCGGGATACCGGCCCTTGGTCTTCTCGTACTCGATCTCGGCCGGCGATTGTTCGAGCCGCTTGACGACCTCGGCGGCGTCCAACGTGACCTCGACGCCCGCGGGCGTGCGGATGACGAACGATTTGCGTGGCGTCTCGTCCGGGTTGAGCAACTCGCCGGTCACCTGGCCGCCGTTGGTCAGAAGAAAGACCTCGCCGGCGACGGGATCGGCGCCGAGCAGCACGAGCGCCAGCAGGCCGAGCGCGCCGAGTATCGTTTTCATGAAACGTCTTCTCCGGGGCAGTGATTGCACTTGCCGGTTCCATCTACTAGTATATCGACAGGGCTCCCATCGCGGCAAATCGAATTCCCCCCGAATGGTGGATGAAGTTTGAGTCAGATACCCCAAGAACATCGCAGTCAATCCCCCCAAACGGTCCGCTGCGTCGCCATCACCGTTAGCGACACGCGGACGTTCGAGACCGACACAGGCGGCCAGACGCTGGTTGACCGGCTCACCGGGGCGGGCCACACCGTGGTGCTGCGCGAGATTATCCCCGACGAGCCCCGCCCCATGCGGGAACTGTTGACCATGCTTCGCGATCGCCATGACGTCGACGCGATCCTGATGACCGGCGGGACCGGTCTGGGCAGCCGGGATCGGACGTTCGAGACCGTCGAGGAGCTACTGGACAAGACCCTGCCGGGCTACGGCGAACTGTTCCGGATGCTCAGCTACCAGGAGATTGGCTCTGCGGCGATGCTCAGTCGGGCGACGGCCGGGTTGATCGGCCGGACGGTCCTGCTGACCATGCCCGGCTCGCCCGAGGCCGTCGAGTTGGCCCTCGAGAAGCTCATTCTCCCCGAGTTGGGCCACCTGGTCCACGAGGCCCGCAAGTAGGGTCGGCCGAGCGCGGCGAGTCCCACCATTCCCCCATACGCCGTCCGCGCGTCGACAACGGGCCGGTCAAGTCGTATACTGGAATGCCGGAACTACCCCTCCATGGTGGTTAATGCACGCGAGGCCAATCAGAAAATCAGGAGTCACCCGATGAAACGAGCTTCCCACCTCCACCCCGGTTTCCGGATGATGATTCTTGCGGTGACGGCTTGGGGCGCGGTCGTCGGCTCGGCGGCCGCGGAGCCCGGCAAGTATCTGGGGCCCAGCAACGTCGTCGCCGCGCCCGACGGCAAAACGCTGTTGGTGCTCTGCCAGGACGCCGGCCGCGTCGCCCTGGTCGATCCGGCTTCCGGCAAGGTGCTCGAAACCTTCGAGGTGCCCGTCACGCCCACCGGATTGATTCTGAGCCCCGACGGCAAGACGCTCTACGTCACCAGTGCCTCGCCGTTGGGAAGCGTCTCGGTCGTCGACGTCGCCTCGCGCAAGATCACCGCGACGATCCCGGCCGGCCACACCGCGACCGCACCGGCGATCAGCCCGGACGGCAAGCGGCTGTACGTCTGCAACCGGTTCGACAACGATGTCTCGGTGATCGACCTGGCGGCCGGGAAGGAGATTGCCCGGGTGAAAGCCACTCGCGAGCCGATCGCCGCGGCGGTGACGCCCGACGGAAAGACGGTATTCGTGGCGAACCTGCTGCCCGTGGATCGGGCGGACGGATACGACGTGGCGGCGACGGTGACGGCGATCGACGCGGCGACGAACGAGCCGGCGTCGATCCGCTTGCCCAACGGCAGCACCAGTTTGGAGGGCATTTGCGTTTCGCCCGACGGCAAATACGCCTACGTCACGCACATCCTTGCTCGGTACCAGATGCCGACGACGCAACTGGAGCGGGGGTGGATGAACACGAACGCGCTTTCGATCATCGACGCGGCGGCGAAGAAGCTCGTCAACACGGTGCTGCTGGACGACGTCGATCTCGGCGCCGCCAACCCGTGGGGCGTGGCCTCGACGGCCGACGGCCGGTGGATCTGCGTCACCCACGCCGGCACGCGGGAACTGAGCGTGATCGACGCCCCGGGCTTGATCGCGAAGCTGCTGGCCATGCCGGCCACCGCGGACGAAGCCAAGGCCAAGGGCATCACCTCGCAGAATTACTCGACGTACTCTTCGGTCGTGGCCGCGGACGTGCCGAACGACCTGGCGTACCTGGTCGATTTGCGGCGGCGGATTCGCTTGCCGGGCGATGGTCCTCGCGGGCTCAAGCGTCGGTCAGGAGAATCTCGAAATTGCCGAAGCGATCGACGGTCAAAATCTCGCCCGGGTGGACGACCACCGAGGTATCGCGCGTCTCGGCGACACACGGGCCCTTGATGCGGTTGCCCGGCACCAGCGCGTGGCCGTCGAAGATCGGCGTCTCGGCCAGCCTGCCCCACTCCGCCCAGTAGAT
>JAPLNP010000672.1 GCA_026401055.1 Planctomycetia bacterium
GAAGTTCGACTCCTCGGTTGATCGTGGAGAGCCGAATACCTTCTCGCTGATTAGCGGCCCTACTGGCCTAATCAAGGGCTGGGTCGAGGGCCTGGGCCTCATGAAAGTCGGCGGTAAGCGCTTCTTTGTGATTCCGCCGGAACTGGCGTACGGCGCGGGCGGCAGGTCGCCGACGATTCCGGGCAACTCGGTACTGGTGTTCCAGATTGAGTTGCTGGGCATCGAGGGGAAGTGACGTGGCCCTAGCCTTGATTCCCACGAGCCCCATGATTCTAACGTGAGCGACCTGTTGCGTACATGCCTGCTGAGGCGGCAACGCCCCACTTGTTAGTAGTACACTAGATATATAACTGCCTCGCCACGCCCCAATCCGTTCAGGGTGATGACGGGCGCCGGCTGAGCCCACCGTGAATCCCTAAGATTTTATTATTTTTTCGATTTTGTGGGAATTTCTGCCGGCCTCGATCCGTTCTAGTAATAGAGTGGATATATGTCTAACAGTATATCAAATAATCTAACGGATTGGGCCCCCCGGTTCCTGGTCCCCGCCAACGCTACGCATCGCCAGTACGAGGCCTTGCGGGCCTACTTCGCCGAGCACCGGCCTTCGGCCGAGGTCGCCCGGCGGTTCGGCTATTCCCCGGGCAGCTTTCGCGTCCTGTGCCATGCCTTCCGACGCGACCCGGACCGGGCGTTCTTCTTGTCGCCCGCCAAGGGCCCCAAAACCGCTCCCAAGATGGATCAAGTCCGGCAGCAGGTGGTCGCCTTGCGCAAGCAGAACCTGTCCATGTACGACATTCGCGAAGCCCTGGAACAGTCCGGACACTCGCTCAGCCCCGCGGCGGTGGCGATTATTCTCCGGCAAGAAGGATTCGCTCGGCTACCCCGGCGAGCGGACGATGAACGGCCTCACCGCATGCGGCCTACGGCGGCGGACGTGGCCGACGTCCGCCAACTCGACCTCGAGCCCCGGCACTGGCGTACCCAGTTCGGCGGGTTGTTTTTGTTTGTGCCCCTCCTGGCCCGGATCCCCTTCGACCGGATCCTGGACCACGCCGGGTTTCCCGGTTCACAGAAGGTCCCGGCCGGGGCCGCGATGCGTTCGCTATTGGCCCTCAAGCTCTTCGGCAACGCCCGGCACAGTCAGGTCATGAGCCATGTATTCGACGAGGGCTTGGCGCTGTTCGCCGGTTTGAACGTCATTCCCAAGCGGTCCTTCCTGACCGAGTATAGTTGCCGGATCGACCCCGGCTGCTATCCCCAGGTGATGCGCGAATGGTTTGACGCGGTCGGCGCGCTGGGGCTGGGTCGTGGAGCCTCGTTCAACCTCGACTTCCACACCATCCCTTATCACGGCGACGATGCCCTGGTCGAAAAACACTATGTTTCCAAGCGTAGTCGTCGCCAGAAGGGGTTGCTCGCCTTCCTGGCCGAGGATGCCGATCGCCGCGTGTTCTGCTACGCCAACGGGGAGCTGCGCAAGAATCAGCAGAACGACGAGCTCCTGCGGTTCGTCGAGTTCTGGAAGGAGCGGACCGGACACTTACCGGAAGAGCTGGTGTTCGACTCGAAGCTGACCACCTATCAGAATCTGAACCGGCTCAACCAGATGGGCATCGCGTTCATCACCCTGCGGCGGCGGTCCCACAAGCTCCTGGCCCGGATCTACCAAGTGCCCGCCTCCGCCTGGCGGCGGATCGAACTGGAGAACATCGCCCGAGCCTACCGCACGCCGCGGGTCCTGGATGAGCGGGTCAAGCTGCCGGGTTATGTGGGACCGATCCGGCAACTGACCATCACCGACCTGGGCCACGAGGAACCCACCCTGTTGCTGACCAATCAACTCCGGCGAACCCCGGCCCACCTCGTCGGCCGTTACGCCCAGCGGATGATCATCGAGAACCACATCGCCGATGGCATCGACTTCTTCCACATGGACGCCCTGTCCAGTGCCGTGGCCATGAAGGTCAACTGCGATCTCCAGTTGACCCTGATGGCCAGCAGCCTTTACCGCTTGCTCGGGGCCCAAATCGGCCTCGGCTACGAGCGCGCCAAGTCCCGGCACATCTTCCGCGACTTCGTGGACGCCACGGCCACGATCGAGATCGACGCCCAGCACGTCCACGTCCACTTCCAGAAACGGGCCCACAATCCGTTGCTCGTCGCCGCGGGCTTCGACAAAACTGACCTCGCCATCCCCTGGCTCGGCCGCAAACGACTGGCTCTCACTTTCGGGTAGAACCACGCGCCGATGTTAAGTGCTCAAAGGCTTGTGGGAATCACGGCTAGCGGTGGGGTTCATCCCAAAGTAGCCCAAGCCCTCGCCCGACATGGCAGCATCAGCCTGACGATGGACCGCTATACCCATACGGTCGTCGGCGACCTGCGGGACGCACTCCACGCGCTGCCGGACCTGAGTCCCGAGGTACAGCAAGCCCTGAAGACCGGCAGCGATGGCCTACCTGTGAATGCCCCGACAGACGCCCGACAGCCCGCCCACCACTTCCCCCACCAGTTGGACCGCGAAACATCGCCGGAC
>JAPLNP010000365.1 GCA_026401055.1 Planctomycetia bacterium
GCGGCAAACCACGGCACCCGGCTCTATGGAGTGCGGACCCAACGGGTCCGCTTTGGCTAGCACGGGCGAAAGCCAAAGCGGCGTCAAGGCCGCCGCACTCCATGGTGCGTCCGCGCAGTCGCGGCAAACAACGCTGCAAACCAGACCACCCGCCGGGTTCAGGAACAAGAAATAACGAATATCGAATGACGAAGAACGAATGTCGAAGGGCGAGGATTCCCGCCCCGAGGCTCTCCCTTCCCCTGCGCCTCCTCCCTTCATTATTCGTCACTCGTCATTCGATATTCGTGATTCTCCGGCGGGTGTACCAGGCCCTATCAGCCCGTTGAAAAAAGGCGGTTTTTGACAGTCGCCGTCAGGCGGCGACGGGCAGGGCGACTTGCGGTTCTCTCGCCGTCAGGATTCGCCTGAATCGTTCCAGAGGCTTCCAGGGCGGTCGTATCGTCTTCAGAAGGCCCAAGATCGAGTCGAAAATGTCCAAAATGGCGGCCGCGAGGCCGTCTTGCAGCCGTCGCGGCTTGCCGATCCCGAACATCGAGCGCATCACCAATGCGAGATTGAACCCGGCCACATGAATCAGCAATCGTTTGAGGATGTTGGGATGTCCTCGAAGATGCGTGCGGCGCATCCCGCCTGTTTCGTAACAGTGCGCGAAGGGACGCTCCAGCAGTTCCCCTCGCTTCCGCAGCAGGGCCTTGCCGCGCTTGCCTCGAATCCGCCGCCGGTTGGCGTACACCGCTGCCTGCTCGGCAGACTTGCGATTGCCATCGTCATCGACCCATACCCGCTCGCCGCGATCCGGCTCGGAGAAGTACGTGCGGACCTCGGCTTCCTTCATGTCTTGGCACGTGTCGTTGCTGTGATATCCCTTGTCCGCCACCACTTCGGCGATGATCTTCCCCTCGACGCACGGGGCCGTCCGCGGATCGTCCGTCACCTCGCGCAGGTTCTCCACCGATTCTTCCATCGTGTTCCAGAGCGTCGTCGTGTCGCCCAAGTCGGCCCCCTGGAGCGTCACGGCCACGATCGCGCCGGTCTGGAGGTCCACCGCGTGCTCCGCCTTGTGAGCCAGGTGCGTGCGGCCATCCTTCATCTGCGCGACCTTCGCGTCCGGGTCGTTGGGATTCATCCAATCGTCGTTGGAGGCCTTGTTCTTGCGCTTCTTGTCGATCTTGGCCAAGTCTTCCCGCGTGGGCGTGGCGATGCCGCTGGCCTGGGCGAGTTGGGTGAGGAACTCGTTGTAGCTGTCGCCCGTGTCTCGCCGCACGATGCTTCGCATCGCCGCGTTGGCCTCCAGCGTCGTGGCGTCGATACCGAGCGTCTTGCCCGTAAGCAGCCCATTCTCGGCCAGACGCTTCAAGACCCAGGTAAAGACCTCCTCGTGCGTCTCCACGTCGATCCGCAGGCGAATCTTCGAGAGGCTGGAATGGTCGGGCGTGATCTCCTTGGGATCGTAGCCCAGGAAGTCCCGCAACGTCCGCGAGTCGTCGCACCGCCAGGCGATGCCCCGCTCGGAGTCGATCCCCTCAAAATAGCCGATCAGCAGCATGCGGAAGTACACCCCCGGCGGGATGCTGTCCCGTCCCAAGCTTTCATGGTAGAACTTCTGGCACAACCCCTCGACGAAGGGATCAAAACCGTGCTCGTCCAGAAGTCCATTGAGCTTGCGATAGAAAGGATGCCCCGGCGCCTCCGGCAGGTCCGTCGCCGCGATCCACAGTTCCTGTTGCCGTTCCGTCTTGCGTTTGCCCATGGCCATCGTGTGTCTTCCTTGACTGCGATGAATCGACCTTACCACCTCCTGGAAGTCCGTCAAGAAAAGACCGCCCGAAAAACCAGTTTTTCAACGGGCTGTTAGGCTCACTCTCCAGGCTGCCCATCAAAAACTTCCCCGCAGGGATGAGGGTCAACTTCATCGTCACGTTGGCGTCGAGCTTCA
>JAPLNP010000512.1 GCA_026401055.1 Planctomycetia bacterium
CGCGGCAGCCGCAACACGACCGCGTCGCCCACCTGGACGCCGAGCTGCTGGGCCAGCGGCCGGTTGAGCACGATGTCCTGCCGGCCGGGCAGCCGGCTTGGCCCGCCGTCGCCTGCCTGCCAGAACCGCTCGTCGCAGCCGATCAGATTCACCCGGCCGGCACGCTGCCCGCCGTTGCCCTCCGCCGGGTTTTCCAGGCTCGCGCGGAGCAAAACGATCGGCACGGCGTCGGCGAAGGACTGCTGGAACTCCGGCTGCCGGGCCAGTTCGTCGGCGAGTCCGTCGCGAAAAAACTGGTCTGTCACGAGCACTTCGTCGACGCGACCGAGCCGGTCGAGCGTCAAGTGCCGCAGGCTGCCGCGCATCGAGTCGCCCACCAGAAGCGCCCCGGTCAGCACCGCCGCCGCGGCCGCCACCGCCAGCCCCACCGCCAGGTTCGTCCGGCGGTGATAGACCAACGACGCGAGGATCAGGCGGATCGGGGACATGGAATCAGCGGGGCTCCTCCTCCATGGATTCCATTTCGCCCGCCTCGGCGATCTGGTTGAGGTACGAGAAGACCTCCGCGGCTTCCGCCTCGTCGATCACGCTGATGGCGAAGCCGACGTGGACCAGGACGTATTGGCCGACCCGGACCTCGGGCGTGTACGCCAGGCAGATGTCCTTGGCGATCCCGCCGAAGTCGACCTTTCCCATCGCGAGACCGTCCTTCTCGAATACCTCCAGCACCTTGCCCGGTATCCCTAAACACATCGGTCTATCCTCTCGTCTCGATGCCGGCGACCAGGGCTTGCCCCAGCGCGATCCCGCCGTCGCCGGGCGGAACCTCGCGGTGGGTGTAGACGTTGAAATCCGAGGCGAGCAAAGCCGCCCTCACCCGCCGGGTCAATAAGGCGTTCTGAAAACAGCCGCCGGTGAGCACGACCTGGCTGCATCCGGCATGACGCGCGATCGCCACGGCCAGCGCGGCCAGGGCGTTGTGGAACCGCGCGCTGATCCAGCCGACCGGCACGCCGGCACGAACATCGGCGATCACTTCGGCCACGAGAGGCCCCCAGTCGGCCACGGCCGGAGCGTCGCCCGCCAGCGGGATCGAATAGGCGTCGCCGTGATTCGGATCGGCGGCAAATTGCAGTTCGGTCGCCGTGTACCAGTCGGCCACGATTCCGGCGGCGTACTCGGGCATGGTTTCCCAAAGCGCGCCGAGTGCCGACCGGCGGGGCTCGCGGACCGCCCGATCTCCGCCGGGAAGGGCGAACGTCCGAAGATGCGCGACGCGCGAAAAAGCGGCTCCCCGGCAGCAAAGGGCCTCGCCGCCCCAAACCGTGCCGTCCGTGCCGTAGCCGGTGCCGTCCCACGCGAGCCCCAGCACCGGCCCGATGAGTCGGTGCTCCGCCATCGCGGAGGCCACATGGGCGTGGTGATGCTGCACGCGCACCAGCGGCACGCCCCACTCGGCGGCCAGCGATTCGGCGTGTCGCGTCGAGGCGTAGTCGGGGTGCAGGTCGCACGCCACCCGCTCGGGCACCACGTCGAAAAACGCGACCAGGTCGCGGACCGCACGGCGATGCACCTCCACGCTCTCCAGGCTGTCCAAGTCGCCGACGTGGGCGCCGAGCACCACCTGCGAGCCGAGCCGCAGCGCCACCGCGTTCTTCAGATGCCCGCCCACGGCCAGCACCGTCGGGCCGTCGACGCCGAGCTCGATCGGCCGCGGCGCGTAGCCCCGGGCACGGCGGAGCAGTTGCACCCCGTCCGGGCCGACCTGGGCGACCGAATCGTCGACCGGGCGGACGATCGGCCGGTTGTGCGTCAGGATCACGTCGGCGATCGGGCCCAACCGCTCGACGGCCTCGGCCGTGGTCGTCGCCATCGGCTCCTCGGAGAGGTTGCCGCTGGTGCAGACGACCGGCCGGCCAACGCGATCCATCAGCAGATGGTGCAGCGGCGTGTAAGGCAGCATGACGCCCAGGTAAGGGTTGCCCGGGGCCACCGCCTCGGCCACCGTTTTGTCTCCGGCAATCCGCCGAAGCAGCAGAATGGGCCTCTGGTGCGACGTGAGCGCGCCGGCCTCCGCGTCCGAGACCTCGCAGCACCACCGTACCGCGTCGAGCGACGGGAGCATCACGGCGAGCGGCTTGTCGGGCCGATGCTTGCGCCGCCGCAGCCGGGCGACCGCCTCGGCATTTGTCGCGTCGACGATCAACTGGAAGCCCCCCAGGCCCTTGAGCGCCACGATCCGGCCGTCCAGAACCGCCTTGACAGAGCCGGCAAGGGCCTCCTCGCGCCGGGCCAATTCGCCGCCGGCGGCGTCCAGCAGCCGCAACTCGGGACAGCAACGCGGACAGGCGATCGGCTGGGCATGAAAACGCCGGTCCGCCGTGTCGCCGTACTCCTCCGCGCAGGCCGGACACATCGCAAAGCCGGCCATCGACGTCCGCGAGCGGTCGTACGGAAGGCTCTCGATGATCGACCACCGCGGGCCGCAGTTCGTGCAGTTGGTGAAGGGGTACTCGTGCCGCCTCATGCCCGGCGCGTGAATCTCCTCCAAACATGCCGCGCACGTTGCCAGATCGGCCGGTATCGTCGGTCGCGGCGCGGCGTGACCCCGGCTGGCGTGGATCTCAAACGCCCCGGGTTCCTCGTCGAGGCAACCGACGTCCTGAATCTCGATCGCCTCGACGGCAGCTTGTGGGGGCGCATCATCGCGGAGCGCCTCGAGAAACCCCTCGATGGCGCCCCCATCGCCCTGAACTTCGATCCGAACCGTGTCGGCCTCGTTTCGGACCCAGCCGGCCAACCCCCTCGTCCGGGCTGCGTTGTAGACAAACGGCCGGAACCCCACGCCCTGGACCACCCCCCGAACGGCAATCGCCAGCCGCCGGTCGGTCGTGGGTTTGGGGCTGGTGTAAGGCATGGGTCCGCAGGGTCACGGTCAGGGAACGACAGAACACGGATAAACACGGATGTCGGGCGGACAGTTCATTATAGGGCGGGGCGTCGAAAGCGTCACGCTTGGGCTGAGCCGACATGATCGGCGACGCTTCAACTCCGCTCCCTCACGGTTGCGGCTCGGCTCCGTGGAGACCACTGGCCACTGACAACCGGCAACCGGCGACTCACTCCGCCGCCGAGCGGCTGCCGTCGGGCGAACCGCCGATGGGAACGCCCTCGGGCAAGGGGCGGGCGGCGGCGGCGTAGCCGGCCAGGTAGAGTTCCTTTTTGAGGCGGCGGAATTCGTCGAAGCTGTCCGGGTAGGTCCAGATCGTCACCGTGGTCCGATCGGGGCGATAACGGGCCAACGCCCGGCGAAGCTCGGAGCCGTCGGTCAGGGCGTCCTCGAGCGTGTCGCCCAATTGGCTGTCCACCGGCAGGAGGGAAAATTTTTCGAGTTGGACGACCGCGCCGCCTTGGCCGGTCTGTTCGTAGGTCCGCATCGAGACGTCGTGGCGCCGGATCGTGTAGCGGACGCGAAAACCGCCGATCGGTCCGAACTGGTCGCTCAGTTCGCCGTTGCTGGCGAGCTTCTGCGCGTTGTGCCGGAATTCGGCCTTGAGTTCCGCGATCAGTTCGTCCCACGGGATCACCGCGACGCGACCGCCCCGCAATTGCAGGTGCAACTCGTGTCCGCTGACCGTCTTGCTCAACGGCGTCGGATAGCTCTCGACGCGCGTCGGGCCTTGGGCCTGCTGGATCACCCCGTCGCGATCGCGGCGTGCCTCGGCGAGCCGGGCCTCCGCGTCGGCCAAGGCTTGCCGCCGGTCGAAGTCGGCCTTGGCATTGGCGTCGAGATCGCCGCGGCGCTCTTGGATCTGGTGCTCCAAAGCCGACTGCATCAGGGCCAACTGCCCGCGCTCGGCATAGCGTTCCTGCTTCGTCCGGAGAACGTCTTGCGTCTCTTGGGAGGTTTCGAGGATTTGCCGTCGGAGCGACTCGACGGAGGCGACGTCGTCTTGAAGGTCCTTTTCGGCGGCCTTCTGTTGTGGTCCCGGCACCGAGAGCGTCACCGGCGCATTCTTCGCCCGAAGCCCCACGACCATCAACAGGATGACGAGGATGCCGACGATGTTGGCCACAATGTCCAGGAACGAATCCTGTCCGGCCGTGATTTCTTCTTCTCGGTGTCGCATGGGAGAGTGGTCGGTTGTCGATTGTCGGTGATGACCGGCGAGATCTGGTCGTTCTTCCACCCCCCGCGTGCAACGCGGGGGCGTTCCGCCTTGGTTCCCTCCTCCCCAATCCCCAATCCCCAATCCCTAATCCCTAAACCCCTTCTTCTCGACCTGCAGACCGCTGTCTTTCAAGAGGGCGTCGAGGTCGGCGAAACGCTGTTCGGCGCCGGGGGCGACGTAGACGTTCAGCGTGGGGCGCCAGTACATGTGGTTGCCGGCAATGCCCCAGCTCTCCATGTGGGACCAAACGGCCGACACGAAGTCGTCCGTCGCCGCGTCGGTTCGCTCGCCCAGCGGAATCGTCCTTCCACCGGCGCCGCCAGGCTGGGCAGCCACGACGAGCCGGTCCGGATGGCATTCGATCCGGATCGGGCGGACCAGCGGGGTCGAGCGGGGTGAGGCGTCGGGCAGCGCCCAGTCCGGGCCGCGGCGCCGCGCGAGCGGGCTCGCATGGTTCGCCGGCGGCGAAGACGTCGAATTCACGTCGCCCTTGGGCCCCGACGGCGCGGACGGCCGCCACTCACCCGGCCCGAGCGTCGCGCCTCCCGGCGCCGACGATGACTTCGGGCCCGACGCGGCGGCTCCGGCATTGGCGGCGCCACCGGTCATTTCCGGGCCGGAGGCAGTCTTGGACGTCGCGTCGGGCAGGCCGAGCCGAGAACCCTCGCGGCGGCCGGCGCCGCTTTGCGCGCTGCCATCCGGCCCCGCGTCGCCGCGTCCGGATGGGGTCGCCCCGACGCCGGCGGGCGGATCGCCGAATCCGCCGCCATCGCCTTTGCCGAACGGGCCGCTCGACCGCGGCCCGCCGAACGCCGGCCCGGGCGAGTCCGGCTCGCCGGTGTTTCCGTAAGGCACGACGCCGCCGGGGCCGTTGGAGACGGTGTATTGGGGTCGGCCGCCCGCGCCACGGTAGTTCTGGTAGTGGCTCGGGGCCGCCTCGACCAGCCGCTGTTGCCGCTGACGGGCGAGGTCGATTTCGCGGCGGAGCGTTTCGGCCAGTTGCGGATCGGCCGGCGGGAAATCGAGCGTCCAGTCGTCGCCGATCATCTCATAGCCGAAATCGGGGCCCCACGACTCCATCGCTTCGCGCGCGGCGTAGTAGGCCACGATTCCCGACGGACGCACCAGCAACAGCGGATACGGCTCCTCCGACTTGCCCCCGTCCACCGCGCCGCGACGGAGCAGGTACTCCCGGGCGGCGCGCAGCGCGGCGGCCATGGGGCTGTCCGCGCCGAGCGGCCCCTCGAAATCGCCGGCCAGCAGCACGACGCCCTCCGGCTGGATGACGATGGTCCGGGCAGTACACTCGACGTAGATCGGGCGACGGCGCGTCCCGTTGGGGCCCACGTAGGGCATAATGGCGTAGGATCCTCGGCGCTCGCGCGCCTCGCGCCGCGCCTCGACCAGTTGACGCTCCGCCTCGACCAACTCGGTCCGAAGCTGCCCGAGCCGCTCCTCGATCGCCCGGCGCTCGCCCGGGTCGGCTTGCCGCGAGTCAAGCTGCTGCCG
Source organism: Planctomycetia bacterium (assembly GCA_026401055.1). Taxonomy (GTDB): domain Bacteria; phylum Planctomycetota; class Planctomycetia; order Pirellulales; family Thermoguttaceae; genus JAPLNP01. The sequence continues at coordinate 5,682 of JAPLNP010000512.1, forward strand.
GGTCTGTTCCAGCGCGGCCAACTGCCCGCGGATCTGCCGGGCGTTGTCCTCCAAATGGCCCAATTCCAGCCGCGCGGCGGCCAAGCGAGATCGCTGCTCCTCGAGCGACTTCTGGAGATTGTCGATCCACCACTGGGCATCCTCGCGGGCCTCCTTGAGACCCTTCTGCTCTTCGGTCGTTTTGGATTGGGCCTCCTGGGTCGCCTGCGCCCGAGCTTGCCGGGCAATGACGATCAACAGCAGGATCAACACGCCCATCGTGCAAATCAGGACCGCCAGGAACGGAAACAGGGAGAAGCCCGTATCGTCCTGACGCCTGGCCTTGCTTCGAGCTGCCGCGTTGCATCTCATGCCGCCTGACCCGGTTGCTTCTTCTTGGATTCCAGATGGACCGTGGCGATGCCGATCGGGCTTTCGCCGAGCCGCGCGTTGAGTAGATGGATTGCGGCGGCCAGGCTCATCACCGTCTGCTCAAAATGCTTCGAGCCGGCCAAGGTGGCGAGGTTGCGGTTGAGTGTCTCTTCGAGCTTGGCCACCTGCCCGGTCGCTTCCACGGTGCGGCACAACACGCCGGCCTGCTGGTTGACCGCTTCCTGAATCGCGGCGGTCGCCTCGGCCCCTTGGACCAATGCCCGCTGAACCTGGTCCCAGTGCTTGTGATTTTGCGCGGCGGCGGCCTGTTCGGTTTTCGCCAAGTTCTCGGCGTGGAGCTTGAGCCCCTGGGTCAGCGCGCCGGCCAGCGCCGTTTCGAGCTGCTTTTCGGCCGACTCGCCCATTCGGACCCAGCGGCGCTCGGACGCCTGGATCGACTCCTGCCACAGTTCCGCTTGGCGGCGCACCAGTTCTTCGCTCGCCTGGAGGAGGGTCTCGCTCATCCGCCGCACCGCGGCCAACTGGCCGTCGGGCCCCGACGAAACCACCTCGAAACGTCCCAGCAACTCGTCGTCCGTCCGACGATCGACCTGGGTCATCAGGCGAGTCTCCCCCAGGCCGACGACGAACTTGCCGAACATCAGAATGATCGACAAGGTGAGCGACTGGTTGGTCGTGCCGAACGCGACGCTTAGCGCGGCGATCATCGCCGGCAGCGACTCCTCGATGGCGTTGGGCTTCAGGTTGGCGATGGCCATCGCGATGCCGACGACCGTTCCCAAGAATCCGAGAATGGGAATCGCCCAAATGACCACGCGAAACAGGGCGTAGCTCTCGTAAAGCCGGTCCGCGTCCCGGTCGGCCAGATACTTCAACTCCTCATCGAGTCCTTCGGCCGAGTTGCACCGTCGCACCCGCTCGAGCATCTCGCGAAGCCGATGCACCAGCGGACGGTTCTGACGCAACCCGGACAGCTCGTTGAGCCGGGCCAATAATGACTCGCAGGCCGAAACCGGTTGGCCGCCCCGGGGAATCGGACCCAGGAGCAAGTTCGACGCGCCGGGCCGCGGAGATTGCCCGGTGAGATCCAACGCCTTGAACACCAGCGCCGCCAACCCAATGAAGAACATCGTCGTCGTGGTGTATTCGATCGGATGGCCCGTGAAACACATCACCATATACGAATCGATATACGAAATCTGCTTCAGTGGGCTGAGGTGGTAAATGGTGTAGAAGCCGGCGGAGGCCAGGCAGCCCCATAAGATGGGTGATTTGGCGATAATGGGGATTATTCGATTCGGATTGCTCACGAGTTCGTTCCTTGGTGGGGAGTCGGGCGTGACAGACGACGCGCGCAGACCGGCATCGCCGGCACCCTAAAAATCGGCCTAATCGTTACCGTTGATGAATCGAATCGGTCACTTTCGGCGGAAGAATCCGGCTAACCGGCAAAGATTGCCAAAGTGCGGCCGCGCGATCAGCCGATTAGTGCTTTCGCGTCCCCAAACGACTGCCGCCGAAGCCATCACCGGCGGGAGCAACCGGGGTCCGCTTGCACCGATGTGCTTCGTGGGCAGGTGATCCCACTGGCAAGAAACCGCACCCGAGCCGATCAGTCCCACGGGATCAGCCGCCCCACAAGCACATTCCCAGGGGGGGAAACAGTCCGGTAACGGCCCTGCCTCGCTCGGGGCCGCCCGGACTGTGCTTTTTCTTGGGCGTGGCCGCCGACGGATCTGTAGCGTGGGTCGAGCAAACCGTATTGCCGGTGGGGCTCGGCCGCCGATGAAACGTGATTCTTGCCAAAGATGGTCGTTCGCCGGAAGAGCGGTTTGCGAGGCCCACCCATTGCCGGCGGCCTCGACCCACCCGACCAGATCTAACCTCCCCCTGGTCACCCCCTCGTCGGAGCGGACCTGGGGAGTCATCTTGCTGCATCGGTCCGTGTTGTGCGACGACGGCTTGGAAAAATGGGCAGTATTGTGACCGTAGCCGAGAAAGCGGCAAGATCTCGCTCTTACGAAGCGGAAAACGCGAAACCTTCCGCCGAACGAAACGATAATGGCATCGGGGGCCGATTATGCCCGTGCCCCTGATCCCCGACCCCAGACCTCACCGATGCCTCCTGCAGCTCGAATTGGCGACGTCCACACCTGTCCGATGGCAACGCCGGGCGTGCCGCCGGTGCCGCACGTGGGTGGGCCGATCCTTAAGGGTTTTCCGACCGTGATCATTGGCGGAATGCCGGCGGCCCGGGCGAGCGACGCCGCCCTGTGCGTTGGCCCCCCGGACACGATTGCCGTGGGTTCGATGACCGTCCTCATCGGCTACATGCCGGCGGCCCGCATCGGCGACCTGACCGCACACGGCGGGGTGATCGTGATGGGCTTCCCGACGGTTATTATTGGCGGCCCGGCGACCTCTCTGCAGTCCATTGCGGATGGCGTGAATCCTTTGAACGGCGTAGTGAATTGCGGCAATATCGTTGACGCGGTCATCGCCCGGCTCACCGGCAAGAACCCTTGGGCGACCGCACCTTTCGGGCAGGACGGATTGTTTTCCGAGATCGGCAAGCGACACGGCACGACAATCCGTTTTGGCCATTCATTCGACGATGCCTTTAGTACGGTCAGAAACGGCGGGAATGGTACGACTGCTATCGTTGGTATCATATACAAAGGGGGGAACTCCCATGTGGTCGTCATGACCAACCGCGGTGGACAAGTGGCCATTATCGAAGGACAAGACGCGGGTGCCGGCAATCCGAGAGGGCTAGTTACGACACCAGAACGGGCCAGGCAACAGTACGGGGCTGATAGCGACGTTGGTATCGGCGTCCTGTCGTAAGAACGAAGCCTCCTTCAGGCGAGTCCCATGGACCATAAGCTACCACGGACCTTCCTTCTCACACTCTTGTTTTCGGGGTGCCTCATGTCGAAATCGTCCGAACCGCAGGCTTCTCTAACCAAGCAACAAGCCTTGGAAATCGCCAAGAAAACCCTCGCCGAGTTGCCCAACGGCGATGAGTACGTCATTCAAGAAGCCGATACGGTCGAACGGCCGTTTGGTTGGGTGTTTTTCTATAACACCAGGAAATACATCGAAACCAAGGATCCGGGTTACATACGCCCGGGAAATGGTCCCCTGGTTGTGGAGCGATCAGGGGGGGCTACGACTTTTCTTACAACCTCGGTTCCGCCACACACAGCCATTGCGGAGTTTGAGAAACTCTGGCTTCAGCGGCATGAAGAACCGTGAATGACGCGTGGATCAGCGTGACAACGATCCACGCGCAACGGACCGCTCGTGTTCGGCGTCCGAGTTTGTCTGAGGTGCCATAGGGAAAAGCGGTTCCCGACGCCTATTCTTCCGCGCGCATCGCCGGTTCTTCGTTCTCGTCCTCCTTCCGGACGAACCCCAGTCGATCGAGCGTTTCGGCGAGCTTCTCGTCGCCGTAGAGTTGCCAGGTGACCGGCAGGTCCGGCAACTCGACCAGCACCGCGTCGATGCCGCGAAGCAGGTTTTTGACAAAACTCGGCTCGTAATGGGCCAACAAGGGGGCCATCACGCTGGGCCAGCAAAAACCCATGCTGGCCGTGCCCCGTCCCCTCGGATCGGAATTGTCGCGACAGGCCGCCCGCAGGTGCGCCAGAATCGCCGCCTTCTCTTGCCGCGAAAAGAGACATATCACCGCGTCTTCGCCCCACCCCTCTTCGATCAGCGCGGGCCAGCCGGGCCAGTCGCCGGGCGAGA
>JAPLNP010000004.1 GCA_026401055.1 Planctomycetia bacterium
TTGACGGCGGAGGAGAAGGAAAAGTTCAGCGAACTGGTGGCATTGCTGGCAAGGCACGGCTTTGGAGCGGCAGGACCGCCGCGGGAAACCACATTCGCACAGATCGAGAAGTTTGGTCATCAAGCCGGGCGGATGGTGGCCGGGGCGATCGACTCGCGGCTGGCCGAGCAGCATGCGGCGCACTTCGCGGGCGAAGAGACCTGTCCGAGTTGCGGCGAGAAGCACCTGTCGAAAGAGAGCCCGCACGATTTGGGATTACAGACGGAGGACGGCGACGACTGGCGTCCCGCGCGTCTCTTCCGCACCGGCCTCAGTTCGCTGGAGGACAGCGATGCCTTCGGGCGCATGATGGAGGTGGAAGCCGACGCGCGCGGCTTCTATCATGCCGCCAAGAAGGCCTTCGTGAGTGATGGACTGCCGTACAATTGGGTGATCCAGAAGCGTCACTTTCACGACTTCACGCCGATTCTCGATTTCGTGCATGCCGTCGAACACCTCTACGAAGCCGCCCGCTGCGTCCACGACGACGCCCAGCGGCGCTGGATGGACTATCTGCGTTGGGCACGCGAGTGTTGGGGCGGCAACGTTCCGCGGGTGATCGCCGAACTTCGCGAGCATCAGCGGCACCTTGGCTTGCCCCCGAAGGATTGTGAAAAGACCGACCCGCGAAAAGTTCTCGCCGACGCCGTCGGTTACTTCCAGAACAATGTCTCGCGCATGGACTATCCAGCGTATCGCCGTCAAGGACTGCCGACCACTTCGGCGCACATGGAGTCGTTCGTCAAAGAGATCAACGCCCGGGTGAAAGGGACGGAAAAGTTCTGGAACGACGGAGCCAGCGGCGAAGCGATCCTGCAAATCCGGGCTGCCGCCCTGTGCGAGGATGACCGTCTGAGCAACTTCCTGCACAGTCGCCCAGGCCACCCCTTCCACCCCAATGTCCCCCGACACCCTTCGCCAACAGCCGCCAGCTAAAAGGAGCCCGTTCCTACACCCGAGAACGGCTGCCCCTTCGGGGTGGTCGGCGTCGGAGACGCCTCCTACGAGACTTTGCCCCAACCCCGCAGTTTCTCTTGCCGGTACTCCTCGAAATGGTCTTCGGCAATGGCGGCCCGGGCACCGGCCAGGAGCCGTTGGTAATACGTCAGGTTGTGAATCGACAGTAGGACTGGGCCGAGCATCTCGCCGGCCGTGAACAGGTGGCGCAGATACGCCCGAGACCGCCGGCACGCCGCGCAGGGGCACCCTTCCTCCAGCGGCGATTCGTCCGATTCATACTTCGCATTGCGTAGCCGAAGGCTCCCCTGGTCCGTGAAGGCCATCGCGTTGCGTCCGTTTCGCGTGGGCATGACGCAATCGAACAGGTCGATGCCGCGGCGAATCGCCTCGAGCAGGTCTTCCGGACGCCCCACGCCCATCAGGTATCGAGGCCGATCGCTCGGCAGCGCCGGCACCGTGACGTCCAGCACTCGGTACATCTCGTCGGGTTCCTCGCCGACACTCAGGCCGCCGACGGCGTAGCCGGCGAAATCGAGCCCGGCCAAGCGCTCCGCGCATCGGACCCGCAACTCAGGGTCGAGCCCGCCCTGGACGATGGCGAACAGGGCCTGGTCGGCTCGCGTGGCGGCGTCTCGGCACCGCCGGGCCCAGCGGAAGGTCCGCTCGGCGGCATCGGCGACGGCCTCCGGGGTGTTGGGCAGCCCGACGACGTGGTCGAGCACCATGGCCACATCGCTGCCGAGGTCCTCTTGGATTTGCACCGCCCGCTCCGGCGACAACTCGACCAGCCGACCGTCGATGTGCGACCGGAAGACCGCGTGGCGCTCGGTCACCTTGGTCAATCGGGCCAGGCTATAGAGCTGAAACCCGCCGCTGTCGGTCAGAATCGGGCCGTCCCAGCCCATGAAAGCGTGCAGCCCCCCGAGCCGCCGGACCACGTCTTCGCCGGGCCGCAGTGCCAGGTGGTAGGTGTTCCCCAGCACCATTTGCGTGCCCGTCGAGCGGATCTGGTCGATCTCGAGCCCTTTGACCGAGGCGGCGGTGGCCACCGGCATGAAGCCGGGCAGATCGACGGGGCCATGCGGCGTAAAGAAGCGACCCCGGCGCGCCCGGCTGCCGGCGTCGACGTGATCGAGCTCGTAAGTGAACGGGGGTCCGGAAAAGGGGACAGGCACCGTCGCCGCCTCGCGTTCTGGTGGTATCAAGCGTGCCGGGGCGACGGAGCCTGTCCCCTTTTCCTCGCGTCAGTCGCCACGGAGCTTCATCCCGTGGACCGCCAGCTTCTCCCGGACTTCGTTGAGACTGGTCACCCCGAAATTCTTGCATTCCAACAGGTCGTCGCCGCTGCGCCGCACCAACTCGGCGATCGTGCTGATGCCCAACCGGATCATGCACTTGCGAGCGCGGACCGAGAGGTTCAAGTCCGCCACGGGCCGACCCAGCATCGCTTGCTCGTCCGCGCTGAGCGCTTCCGGCTCGAAGATGTCGGCGGCCGTCTTCTCCGTGGCCAGTTGTCCGAGGCTCAGGCCTTTGGACGCGAGCATCTCGCGGATCTCGATCAGGCTGGTTTCGCCAAAGTTTTTGCTGGCCAATAGCTCCTGCTCGGTGCAGCGGCACAGGTCGCCGAGCGTCATGATCGCCATCTTCTGCAGGCAGTTGCGGCTGCGAACCGAAAGCTCGAAATCGGTCACCGGGATGCCCAGCACTTGGCTCAGACGGTCCCGGTGCTTTTGGGCGTCCTCGTCGTAGTACATATTGCCGGAGGCCAGGGCATCCTTGAGAAACAGCAGCGCCTGCTCGTTGGTGGCGTCGACGTCAACCACCCGCTGGTAACACTGCACCGCCCGGTCGAACTGTCCCCGGTCCTCGTACAGCAGGCCCAGATTCATCAGCGACCCAAGGTGGGGCGGGAAGCGGGAGGCGGACCGCTTGTACAGGTCCAGCGCCTCGGTGTCGTTGCCCCGGCGATCGTTCTCCATCGCCAGCCCGAACAGCGCGCCGCGGTGCGTCGGGTCGGCCTCGACCGCCCGCTCGTAGAGTCGGGCAACTTCCTCCGGGTTGCCGCCGAGCACGGCGACGGTAGTGCCGCGCTGGTAGAGGTACTCGGCGGTTTGCTCGACGGCGCCGGAGAGGTGGTCCAAGGTCGCCAGCGCGCCGGCCGCGTCGCCCGCGCACCGCTGCGATTCCGCTCGACCCAACTCGCACTCGTCGCGATGGTAGCCGGCCTTGGCCGCCGCGAGGTAGCACTCCCCCGCGGCCTCGTACTCTTGGAGGCAGAAATGGGCTTTGGCCAGATAGTAGTGGGCCAAGGCGCCGCCGTCGCTCTTGCTGAGCGCGTCGACCGTCCGTCGGTATCGCCCCAGAAGGTACAGGCACACGCCGAGGCGCACCATGCTGGCCGGACTGGGATCCTCCTTGATCTCCAGTTCAGCGACCGCGTCGCGCAACACGCGATAGTGCGAATAACCCGCGGCAATCGCGTCCTCCAACTGCCGGATCTCGCGCGGACCAAAGGTGCCGTTGAACAAGACGAGTTGTTTCAAATCAACCTGCAGGCCTTGCGCCATCAGCGACGTCTCCTGAAAATGCCCAGCCTTGCGACCCGCCGGGGCGGCGGCGACGCTGCCGGCCGCCGTGTTGGTCACCGGAACGATGAGGCAAGAGCCAGCGGAGGGAGTCGGACCCTCAACCCCCGCATTACGAATGCGGTGCTCTGCCAATTGAAGCTACGCTGGCCAATCGCGCCGGATACATGGCGAATTAAGAAAGGTTATGGGATACGCGGCGCCGCGTCAAGGGGTGATGATACTCAGGTCCTTCTGTAGGGTGGTTCAATCGCAATGAGCTGACCCATACGCTCACCACCGCCATGGCAAACCATTGACGCGCCCGCAATGCCTTCCACTCTCTAGGTGGGTATCGAGGGCGACGTCGCACTGCGGCAATGCCCTACGGCAGCGTTCTTCTTCAGCCGACACGTGTCGGGCTCGCAGCGGTGTTGGTATCCGCAAGACGTCAGAGCGACCGGGCATAGGCAGCCGGATTTCTGGTGGCAGACGTCTGCGATGCCCTTGCCGAACAGACATACGTCACACATGTCCCGTTTGCACATTCGGGGGACAAAATCGAACGTCACGTCGAGTTGCTCCGGGTAGAATCGGAGGCGATGATCTCCGCCAAGGATCTCGTACACTCTTCGGATCGTTCGCGGCATATCCCAGGACGGTCGTTCGTTGGTCAGATAGTGGCTGAACAGTCCATCACGAAAGACGGTGGCGTTGTTCCATACATCGCCGGGCAATTCCAGCGCCCCCAGTGCCCGCTTCACCTCGGGGCTCGTTCGGTCCCATCGACCCGGATTCTCCTCGCCACTGTCTTTCAACGCGGCCACGAACACCGCGTTGAATTCTGGGCTCTTCAGGTAGTCACGGACCGAGCACCAAAGACGCTTGCGGCCAAACAAGTGCGAAGCGATCTCGCTTGGCGTGCTGAAAGCCGTCGCATCGTCGGCGATCTGATCCAAGGCCCCGTCGAACTGGGTGGCCGAGACCTTTCGAACCGCATAGGTTAGCCGATCAAGTGCCGACGCCATACGTCGAACAGCGCGCCAATAGTCATCTTCTCCATGAAGAGAGGTGGCCAAAAAAGAAGCGAGGCTCTTTCTGTGATGCTTTCCCAAGACTTCCAGTGTGTGGTAAATCTTGACCAAGTCGTCGGCCATGAAGCGTGACGTGAACGTGACCATTTCTCCCACGGGTTGACCATATCGCTTCAGGCGGGCGCGCGTGTTTCCGGTTTCGGACGAACAATCACGACATTCGAGCGAGACTTTGTCATCGTTCCGTCGGACATAGGACAGAAGTAGCTCTCGAGTACTCCGACCGTTTTCGCCGGAGAAAGCCCTGACCATGTGGGAGATGACGTATCCGCCAACTTCCCAGATGCCCTCAAAACGCATCTGTCGGTCGGTGATGTAGCACAGCCAATGCGTAAGGAGTTGTTCATCCGGGGTCAGGTCGTCGTGACAGTAATTGATCTGGTTGTAATTCTCTGTCACACTCCAACGAATATCGTCCAAGTCCGAAAACGTTTCGAGGATCAGGACCATTTTCTCGACATCAGTAATCGCAATCGGTTCCATTTTCATTTTGATGGTGCCTTTGTTCCCGGATCGAACGGTCACGCTGACAGACGACGCCACCAAGGCTGCGCCCGGAAGGTATCACCTTTTGTGATACCAACGCTTCGGCCTCCTCCTGGCTCAGCCGAAACATGAAGTCTGGGGGAAATCGGGCGTCGTTGCGGCTGACCTGCTGGCAAAGTGCAATCGCCTTCTGTACGGAGACATATCGGTCTGCGTTCCGTCTCCATTCCCTCAGGTCGGGCCTCGCAGTCGCCACGGCATCATCATACAGCGCGGCACCAGTGGAACCACCCGGTCGGCACGGTTTTCGCTCCCGAACAATCCACTTAGCTCGACGGCTTCTCCACCCAGTGGACCGAGCCGGCCGTCTCGACTGTCGGCTTTGCCGGGCGGTCCTTGTGGTGGATCTCCAGGTCCGTGATGATCACGTCGGCGATCGCCCTGAGGCCCAACGTCTCGTTGATCCGCTCCTGAAGCTGACGCTTGAGCTCGCCCAGCGAGGGGTCTTCGAAATCCCCGCCGTGGGCCTGCCGCAAGAGTTCCTCGACGTCCTGTTTCACCCGATTCTGACGCCGGGCCAACGCCTGCCGCGATGGTCGATCCACTTCCTCGATCAACGCGATGTAGAGTGAGAATTCCGCGGCGTCAACGTTACCGCGTTCGGAAGGGTCCGCGGTGAAGCGATACAAGCCGAGGCTGATCTCCGTCCGCTCTTCGGGCGAAGGGTCCCGGCTGGCAAGAAGATGCGACCAGGCGAATCCGACGCCGTGCGTAACGAGGGACACGACGACCAGGATCACCAGCACCTTGACCGTCAGGAAGCGTTTGAAACCCCTCCCTGGGGCAGTGGAGCCCCCGGCTTTCGACCGAGCCTCCGTCGCCTCGTGCTCCTCCACCGGCGCGGCGTCCAGTCGTTGGTTCGCGGCCTTGTCACCCTTGGGTGCATCCCCAGCCATGTTGACTTCCCCGGAATCACGCGAGCGTTTCGGGTCTTGGGCGTCCAAGACCACCCGTGGAAAGTCTACCTTACGGTCAAGAAAAAAATGGGGGCCTCTGACGAGCCACCAACCACAGTGGCCAAACCGGGCAGCAAGGGCAAGGTAACCGCCAGGCGAAAATGCGTCAGAGGCCCCACGGGCCAGTTCGTTAAGTTGTGACCTTTTCGGTCATCTGCCGCCCCTATCGTGCATCTTGCGTGCCACCGACACGTCACGTGGCGACGAAATCCCGAGGAATGCCATAAGTGCCGTTCTATAAACAAGTTATGGATCTGTCGCCGATTCCCGTCCCATCCCGTTCGCTGCGGACACTCCGGAGACCGACCTGTATCGTTTCGCTGCAGATGCAGTGATTCAGTACCACAATTAACCCGAATTGAGGGCCTGGCGTTGCGAACGAACGATTCTTATAGTTGGGTCGTATGGTGTTGGGATTCCCTATCATGCGCCACCATGGGCAAGTGCCGATCGAGGCCACCGAGGTCCTCATCTCTCTCAACCCCAAAACGGGGGCGGAGCATACTACCCAATGTGCCCAGCGACTGGCCCAATTGCTCGAGGACTGCGGCCTTCGGGTGGAAACGCTCACCGATTTGGATGAGGTTGCCCAACGGGCCAACAGCCGCCATCGCCAAGGCAAGCTCCGTGCCCTGGTCGGCGTCGGTGGTGACGGAACGGCGGCGGAATTGGCCAACCGGACGGCCGAGGGGGTGCCCATGACGATGCTTTCGGCCGGCAACAAGAACCTCGTCGCCCGATACCTTGCCATGGCGACCACCGCCGAAGGAATATGCGAGACGATCGTCGCCGGCCGTACCGTGCGTCTGGACGCCGGCAAGGCCAACGGTCGGCTTTTTTTGCTGATGGTCAGTTGCGGGTTCGACGCCGAAGTGGTCCGAAGAGTGCATGCCCGGCGAAGCGGCCGTGTGCGCGACTACACCTATCTCTGGCCCATCTTCGCGTCGATGTGCCGATACCGGTACCCGGAGATGCAGATAGATTTTGACGATCCTCCCGACGATTCCGCGCCGGCCGCC
>JAPLNP010000104.1 GCA_026401055.1 Planctomycetia bacterium
CGGTTGCCCGTCCGATGGGCCAAGAGCCATTCGACCAGATCCTTGGTCTTCGGGTCGGTCGGCGCGACCGCCTGGATGGCCAGCGCGTACAAGGCGCGGAGTTCGGTGGAGGAGTTGTTCCAGGGCAGGCTTGCGGTCTGGGCCTTCCACCGCGAGGCGAGATTGTCGAAGTCCCGTTTGGCCAACAAGTCCAAGAGCTCGCCGGCCATCGGCTTGCGGTCCATCTCGACCAGGGCCAGCACCAGGTGCGCCAGGGCGGCCGTGGAGAGCGCGGGCCGGTTGCGATGAAGCCGATTGGCCAGGGCAAAGTCTCCCTGCCCCGCCACCGACAAAGCGTGCAGCAGAATGGCCTTGCTCTCGTAGTCCTCGTTGGCGGTGGCGGTGAGTTGGTTTTGGAGATAGCCCAGCGCCTTGTTGAAGGTATCGTCGGGCACGGTGTAACCGGCCTTCTTGGCCAGGCTCAATGCCCAGACGGCCCGGGCGGAACTGTAGCGATTGCCCCCGCCGCCGCAGCCGGTCCAACTCCACGCGCCGTCATCGCCCTGAGCGGAGACGAGCAGCCCAATGGTGGAGCGGATCCGGCCGTCCAGGGCCTGGGCGTTCGGGCTGCCCGTGGCCTGGCTGCCGCCGAGAAGCTTCTGCAACCCCAGCGCGGCCATGAGGTCGCTGGTGGCCGACTCCATGCCCGAGGCAATTTGCCGGCTCGCCATCTGGCACGGCGGGGCAGGTCCCAGGACGACGTCCATCAGGCTCTGCTCGACCGTCGGGCCAATGAGAATCCGCAGGCTCGGCGCCCGAGGCGACATGCCCGCGGGCGACTCGATCCACGCGGTCGCGTCGCTGCTGGCCGCGCCGGCCGCGGTGGCGTAGACGGGCATGCCGAAGGGCATCAGCGGGACCGTCTGGCGCAGCACGTCTCGCTTCTCGCCCGCGACGACCGTCAGTTCCAGCACAACGTTCGTCTCGGGTTCCGGCTTCTCGTCGGCCTTGGCCTCGGGCCGATCGAGCTTGACGGGGAAGACGACCTCTTCAATTCCCTTGGTCTTCACGTTGATGGTTTTCTTCTCCTCGACGCTCCGCCCGGCAATGGTCGTCTTGAGCGTGACCTCGATCTGGCCCGCAACCAGCACGTCGTTGTGGATCGATGCCTGAATCCGCGCGTCGTCGCCGTCGGTGAACGCCAGCGGCAGCTTCAACAGCCCGAACAGGTCCTTCTTGACAGTCAACTCGGCGGTCGCTTCGCCGGCCAGGGTGTCGGTGGTGATCCCCTTGGCCAGAAGCTTCCAAGCCGTCGACCGATCGGGCATGGCGAAGGTGACCGTCGCCTGGCCCTGTTCGTTGGTCACGATCGAGGGGTTCCAGTAGCCGGTTTCCTGTGGGCCGAGGTTGGGCAGAAGCACGGCGTCGGCCGCGGCGAGTCCGGCGATCGTCTTCTGGGCCGCCTGGACATCCCATCGGCCGTCCGCCAGGAGACTCAAGTTGCGCATGCTCCCAGACTTGTCCATCGCGACGACCTGGCTTTGCCCGAGCGCGGCTGCGTCATTGAAATACCGCTCGACGTCACCGCGTTGGCCCTTGACGACGAGGACGTCGAGATCCTCCAACCGCTCCAGGCGAGCGAGGGTCTTCCCCTCGGCTTCCAAACCCCATCGGGCGGCCACCCGGGCGGCGCCGTCCTTCGGGGCCGCCTTCTTGTCGCCCGCTTCTTTGCCGGATTGCGCAGCGCCAAGCTGGGCTGAGCGCAGGGTGCTGAAGCCCAACTGGCCTTCGGCGTTGGCCGCCGGTTGTCCCCCGGCGCGGACGTTCACCGCACCCCCCCGGAACACCACGCCGCCGGCGCTGCGATCGGTGGGCGCGGCCGGCGGCGCCGGCGCATTGAGCGTCTCGGGCAGCGCGGGCGCCGCGGTAGCCGCCGGCAACGCGGCCAAGCGGCTGATTTCCTCCTCGGCGGCGATTTCCAACCGGTCGCGCTCGGCCAACAACAGCGGGTCGATCGCCTTGGTCTTCGGCTTGTAGGCGAAGACAATGCTCGACGTGGTCCGCACCGCCGCCTCGCGCCGCTGGCCGCGGAAGAATTCTCCGATCGGCGCGAGCGCCGAGGGGAACCGCCCCAAGAGCGACTGCTCGACCATGGCCAGTCCCACCTCCGCCGAGACCGGCTTGCCTTGCGGATTGGTCGTCGTCACGGTCACTTCCACCTCCTCGCCCGGGCGGATCGGACCCTCGCCCGCGCCGTGGCGTTTCGCCGCGACGGCCACGCGAAGGTCGCGCTCGACCGCGAAGGGGCTCGAAGCCTCGTGAAATCGCCGGACCGTCTTGCCTTTCTCCTTCGGCTCCGTCCGCACGTCGGTCATAACCGCCACGGCCAGGTCAAAATTGGGCGCCAGCTTCGCCGCCACGGGAATCTCCAGCTTGTTGTCCCCTGGGCTCAACGCCAGGAGCTTATAGTCCAGCACCCGGGCGCCCTGGAACGTGACCAGGGCCAGCGCCGGCTGCTCGCGCCAGTGCAAAGTCACCTTGGCCGTGTCCCCGACCTTGTACGTGTGCGTGTCGGCCAGGATCCGCAGCCGGGTCTCGTCTTTGTCGTCGGAAATCCGCACGGCGCACTGCCGCGAGATCGGATTGCCGAACCGGTCGGCGCCCTCGGCCCGAAGCAAATACTTCCCGCCCGCTTCGAGCTTGAGGGTCCCTCGGGCGGCGCCGCCGGCCGCGTCCGACTCGATCGGGTGCGTCGCGACGAGCCGCTCGCCGACCTTCCCTTCCACGGTGGTCTGCTCGAACACCTTCAGAGCCAGCTTCTGCCCGACCGGCTTGCCCTCGGCGTCTCGGGTGGTGACCGTCACCTCGAAGGTCTCGCCGGCCAGGTAGACCGGCCGCGGGGTGCCCAACTCGATCGAGAAACCCTGGCAGGCCAGGAGGAAGTTGAAACCGGATTGCACGTTTCGCTCGGGCAGGGCGATCACCAGCGGGAGGACCTGCGTTTCCGCGAATTCGCGCGTGGGAAGCTTGAACTTCACCTCTCCCTTGGCGTCCGTCCGGGCCGTGTGCAGGCGGTCGTCGGCCAACTGATAGCGGATTTCCGCGTTGGCCAGCGGCGCTCCGTAGTAGTACTCCGCGCGAAGCGTGCCCTCGATCTCCTCGCCCCGGTAATAGACCCTCCGCGGCGTGTCGACCACCAGCCGCACCGGCTCCAACTGGTACTCGTGTACCTGGAACGTGCCCTGGTAGGTCTTCTGATCGCGGTCGCGCACCAGCACGCGGTACTCGCCTTGTGGGCTGGTCGGCGGGAGCACGAGGTAGGCGTGAAAGCTCCCGAACTTGCCGAGTTTTACATCCTGCTGCCGCACGAGGCGGTTGCGACCGTCGAAGACTTCCAGCGTGTACTCCTTGTTCTCTTCGATCGTGTAGGCGTCGTCCAGCGCGCGTCGCAGGCAGCCGCGGACGTGGACGATCTGTCCGGCGCGATACGCCGGCCGGTCCGTGTAGAGGTACCCCTTGTCGGACAGTCCTTGCGCGACGCCGATGCCTTGCAGGCCGATCACGTTCGAGGCCACGTGCCCGCCCGCCATGGCAAAGACGCGGACGTCGCCGGCGGCCTTGAGTTCCTCGCAACTCTTTTGGAATACGCCGTCCTTGCCGGTGGCCGCTTCGGCAAACACGTTTTTGCCGTCGGAGATCAGGAGGGTCGCGCCCGGCCACGGCTTGCCCGTGAGCATGTTCTGGGCGAACACGAACACCTCGCCGCGCGAACTCTTGACGATCACGTCCAGATCGCTTTGCAGCAACATCGTCGTGGCCTCGAGTGTCGGGCTGCTGACGGTGACCGCCATGGCCCCCGACTTAAGGCCGCCCGGCAGCGAAACCTCGACCGAACTCTCGATCTCGCGGCACTTCGCGTAACCGGGCACGGTGAACTCCAGCGTGACGTCGGGATTGATCAGGGCCGTGTCCAACTGCTCGACGCCCCGGGCCAGGTGCATCTTGCGGAAGTACGTCTCCAGGTCGATCTTGTAGGCCCGGACCGTGACCTTCTCGATGTTGCGGGTGGTCAACTTCAGCCCGGGTTTCTCGTCGGAGCGGAACACCCGCTCGGTCACGATCGAGAGGCTCTTGGCCGTGAGCCGGGCGACCGCCTGGTTGGCCTGGGCGACGCGACTCCCCCAGGTGACCTTGCGGTATTCTTCGAGTGCCTCTTCCAGCCGGCCCTGTTCATCGAGGATGACCCCGATGGAGAATTGCGCGTCCGAGGCCTCGTCCGTGCCGGGGTACTTCGAGACCAGCCGCCGGTAGTCCGCGATCGCCTCGTCGGGCTTCTTCCGTGCGGCGTCCATCCGGCCGAACAACAGCAGGATTCGCGGACCGCGGGCGTCCAGGGGATTTTTGGCCAGAAACTCACGGAAGAGCTTCCCGGCGGCGTCATACCGCTTGGCGTCGAATTCCTCCTGACCCATCAGATACTCGGTGTTGATGATCTCCTGCTGCACTTCGCTCCACGCCTTGTGGGCGGGATGGTTCGCGAGATACTCCCTCCAGGTCGCCAGCGCTTCGGTGAACTTCTTCTGCAGTTGGTAGGAGCGGCCCAGCAGGTGCCGGGCGTCCGGCACCTCCTCCCGATCCCGATACTTCTCGTCCGAGAGAAATCGCTTCAGACTGACCACGGCGTCTTCGTGGCGGCCACGGTGCAGGTAGCTCCGGGCGACGTCCAGGTGGGCCTCGCCCGAGAGCTTGTCCGCCGGAAACCGTTTTAAGAACGCCTCGAGTGCCGCCACGCCGAGACTGAGTTCCTCGTCGCTGCCCGGCTCGGGAATCCGCCAAGTCCGCGACAGGCCGAACGTCGCCCCGGCAATCCGCTCGGAGGGGTCGTCGGGATACTTGGCCAAGAGATCCTGCCAGGCGCGTCGGGCTTCCTTCAGCTTGCCCTGAGCCAGAAGGCACTCGCCCAGCCGGAACCGCGCCTCGATGTCCAGCTTGTTGTCGGGGTGATTCTGGGCGAAGGCGTCGTAGAGCTTGACGGCCTCGTCCAGCTTGCCGAGTTCCTGCCGGCATCGGGCCACGAGCAACTCGATTTCGGCCTGCTTCTCGGGTTTCGGCCCCACCTCCAACGCCTTCGTGTAGAAATCGAGCGATTTCTGGTAGTCCGGCTTCTGCTCCTCCTTCGGCGGCTTGAAGTAGCTGTCGGCAAACTCCAGGTAGATCGCGGCGATCTCCTGCTTGCGATCCAGCGAGAGCAGGTACACCGCCTCGGCCCGATATATCTGCTCGGCGCCGCGGAAATCCCCTTTTCGGGCGAGCGCCACCGCCTTGCCGAACCGCGCTCGGCGGACCCAAGGGCTCTGGGGGAACTGCTTCTCCAGCCCGTCGAACGTCGCCACGGCCTCGTCGTACTTCTTCTCGAGCAACAGTGCCCGCCCATTGAGATAGCCGAGGTAGTCCCGCGGCGCCCCGGCCGCTTGGGCGGCCTGGTCCATGGCCGCGATCGCCGCGGCATAGTCCCCATCCTGCATCAGATCCCGGATTTTCTCGTCCACCAACGGGGCCTCCTCGACGCCGGGTTCCGCGGCGGGAAGACGTCCCGGGAGCGGTCCCCACCACGATGCCGCAAACGCCCACACGAGCAATGCCACCGCGTATCGAGCGGATCGCATGAGACGACTCCTCCTAGAGATCGGAATGGGGAGAACCACGGCAGCTAACCTCACTGAGGGAAAGCTACGCCATTCTAGAGTGGTGTCGCGCGCATGGGCGTGGCCGCACTCGCCACGCGACACGTCACCCGGATAGACGACAACCGGCAAGGTTTCGTTCCAAATTCCCAGAGGGAATCCGGCGAACCACCCATGCCCCGGAACCCGGCAAGCCGGCCAAGTTCACCGCCTGCCTATCTGTCATAGAAAAGACCCGCTGACAACGGCTGTCAACGGGTCTTTGGAATGGGCGGCACTGGACTCAAACCAGCGACTTCCACCGTGTGAGGATGCAAGCTCGACAACGGAAGTGCCCAATTCGCAAGCACTTACGCCGCCGCCGGCCGCTTGTACCTGTGCTTGTACCAGCAAGGCCGAAAACGCAAACGATGGCACGCCTGACGCATACCAGGGCGACGCCCTGGCCAAGCTCGCCGCGGCTCTGGCGAAGCTCTCGCCGGCTGACCGGGCACGGCTTGCCGCGATGCTGGCCGGGGACCAGGATGAAGGAAGGGGCTCGTAATGCCGCGTGTCGTCGCGTCCATGGCCTGGGATGGCTCCCATGTCGTCCAGGGGTGTCCGGCGCTCCGCAAGCGTCGAACAAACGACGGATTCCCGCGCCAGAATCGATGCCAGCGGACGGGCGCGGGACGACAAGGCTCGGACACGGCGCCGCCGAGGTCCGACCCCGGCGGTCCGAGCGGCACGCCCGTCATGCGGCCCCGGGAGTCGCCGGAAATTGAACCACACCCCCCGGGGGTGCTTCGCGTAGAGACGGTAGGTACGTTTCTGGCTGGGGTATATAGGTAAGGAGCCGTTGTCGTGACTGAATCCAAGATCGAACTGACCGAGCGACTGCGACGTGAGGGCCGATGGGAAGAGGCGAAGTTCGCAACGCCTGAATTTTGGCCGCTGAAACATGTCGTTCAACGAATCCACCGTCGAAGACGCCGCCCTCTCCTGGTTTGAGGAAGTGGGCTACGCCGTGGCTCATGGGGAGGACATCGCGCCCGAGGGGCCGAACGCTGAGCGGGAGTCGTTTTCGGACGTCGTGCTTGTCGGGCGGTTGCGGGATGCGATCGACCGGCTCAATCCGACGGTTCCCCAGGAAGCCCGGGACGAGGCCTTGCGGAAGGTTCTGCGGCCGGACTGCCCGACGCTCCTGGCCAATAACCGCGCACTGCACAAGATGCTCCGCGAAGGCGTCGCCGTCGAGTACCGCCGCGAGGACGGGGACATCGCGGGCGACCAGGTTTGGCTCGTGGACCACGACAACCCGGAAAACAACGACTGGCTGGTGGTCAATCAGTTCACGGTGATCGAGGGCCGGCACAACCGGCGACCCGACGTGGTGGTGTTCGTCAACGGGATTCCGCTGGCGGTGATCGAACTCAAGAACCCGGCCGACGAGAACGCGACCATCTGGACGGCGTTCAACCAATTGCAGACCTACCGGGAGCAGATTCCCGCGCTCTTTACGTACACCGAACTCTTGATTGTCTCCGACGGTCTGCAAGCCCGGATCGGCTCCCTGACGGCCAGCGAAGAATGGTTCAAGCCGTGGCGGACCATCGACGGTGAGTCGGAAGCCCCGAAGTCGATCCTGGAATTGGAGGTGCTCGTCCGCGGCGGTTTTGAGAAGCGGCGGTTTTTGACGCTGGTCCGGGACTTCATCGCGTTCGAGCACGACAAGAACCACGACCGGGTCGCCAAGATCGTGGCCGGCTACCACCAGTTCCACGCGACGGGGCGGGCGATCGCCGAGACCCTGGCGGCGTCTGGGCCGAACGGGGACAAACGGTGTGGCGTGGTCTGGCACACCCAGGGCTCGGGCAAGAGTCTCACGATGCTGTTCTACGCCGGCGAGGTGATGCTTCACCCGGCGATGAAAAACCCGACGCTGGTCTTGCTGACCGACCGCAACGACCTCGACGACCAGCTTTTTGGGCAGTTCGCCCGATGCAGCGAACTCTTGCGGCAAGAGCCGGTCCAGGCCGAGAGCGTGGCCGACTTGCGGCAGTTGTTGCAGGTGGCCTCGGGCGGCGTGGTGTTCACGACGATTCAGAAGTTCTTGCCCGATGAGCGCGGCGGGCGGGTGCCGATGCTCTCGGATCGTCGCAACATCGTCGTGATTGCCGACGAGGCCCACCGGAGCCAGTACGACATGATCGACGGCCTGGCCCGCAACATGCGTGACGCCCTGCCCAACGCCTCGTTCATGGGCTTCACGGGCACGCCGATTGAGAAGCACGACGCGAACACCCGGGCGGTGTTCGGCGACTACATCAGCATCTACGACATCGAGCGGGCCGTCCGCGACGGGGCGACGGTGCCGATCTACTACGAGAGCCGGATTGCCAAACTGTCGCTCCACGAAGACCTCTTGCCCGCGATCGACGAGGAATTCGACGAGATTACCGAAGACGAAGAGGAGACGCGCAAGGACCGGCTCAAGACGAAATGGGCGGCCCTGGAGGCATTGGTCGGCGACCCGAAACGGATCGACGTGATTGCCCGGGACCTCGTCGAGCATTTTGAGAAGCGATTGGAGGCCATGGACGGCAAGGCGATGGTGGTTTGCATGAGCCGGCGGATTTGCGTCGAGTTGTACGGCGCCATCGTGAAGCTGCGCCCGGATTGGCACGACGACGATGAGAAAGGCTGCATCAAGATCGTGATGACCGGCTCGGCGTCGGACAAGCTCGACTGGCAGCCGCACATCCGCAACAAGCCCCGGCGCCGGCAACTGGCCTACCGGTTCAAGGACCCCAAGGACCCGTTCCGGATCGTCATCGTCCGCGATATGTGGCTGACCGGGTTCGACGTCCCCTGTTTGCACACGATGTACGTCGACAAGCCGATGCGGGGCCACGGGCTGATGCAGGCGATCGCCCGAGTCAACCGCGTGTTTCGCGACAAGCCCGGCGGACTGGTGGTCGATTACCTCGGCCTGGCCGACCAATTGAAGCGGGCACTGGCCACCTACACCGAAAGAGGAACTCGACGCGGCGGTCCGCCAGTTGGTCTCGAAGGCGGTTTCGGCCTCCGACGAGGTGATCGACATCTTTTCCGCCGCGGGCCTCAAGAAGCCCGACATCTCGATCCTCTCCGACGAATTCCTGGAGGAAGTTCGCCACCTGGAGCACAAGAACGTCGCGGCGGAACTGCTGCGCAAGCTGCTGACCGACGAAATCAAGACCCGCTCGAAACGAAACGTGGTGCAATCGCGGGTGTTCTCGGAAATGCTCAAGAAGGCCCTCTTGGCCTACCAAAATCGGGCGATCGCGACCCACGAAATCATCGACGAACTGATCAAGCTGGCCAAGGAAATGCGGCAGGCCGCCAAACGGGGCGAAGACCTCGGCCTGACCGATGACGAAACGGCCTTCTACGACGCCCTGGCGCAAAACGCCAGCGCCATCCAGGTCATGGGCATCGACCAGTTGAAGGTGATCGCCTGCGCGCTGGTGAAGCAAGTTCGCCAGAGCGTCACGATCGACTGGACCGTCCGCGAAAGCGCCCGGGCCAAGATCCGCGTCATGGTACGTCGCATCCTCCGCCAATTCGGCTACCCGCCCGATCTGCAAGCCGAGGCGACCAAGCTCGTCGTGGAGCAAGCCGAGACGCTTTGCGCGGATTGGGCGGCGTGATGGGGGCGCTGTTGAAGTGGGAACGGACGCCGTGGTTGAGAAAACGAGAAGCCCGAACCGGCCGGCGGTTCGTTCTGCCGGTTGGCGACCGTCGATTCTTGATTGCCGGCGAGCTCGCCGGCCAAGTGATCGACCGACACCGGACGAGGTGTTGAAATAGGCGTCGGCCTTGGAAGCCGAAGGCCGTATCGTGCCCCGGCGCACAGTCGGCGCCTCCATCGACTGTTTCTTGGTTCAGTGTGGCTTGCCCGTTGTCGCCGCCTCCCGTCCCCCGTCGGCAGTTCACACCACCCTCCGCCCCCACGGTGCTCTCCTCAATCAACTTCCGCACATCCTCCCAGCGGACCCGCCGCGACCGACCGAGCTTGAGGATCGACTGCTGAGCAACACCAACGTCAGTTCGAAGAACGCCCGCTGCCCATGTTCCTATACCAGCGACCGTGCCACCACCCAGTACATCTCGGCGTGTGATCATGTTCACGATTCTTCCCCTTCGCTCAGGTGGCATGGAAAAGTGATTGGATCTCGTAAGCGACCAAGATCAGGTGGGAGTTGGGATTACACCACACGACCTTGTTGGGGTCGGGGTCTGCCCAGTAGCAGACGAACATCTCTTTCTCAAGGAAGCAAATCGACGGGTAGGCGGCCGTGCCTCGGTCGATGATCACCGGGTGGCTCCAAGTCTGGCAGTTATCCCGACTGACGGCGAAGACGAGCGGCGACCGTGGCCCATAGAGGCTGCCGTTGGCGACAAACCCCGTGGACGTGCCTGGCTTGGCATTGTTCCAGATAACGATCACCGCGTCCGTACCGGGGATTCGCTTGGCGTTCACCGCAGACAAGGGCGAGACCAACTTTGTCGCACTGGGCGCACCCCAGGTCGCGCCACCGTCGGTGGACCATGCCTGCCAGAGATGGCCGTACCGCGTGCGAAAGACCATCCACAGCTTACCGTCGTTCAGTTCCACCACGGCCGGCTCGCCAAAACCCTCGGGCCGGTCGGGCAACGGCGGGGGAGGCCCGAAGATCGGACTCCGCTTCCACGATCGCCCGGCATCATCGCTGTAGACCGTTCCACTCTGATTGGGGCCGGGGCCCTCGACCCCGAGCAATTGCTCAACCGGCACGATCAGCCGGCTGCGACTGGTCAGCAGCACTCGCTGATTCATCGGCGCATAGGGATCCTTGTCCGGCGTCAGGCGGTGGCCGCCGCTCCAGGTTTGGCCTTCGTCATTCGACCGCCAGAGATAGGTTCCCGTGTAACCGCTGTTCGTATTGTGACCAAAGGCGAGCAGTTCGTTCCCCCGACGCACAATGTCGGAGTAGCCCATCTTAGGCCAAGTGCTATACGCATCCCACTTGTGCCAGGTTCTGCCTTGATCATCGCTGACCAGCGAGTTGGACGTGCCGTCAAGATGGCCCCTAATCATGACGAGTTGCCCTTGTCTGGTATGGTGAAAGATCGGCGTGTCACCACCCGGTGGACCGCTCGCTGGGTACTTCTGTGACATGTCGACGCGGAGGCTTGGTTGAGGTTCGTTCTGCGCTAGCGATTCGGTCGCACAACTGAAGCACAGACCGGCGACAACAACTATGCACAGACTTAGGTTCCACTGATTGCCAAACGTCATGATACAGCCTCGTGTCATTTCTGTTTCGGGATGGGTTATTCTCCATCGACTTGATCCGTGTTCACCACTCGCCGGGGGTGGGAGAAAGCCTGGCGCCACACGTTGCACCCTCACCCACCGCTCTCAATAATCGCCTGGAGTGACATTGCCGCCGGCAATCGCGCCGAGAGGCGGCGGCGAAGTTCGACGAGATGCTCGCGGTGAGAAGCAGTATCGATGGCACATCGCCCTGCGATTCCGAACGCTGAGATGCCCTTGTCCTGGCCGGTAGCTACCCGGCCGGGACGACCTTTGCCGGGACAGGACTTTCACCCGCTGGAACAACAAACCTTTCACAGCGCACCTGGACCAACACACCCCGACTCCTCGGCACGTCGCCGCAACCGACAAGATCAAGACAATGCTTAGCTTCCTGGTGTTCATGGTCTATTGTTGAATCTCACGGATTGTGCCGACCAGATAGAGGTCGGGGTGGTGGCCGAACGCCTCGCCTTCGATCGTCGCGCCGCCGGTCTCGCCGCCGAGCAAATGGATTTTGTCGCCCTCCACCACGGTTAGCGGTGTGTTATTGTTCAGCGGCAACTTGTCGGCCATTCCAAACTCGGCCGTCTGCGTATCGTACACGAAAACGTCGTTGAAGTAAGAGCCCTTGCCCTGGAAGTGCGAGGCCGTGCCATACGGGTCGCGGACCGTGCCGTCCAGATTGGCAACCTTGGGATACTGGGCGCCGCCGACCAGCACGACGTACCGGTCCCGAAAGACGATGCGCCCGGTAGGGAAGTTGCCGGTCGAGACGGGCAGGTCTCGCAACCGCGACCACTGATCCGACGCTGGGTCGAACGCCCAGTTGTCGACCACCGTGGCGTAGCACTTGGCAGGGTTGTCGTCGCCAACAGCACCGCCGATGACGTAGATTCTCCCACCCGCGGCTGCCGTTGCCGGCGTGAAGCGCGGCGTGCCCGGACACGGCGAAAGCTCCTTCCAGCCCGAGGCGAGGTCCTTTGTATCGAGCATCAGCAGCCGCGCGCCGAGCCGCTTCACGTCGCCTGTGCGGTTGGAGTTGGTATAGAATCTCCCCTCCTTACTCCCGTCGTATTCTGCTCCACCGACGACATAGATCTTCGACCCGATGGCACAGCATCCGCTACAGTACAGGGGCCACGGCAAGGCAGGCGCGCCGCTCCACTGCCACGTGCCCTGCCGGTTCGACAAACGGTAGCCTTCCCGGTACGTATAGGGAGCCGTATAGCTAATCCCACCCCAACAGAAGAACTGCCCGTCGACCGCGGCGGCGACAAATCCTTGCCGGCCCGTAGCGGGAAGATCGGGCAGGCTTTGCCAGCCATCTTGCGGCGATTGAAGGTTCAAGGCCCAAGTCTTCTTCAGAAACCCGCGAGGATACTTATCCGACTTTCCCGGCACGTTGGCCTGGCCGCTGCAGAAGCCACCCGTCGTGATTAGCATGCCGTCGACGAGTCCGACGCCGCTATCTTGAAAGCCCTGCGGTAAACTGGGGCCCTTGTGCCAGGTGATCGACAGCATTAGCCGCAACGAGGTTTGTGGTTGCGGTGCGTAAGGATTCTGAGCATGAACAGGCAAGGCAATTGCCAATGCCAACGCCACAAGGATTCCTAAGACTGAAACACGACAATATGCAGGGATAGTCATGATTTCCCGCTGCCAGAATTGAATCGCAACCGGATGGGAAACTGGTATAGTGAAAACATCGCAGGGACGTTTGAATGAGCGTTCTTCAGGACGGTCCCATTCGAAAGGAGTCCCTGCGATGGCAAGTCATCTTATCGCCTACCTCTGCTCCGTTGTTTCTCCCCCTTCAGCTCTGCCAACTTGGCCAATCCCTCTCGCTTTCCAATGCCACGCACGGCCACCAATGCTGCAAGTTGGGCCTGGCGAGGACGGGACTTGCCGTGTTCCCACTTGTAGACCGTAAGCCCTGAAACGCCGACCAGCTTACCATAGTCGGCTGCCGACAATCCCAATCGGGTTCGTTGGGCTTTCACACTCCGGCCCGAGAAACGAGCATTCTCCAACGGTACTTCTTCAACTGAAGGTTGGCCCTGCTGCTGAATCTGTTTTTGGAGACGTTTGATTTCTCGTTCTTGTTGGCTCAACGCCCGCTTCAGCGTGGTGATATCACCCCGATGTTTCGCCACGGCTTGTTTGGTGGAACTGACCTCCGCCTTGACTTCTTTCTTGGCCAAACGGCGGATTTCTTCTTTCAAAATGGCGGCGACATTGGGCATAGGGGCGCTTCTTTGTAAGCGAACGTCGGAAGTATAGAGAATTTGGTATTGTACCGCAGTGCGATCCAACCACAACTGGTCACTTGTACAGTTCCGATACTTTGAAAGCGAAAGGATGGTCCCGATGTGCCCTCGGCCCGTTTTCCCATTCGACTGACCACGATTGACAGCCCGCGTCCAGAGGCGGAGGATGTGGGCAGCTTCGGGGTATCAAAGGCCGATGTGGTCGTTTGGCAGCCCCTGGCCCCCGAGTGGTTCCGGTCAAATGGGACGACTTGGCTTGACGCTGAGCGTTGCCGAGGTGAAGCGGGTATCGAGCAAGGCCGTCGACCTCTACTTCGGCGCGGTGATCGAGCGCAACGGCCAGCACATCAGCGAGTTGAAGGGGTACGATTTTCGGCTAACGTGACCGCCTAACAGGAGAGACCAATGCCACGCTACATAATCGAAGAGGACCGGGCAGTCTGGGTCCGTGAGGTGTACGAGGTCGAGGCCAATTCACCGGAAGAGGCCGAAGAGGCGAGAGGAAACGGGGACTATGAGTTCCTGGGATTCAGCCTGCGAGATAACGTCGAGTTTTTGGACTCTACGGTTGTCTCATGCGAGCAAACGGACGCACCCCCGTGGATGGGGCATCCCGAGGACGAGTACGAGCCCGATGAGAAGCCGGTCATTGAGGCAGCCCGCGAACTGCTGGACAACATGATCGACTCCGGCGAGAACCACCCCGAACTGCCTTCGGACGATGACGAGTACCCGCGAGACGACGACGGCAACCCCTGGTACTCGGACTGCTGGAAACTGTACCAGGCCATCGAAGACTACAACGCCACGACCGCCGCCCAGTAGCCCATCCCAACGCGTCACCCTGACGCGCTGCGTTCGGCCGCTGTAGGCCAGAAAGGAGCCAATACCATGACACGCGGAGAGTTTCTGGACCGCTTCGAGGAGCTAGCTGAAAACACCACGGTTAGCCTTCTCAAGACCGCGACCAGAATGATAGACGGTGGGGCTGTCAACCTCGAATTATGCCACGGCTACTCTGAGGTCAAGGCGATGCTGTGTGCCGCCATGCGACATGAGGTGAGGCAGTTGCGACGACCAAAAGGTAAGGCCACTAATGTCGAACGAAACGCCATGCACTTTTAAGTGGCTGGTGCCGCACCGGCACCGCGCAAACCCCTTCCCTTAGAAAGGAGCGTGAACCATTTCACACATAGTAACAGTCGCGGTCGAACTCCGCGACATCGCCGCCATCCGCGCGGCCTGCGAGCGGATGGGCTGGGAGGTGCTGAACAAGCAAACCTTCAAGTGGTACGGCTACTCCGTCGTCGACTACAAGGAATTCGAGAAGCAGTTGGCCGACCTCGGCATCAAAGTCGAGGATTACGGCAAGTGCGACCTCGCAATCAAAGTGCCCGGCGCCGAGTACGAGATCGGCCTGGTCCAGAAGGGCAACCGGTTCGTCCCGCTGTGGGACACCTGGCAGTCTGGCGGGCTCAGCACGATCACGCACGAGAGCGGCATGGGCGGCTTCTTGGCGGCCTACGCCGTCGAGAAGGCCAAGCTGGAGGCCCGACGCAAGGGCTACCAGGTGACGGAGAGGAAACTGCCCAATGGGAACATCAAGCTGGAGGTAGCTATCCCATGAAAAAACACTCTGCGCTTCCTTGGTACTGGACCGAAGACGCCATCGACCCGCCTTACGTTGCCGGAGGGGAAACGTGTCCGGGCATGGACTACGAAGGTGCCCATATCATCTATCCCGGCGAGAACACAACCATCTACAGTAAGGGCAACGTCGGCGGCTACCCGATTCCTAAACCTCAACGAGGTACTGCGCATCCTCGAACACCTGAAGCGCCGCAAGAAGCGCAGCCCGTCGATGCACCTCAATTTGCTCGTCTTTCGGTTCTCGTGTTGCTGCGGGCTGCGGCGGGCGGAGATCGCCGGCTTGCGGTTCACCGACCTGGTGCTCTCGGGGGCGCGCCCCTGCATCCTCGTCCGCAAGGAC
>JAPLNP010000397.1 GCA_026401055.1 Planctomycetia bacterium
GCGACGCTTTCCGAGGAGATCGACGTGTTGGAAAAGGCGTGGAACGATTACGATTTCTTCTTCGTCCATTTCAAGTACACCGACAGTCGCGGCGAGGACGGTAATTTCGCCGAAAAAGTTCGGATGATCGAGCAATTCGACGCGATTGTGCCGCGCGTCGTGGCCCTGAATCCGTCGGTGTTGATCGTCACGGGCGACCACAGCACGCCGGCGAAGATGGCCGGCCACAGTTGGCACCCCGTGCCGACGTTGCTGGTGGCCGACAACTGCCGGCCCGACGGCTGCGCCAGCTTCGGCGAACGCGCCGCGCTGGCCGGCGGCCTGGGCCAGTTCGAGGCGATCTACCTGATGCCCCTGGCCCTGGCCAACGCCGGCCGGTTGGGCAAGTTCGGAGCGTGAGCGGTAAGTGGTTGGTTCACAGCCGCTCGTAGGCTCCCTCGCGGTTCGCGCGCCGGGCCAACTCGCTGGCGTAGCGGCGGCCGAGCGCGTCGGCGTGCTGGCGGGCCCACGTGGTCAATCGCGTGTGACCGACCGGCGGCGAATCCACCGCCAGCAGGCCGGCCATCAGTCCCCGGATCTCCTCGCGGGTGATCATCACGTCGCGATGCCACGCGCCGAGCATCCGGCCGACCATGTAGCCGAACGTCGGCGGCACTCGGACGATTGGCTTGGGACAGCCAATCGTCCGCCCGATCGTCTCGACCAGGTCGCGATAGGTGAACGTCTCCAGCCCGATGGCGTCGATAATGCAGTCGTCCGATCCTCGTCCTTGTTCGACGGCCAGCCGGGCCAGGTCGTCGACGTAGATCGGCTGCAGCCGGTATTGCCCGTCGCCGAAAACGCCGAAGACGGGAAACCGGCGCAGGCACCAGGCGATATTGTTGATCAGGATGTCCTCCTTGCCGAAGAGCACGGTCGGGCGGAGGATCGCGTACGACATGCCCGAGTGGATCAATGCCCGTTCCAGACTCGCTTTGCCGCGAAAGTACTCCAGCGGCGAATCTTCCGAAGGGTTGGTGATGCTGACGTGTACGATGCGGCGGACGCCGGCGGCCCGGGCGGCCTCGAACAGCACCAGCGTGTTTTCGACCGCCTGGCGGTGACGGAAGTCCTTGTGGTTGAACCGCACCCAGTAGGTGTTGTACAACACGTCGGCCCCGCGGAGCGACCGGAGGAGTTCGTCGGGCCGGTCGAAGTGGAAGGGGTGGACTTCGATCGCGTCGCCGAACGGGTTGCACCGGCGGCCCGAGCCGGTCAGCGTTCGCACCCGGCGGCCCGCGTTGAGCAACCGCCGCGCGATGTACTTGCCCGAGTAGCCGAACGCCCCCGTGACGACGTGCAGGTCGTTGTCTTCTCGCGGAGATTCCATGGCGTGCTCCGGGCGTGGCTCGGCTCGGGGGTCTCGGCAGCGTTTCAGCCACGCCCTTCGTACCTCGGGGACGTGCCACGCGACCGCCTACCGCTTTTATCATTCGCGGCGGAACTCCAGAAGGCAAACCGCGCGGGCAGGGAGTTCGATCCGTAGTGTCGGATTGCCGAAGTCCAAGGTGTCTTGGCGGCGCCGCCCGGTCTCGTCGATGCGGTAAATGCACGGTCGCTCGCGCACGCCGTAGCCGTCGAGATCAACCGGCACGCTGAGCCCGACCGGCTCCTCGGCGATGCTCGCCAAGGCCAGGGCCACGTCGCCGTCCGGGGCACGCCACGCGGACGCGAGCACCGTCGGATGGGACTTCGTCGAAGACGCCAGCGGCGCGTAAATCGACACCCGGGCGAATTCGACGTCGCATCGCGGAACCTGAATGGCGGGCGGGCGAAGCCACGTGCCGTCGAGGAGGTACTTCAGAGCCTGCTTGCGAGTCCGGACCAGCCGCGTCACGTAATCGATCTCTTCCGGTCGCTGGTCCAACTGCTCCGGCAGAAAATTGGCGAGCATCGGCTGCTGCCCCCAGACGAACGCGCGGGCTTGCTCCAGGTAGAACTGCCGGGCAAACCCGCGGTCCAGCGGCGTGAGCTGCTCGGCGGGGGCGTGTTCCCGCGGCCATAGCTCCTCATACGGCGGATGAACCAGGGACGAGTAGTTTCCGAACGTCACCGCGCCGGCATGGTACACGGCCTGGAAAAAAGGGATCACTTCCCAGTCGCGGCTGGACGGCAGATACCGCTCTTGGCTCACCTCGAGATTCAGCATCAGATCCAGGCTGGAGAGCCAGGCCTCGCCGCAAAACTCTCCGGCCAGGACAGCCGGCCGCCCGTCGGGGCTCCGACGGCGGATATCGTCGGCGAGCCGGCCGAATCCCTCGGTCCAATAGCGTCCCCGGCCAAGGGGATGGCCGTGCCGGACGTCGTAACACGGCAAGTTCATGCACGCCTGGTCCATGTAGATGCCGTCGGCCCGCAGGTCGCGGATCGCGGTTTGGGCCATCCCGGCATACTTGTCGCGCCAGAACGTCGTGCCCATGCACATCGGCGCGCAAGGGGCCTTGGTGAACGTGTTGTAGACTTCCGCGGGGATGGTGCCGTCGGGCTTTTTGACGACAAACGCGGCGGCCCCCTCGGCGGTCCAACTGCCGGTGTTCATTCCCCAGAGTCGCTGGTTCATGTACACAATCGCGTGGACGCCGTCGTGATGCGCGGCCTCCATGGCGGCCCCAAACGCCGCCGTCCCTTCCCGCGGCGGGAAGTACTCGGGAAATCCGTCGTCATAGGCGCAGTGGTGCCACCAGTGCCAAAGGACGCTCACCGGCGCGCCGAGATGCTTCTGCAGCCGGCTGGCCGGCGGCAAGACGCCCGGCGAACGGCCCCGATTCCAGACCCAGAGCCCCGTCTCGCGAACCCACGCGGGAACAAGCCCGCGACCGAGCCGCCCTTGCTCGGCGAAGGCCCGGGCGGAGGCGGAGGCCCGGTACAGTTCCGCCGCGGTCGTCCAATCGCCCCGAAACGTGCCGAGCACGACGGCGTAGGGCAGTTGATACTGCTCGCGGTTCGCCGCTTCCTGCTCGGGCAGGTGGACGATCTCGAAGTGCATCCGGCGTTCGACGTCGCCCCAGACCGCAAACCGCTTGACGTATGCCAGAGGGTCATCACATGCGGCATAAAACCCGGGCCCCGCGTCTTCGTAGTAGGCCAGGCATTGCAGCGACAAGCCTGGGTAGAGCCAATCGAGACGCTGACCGCGACCATCGGGCCCGCCGACGAGCTTCCTCGGGTCCGCGGCAACGAGTCCCATCGACTGGGGCACGGCCAGATACTCGTTCTTGCGCGGGGCCAACGCGGTCAATCGGGGGAATTGGATGCTTTCCAGAAGAACCTGCGCCGGCTTTTCGACTGAGATCTCCCAGCGGCTCAGGGAGGCGTCCTCGCCGTCGAGTCGGATGGTCGCCTCCACGCGTAGCGGCTTCGACAACGCCGGACCCGCTCTGTCCCAAACCAGGCGCAAGCCTCCCGGCAATGAATCGACCCGAGGAGGCCCGCCTTCATCCGCCGCGAACGTCGTTACCGTGTCGCCGTCGCGGACCGTGATCTGCCACAGCGCGATGGTCTTCTCTTGGGCCGAGAGATGGTTGAATCCGCTCCGTGTGTCGATGAGTTCGCGACAGGCGCCGTCACGCGCGTCAATCCCCAGTTGCAGCACCCGATTGCTGATGCGATGGAGTTGATCGCTCTGAGGCGCGGCGGCCGCCAGGGGACGGGCCTCGAAGGAGCCGATCACCACGAGGAGTGCCGAGAAGGTCCGTAACACGCTTTCCTCCGTTGCAGGCGTTCACTCTCTCAGCGTTGGGTGGCACGCCCCTGAGGAACGAAGGGCGTGGCGGGCCGGTAA
>JAPLNP010000193.1 GCA_026401055.1 Planctomycetia bacterium
GTCGGCGACCGCCCCAATCGCATCGAACCCCGCGCAAAGAAACGCCGCAAGAAGAACTACCCCCTTCTCACGCAACGCCGCGCTGAAGCCCGAAAACGTTTCACGATAACCACTTGAAACCCAGGAAGTGCCATTAGGGCAACGCCCTGGGGGCCGAGAGCACATACCCGTCGTCCGTCCGGCCCAACGGGCCAACCGTTTCGCCGTGGAACGTTTGGGCCGTTGGCCCGACACGCGGCCTCGCGGCGTCCTGTCCCCAGGGCGGTGCCCTGGGCTGGACAAACGGAGGACCTTCGGCCCAGGGACTTCGATGCGTTTCGCCGCACCAACGGTCTGCCACGGTTGTCAGAACGCGATACACAGACCATTTACGCCATTCAAGGTGCGTCCAGACGCACCACCAGGGTCGGTGGATCAACAACTGTCGCATTGTCGCCTTTCGCTCCGCGAAAGTAGCGGCTTTTCGCTCCAGCGAAAGGCCAAAGACCGCTACTTTCGCGGAGCGAAAGGCGACACTCGTTTCCTCGCCAATCCCTACCAGGCGGCAAGCCATGAAGAGAACCTGTTGTGCAATCGCCCTGGCGTTGTTGCTCACCGGAGCCGTAACTGGCGCGGCGACCGGCGCCGAAGTCGTCGGCTACCCTGTATCGCCCGGCCGCCAATGCGACGATGAGTCCCAAGACGCCGCTGGCTCTGCGTGTTGGGCCGCAGAAGTAGTCCTCCGTGCCGGCGCCGCGGATCGTGGGGAACTCCTGGTCGCCGCTGCGCGGCGTATCGTGACCGTCCGAACCTCCGCGCTTACGCTCAGAAGCTGGAATGATCGCGTTGGGCCGGGTGTGAGAAACACACACGGCGGGGCTATGGACTCTTCGAGGACGTTCGCGGCGCAACGCACGCGGCGATCGTCAAATCGCCGGTTACGTTCAGCACGGTGCGGCACATGTCGAGCAGGCGGTCCACGCCGAGAATCAAGCCGATGCCTTCGGCGGGCACGCCCACCGATTGCATCACGACGACGATCATCGGCAGGGAGCCGCCGGGCACGCCCGCCGTGCCCACGCCGGCCAATACGCTCATCAACATCACCGTGAGTTGTTGGGCGAGGCTCAATTCCACGTCAAAGACCTGGGCGAGGAAGAGGACCACCACGCCTTCGTACAACGCCGTGCCGTTTTGGTTGCCGGTGGCCCCGATGGTGAGCACGAAGTGCGAAATCTCGCGGGGCAGGTGGAGTTCTTCGTCGGCTACCCGCAAGGCGGTCGGCAGCGTGGCATTCGAGGAGGAGGTTCCCAAGGCGGTGAACATGGCGTCGGACACGCCGCGGAAGAAAGCCACCGGCGACCGCTTGCCGACAAACCACAGCACCGCGGGATAGACGACGAACAGTTGCAGCGTCAGACCCAAGAGCACCGTGCCCATGAAACCCAAGAGCGGCGGAAACAGGGCGAATCCAAGCCGGGAGGTCATGGAAAAAACCAGACATGCCACGCCAAAGGGCGCCAAGAGCATGGCGAACTGGATGATGGCCATGCTCACCATGAAGATCAGTCGCAAGAACACCTTGCCGAGGGGATCCGCGACGTTGAGAGCCCACCAGGAAAGTTGATCGCTGGAAATCACCGACCTTGCGGCCAGGAAATTCGCAATAATGCCCAGCGTCGCTCCGACCAGAAGTCCGAGGAGAATCTTCCAGTGCAGGGCCAGTTTGTTTTTCGGCATGGGAGGGGAGAAAAACGGCAAGCCGCTTTGGTTTCAAATCAGAAACCATTCTACTTCAGCTCGGACCCATTCGACAAGCACGTCCGGCACGTCGCAACCCTTGCGATACTTCAGGTTTGCCCCTTCTTATAGCGTTTGGCACGATCGATCAGATCGGCATCCTTACTCAGCCGGATCACCGCATCGAGCGCCTTGTCGAACTCGGCCTTGTTGGGCTCGCGAAGCTCGCGATGGTGGGCTAGCTCGACAATGGTCGCACAGGCCTCTTGGGCATTCTCCGGCTTGTCCAAGTAGGGCAAGACGAAATGCAGCGACTCCATGGTCCGGATCGCTTTCGCCCGCTGGATCGCGAGGTTCCGATCCTCGTCATTGGTGGCCAGACTCATGGCCTTCTTGAGCAGATCGAGCCGCTCGGCGTCCGGACGATTGTCGCTCAGGACGGCAACGCGCATCAGCGCCCGCAGGGCCGAAGCACGCTGGCCGGCGTCGGCGGTTGTCTGCGTCAACTCGGTCAACTTGGCGGCGACCGAAGCGTCGGGCCAGTTGCACAACGCCCGGACGCCCGCCTCGCGGCGCTGCGGATTCGGATCAGCCAAGGCCGCCTCGACCACTTTTAGCGCGGCCGGCCCCCCGATGCGTCCGACCAGAGGCAAGAGGGCGGTCTTCTCTTCTTCGCCTTGTTGGGCAAGAGCGGCCAATACGGGGTCCGCCCGCCGGTCGGGCTCGCCGATCCGGTCGCAGACGAACATCACGGCCTTCTCGGCCATCTCGCGCTGCGAGCCGGCGGGCGACTTCAGCACGGCCTTGACCATGCCGGAGACGTGCTCCGGAGCAGCCAGCCGTCCCAGCCCGTTCAGTGCCGCTTGGCGAACCCGCGCATCCTCGTCCACGGCCGCTTCCAGCATGGCGGGAATCGCGTCCATCGCGCGGCGAGCCACCAACAAATCGAACAATTGCGCGCGGAGTTCGGGCTTGGCCCGCTTCATTTCCGCGACGATGGCCGCATTGACGCTCGGTCCCTGCAAGCGGATGAGACTGGCCTGGGCAGCCTCCTTTTCCGGATCGGCCCCGGTTGCCAGCGTCTCGACCAACGTCGCGACGTCGGCCGTATCGCCCAGCGAGCCCAAGGCTCGGATAACCGCCGCGCGGACCTGCGAATCGGCGTTTTTCAGCATCGCCACCACGGCGGGCCGAGCCGTCTTGTCACCCCGGTCGGCCAACGCATCGAGCAATCCGGCCTGGCCGTCGGGCGCGAGTTTCGGCAGGAGATCGGTAAAGCGTTTCGTAGCCTCGGCGCCGTTGGCCGACTCGCGGACCTGTTGGAGTCCCAGGGCGGCCACGTCGCGGTCGCTGTTGATCAATAGACCGCCAATCATTTGGATTCGTTCGTCGCTCGTGGCGTCGGTCGTGGTCAACAGGCCGCGCATCGCCGCAAGACGGATGAGCTTCGGTTGAGTTGCACCGTCCAGCGATTTATAGAGGAGCACCGCCTCGGCCTTCTTGCCGTCGGCCAGCAATCGCTCGGCGCAAATCAGCGAGGCGTCGGCAACCGCCTCTTTCACGCCCTCAGGCACCGTCTTGGATGCGTCGCCCAGGACGTTGGCAGCCTCGGTTCCGCCAATCGCCCCCAACGAAAGGGCGGCCGCGCGGGCAACCGCCGTGTCGGCGTCGCCGAGCAGCCCCGCCAACGCCGGCACGCTGGCCGCGTCGCGACGCGCGCCGAGCGATCCGATCGCGCCAATCTTCGTCGCGCCGCTGAGTTTCGGTAGGGCATCGCGCAAGGCTTGCGCCGCTTCCGGAGCGGGAATCCGCTCCAACGCATACCGGGCCATGTGCGAAAGGTCCTTGTCGGCCAACAGGCCGGCCAAAACCGGCACGGACTCGGCCGTTCCGATCACCATCAGCTTGCGGCAAACGAAAGCTTTCGCGTCGCGCGACGCATCGGTCTTCAACACGGCGGCCAAACGGATTTCCAGGTCCTTGCGGGCGGCAGCGTCGTCGCGGGTGGCGACGGCCGCTTCGTCGATGGGACTGAGCAGGTTGCGATCCGCGCCCCAGTCGTAGGTCTTCAACGTCTCGAATGCCTTGTCGACGGCGGCCTTGTCGACGGGGGCCTTGTCGACGGGGGCCTTGTCGGCGGCAATCGCCATCGCGCCACCAAGGCTTATCAGTGCCGCGAGGGCCAACCGCGTGCTCTTTTGATATCGCATATTCAGTTCCTTGTGTTAGGGGGCAAGTCCAGTTTGTCGTCGGCGCGCGGGGCGTGCCGACTGCGACAGATGTCCATGATGAAGGTCTATCCCAGTTGCCACGGCTCTCGCTTGGCGCGATCGACGAAACGGTTGGCTTCCTCGTCGCCGGGAAACTGCTGCTTGGCCTGATCCCAGGCGAGCGAGCGCTTCAACTGGTAGGCGATGTTGCCCAGGTGAGCCACGACCACCGTATTGACCGCCAACTCGATGTCGCGGAACGGTCTTTGGCGCGTCTTCACGCAATGGAGGAAATCGCCGTAGATTCCACCCTGGCCCTTGTAGCTGGGCACGGACTTGGGCTCCCGCTTCTCGCCCGGCGTGCCGACAACCTGCATGTTTTCCATCCCGGGATGGTTGTGGTGGATCAGCATCCCGTTCGCGTAGCGGAAGGTCAAGAAGGCGGCGTCCTTCTCGGCGTGATAGACGACTTCCGCGGGCTGCAGCTCTCTGACGTCCACGGCGAAGGTGGCGCCGCCGAAATGGTGCGCGCCCCAATCGGTCATGCCGCCGCCCGAGTAGTCGCGCCACGACCGCCAACAGGTCCCGTTGATGTCGTAGCTGCCGCTCATGCGATAGGGATGATAGGGCCCCCAAGGCGCCGGGCCAAGCCACATGTCCCAGTCGATGTCGGGCGGCACCGGTTGGCCCGGCAAATTGCACTCCATCGGCAGCGGACCGACGTTGACGTTAATCGACTTGATCGCGCCGAGGTCGCCGTTCCAGCACGGCTCGACCGTGGAGCGGTAGTCGTCCATCACCCGTTGACTGCCGCCGGAGACCACCCGCGAGTAGCGACGCGCCGCCTCGACCATCAGACGCCCTTCCCGAATCGTCAGCGACTCGGGCTTCTGACAATAGACGTCCTTGCCGTTGCGGCAGGCGTGAACCATGATGACGGCGTGCCAGTGATCGGGCGTGGCGATGTGCACGGCGTCGATATCTTTGCGGGCCAACAGCTCGCGGAAATCGTTGTATAGCTTGCAGTCGCTATTGCCGTAATGCTTGTTGACGTTGTTTGCGGCGCCCTCGCGAATCGATTTCCGCACGTCGCACACGGCCGCATATTGAACGTCCGCCCGACCGAGAAAGTTCGCCAGATCGCCCGATCCCATGTTGCCGATGCCGATGCCGCCCATCACAATCCGTTCGCTGGCGCTCGGGCGGCCGTCGGCGCCCAATGCGCCGGTTGTGATCACATAGGGCGCCGCAATCGCCGCGCTCGCCCTCTTCAGAAACTCTCGACGCGTGGTGTGGTTCGCTTTGTTCATGGGCATAACCTCTTGAGCCGGAATTTCCCCTATAGGCTCCGCTCGGATACGCTCCGAGCCGAGACAGCCTCCCCATGTTACCAAAGCGGCTCGCGATCTTCCAGTCGGTGCGCCGATTTCCCGTCGAGATGACCCCCCGGGCGGTCCAATGTTCGGCGGCCCCTCCGCGGAGGTAGCTTGGATGTCATCGTCAGTCCACGGGCCATGCACTCCCGCTGGTCGTGGATCGCCTTGAGCACCGCCGCCACTTCCTTCCTCCGCCCTCGAGGCGTCACGGTGAAGACATTCTGGCACCAGTGCCCCATGCACGCGCATTCATGGCTACCTCCCGGGGTGAAAGGTGGTGTTCTGACACAACCACCCATTATCGCCCCGGCGACGTAGCGTTTCATCCCATTACCTTTCAACCGAATCTTCCGGTTATGTAATCCTCGGTCCGCTTCTCGCGCGGGTTGGTGAACAGTTGGGTCGTGGGTCCAAAGTCGATCAGGTCGCCTTCGTAGAAAAACGCGGTGAAGTCCGAAATCCGCGCCGCCTGCTGCATGTTGTGCGTGACGGCGATCACCGTGTAATTCCCCCGAAGCTCCCCGATCAGATCCTCGATCCGCGAGGTGGCCTGGGGGTCCAGGGCCGACGTGGGCTCGTCCATCAGCAGGATCTCCGGATCGACGGCGATTGCCCGGGCGATGCACAACCGCTGCTGTTGCCCGCCGGACAGACCCAGCGCGTTCTGCGGCAGCCGGTCCTTGACTTCGTCCCAAAGGGCGGCCTTTCTGAGACTTCGCTGGACGACGTCCATCAGCCGGGTTCGACCGCGGACGCCGTGAATTCTCGGGCCGTAGGCCACGTTGTCGAAGACCGACTTGGGGAACGGATTGGGCTTCTGGAAGACCATGCCCACGCGGCGGCGCAACGCCGTCACGTCGATCCGGGGGCCGAAGACGTCGTTCTCGTCGAGGAGGAGCTTTCCGGCGGCGCGGCAGCCGGGGATCAGGTCGTTCATCCGATTGATCGCCCGGAGAAACGTGCTCTTGCCGCAGCCGCTGGGGCCGATGATGGCGGTGACCTGGCCGGCGGGGATTTCGAACGAGACCTTTCGAACCGCCTCATTCTGTCCGTAGAACACCGAGAACTCCTCGGCGCGGACGTGGACGCGGCTCGGCGCGGCCGGGGCGGGCTTCCGGTCGGGGAGCGTGGTCTTTCGGGCAGGGATGTGCAACGTGTTTTCGGTCATGCTCTGAGCTTCTTCGAGATTCTCGCCCGCATCACAATCGCCGCCGCGTTCAGCAGCAGAACCAGCAACACCAGAGTGAGGACCATTCCGTACTGCACGTGGCGGATCTCGTCCACCGCTTCGTGCTCGGTCGCAAGGTTGTAGATATTCCAGGGCAGCGCGGGCGTGGGCTGCGAGAGGGCCTCCCACGGCCAAAGCGGCTTGCCGACGCTCACCGCCGCGGTGAAGATGATCGGGGCCGTTTCGCCCGCCGCCCGGCCCATGCTGATGACAATGCCCGTCAGAACCCCCGGCAACGCCGCCGGCAGGATCACCGTCAGCACGGCCCACCACTTGCTCGCCCCGAGGCTCAAGGCCGCTTCCTTGTACGTGGCGGGCACGGCGCGGATGGCCTCCTCCGACGCGCGGATCACCATCGGCAGGATCAACATCGCGAGCGTCATCGACCCTGCCAATACGCTTTTCGACGGCGAAACGTGCATCGTGCTGATGAAGAACGCCAGCCCGAACAACCCGAACACGATGCTCGGCACGCCGGCCAACGTGTTGATGAACGTCCGCAGCACGCGAACGAGAAACCCTTCCCGGGCGTATTCGACCAGGTAGATCGCCGCGACGACGCCCATCGGCACGGCGAAGAGCATCGCGCCGAGGGTCAGATAGATCGTGCCGAGTATTTCGGGCCAGATGCCGCCGAAGAAATGGGCGTCGAAGGACGTATCGGTGAGGAATCGCCAGTAGAACGTCAGACGCGGGAGCAGCATCGCTTCGGCATTGTTCTCGATGTACGGGAACAGCGGCGCCAGGGTAGTGCCCTCGAAGGCGTCGGCCCTCGGCACGAGCACGCGGACGCGCGGCTGGTCGGGGTCGTCCTGGTCAACCCAGGTTTCGACGTTGAGGATCTGGTCGAGCTTCACTTGGGCCCGATCCCATCGCGTCTGGCCGTACTGGTCGCGCCAGAGGACCGGCACGCTTTGGCCCGGTTCGGGACCGAGCAACTCACGGATCAGTTCCTCCAATTCCACGAGCGAGGCCTCGTGCTTGGCGAGTTGCTCGCCGCGCCGGTCCAGTTCGGCCTCGCGGCGGTCGAGTTCGGCCTGAGCGTCGGCGCGCTGTTGGTCGGCAAGCCCCTCGTGCCGTCGCATTTCCTTGCGGTCGGCGCGAAACTGCTTCTTTGCCTCGTCGAGCGACTCGTGGCCGTCGGCCAGTTCCTTCTTGTACGCGGAAAGCATCTCGTAGACCGGACGCCGGGCCTCGACGGCTTCGGCCTGCTCGGCCTCGACCGCGTCGACGTCGCCGCGGCCGAATTTCTCGAGCGTGAGCTGGCGATACTCGATCGTGCCGCGAAAGACGAATGCCCCCAGCCCTCGGACCACGATCGGCGCCAGGAACACCAACAGCGCGGCGGCCAGGAGCACGATCGAGCCGATGCCCAGAGCGGTCATTCCACGGTCGATCAGTTTTCGGGTACCCAATCGCATGTCATTGCCCCCGCATCTTCTTCCTCGAACGGTGGACGGCCCATTCGCTGAGCATGTTCAGCGCGAAGGAGACGGCCAAGAGGCACAGGGCCATGGCGAACAGGACGTGGTAGCGGGAAGAGCCCAACGACTGGTCGGCCTCGCCCATGTCGCCGGCGATGTTGGCCGTGAGCGTCCGGACCGACGCGAGAAAGTCGTACCACGGTTCGGGGACGTGGGCGGCGTTGCCCGAGGCCATCCACACGACCATCGTCTCGCCGACCGCGCGCATCACGCCGAGGATCACCGCCGCGGAGATGCCGCTGGCGGCGGCGGGAATCACGACGCGGACGAGCGTTTCGGCCCGGGTGGCGCCCAAGGCGTAGCTCCCCTCGCGCAGTTCGCGCCCGACGGCCTGCAATGCGTCTTCGGAGACGCTCACCACGGTCGGCAGCGCCATGATCCCGAGGATGATCGAGGCGTTCAGGGCATTGACCCCGGTGACGATTTGGAGTCCGTGAAAGAAATCGCCCAGACGCGCGAGGCCGACGAATGCGACGACGGCCAGGACCAGCCCGATGGCGCCCCTTCCCGCCGCGCGCAGCTTTTCCGGCAAGCCCGCGGTCGCCAGGTCGCTCAGGACGACGACGCCCAGCACGGCCAGCGGCCCGCCGACGAGCCAGCCTACCCACGCCAGGAGCCGGCCGCCGTGCTCCTGCAAGAGTGGCGCGAAGACGACCAGGGCGAAGAATCCGAACGCGACCGAGGGAATCGCGGCCAGGATCTCGATCACCGGTTTGACCATCTGGCGGATGGAGAAAGGCAGGATGTCACTCAGGCACAGCGCGGCCAGAACGCCCAGCGGCACGGCCACCAAAGTCGCCCCGACCGTGACCATCGCGCTCCCGTAGAAGATGGCCAGCGCCCCGTAGGCTGGAGGATCGCCCGAAGGATACCAGTCGGCACTGGTAAAGAATTCGCGGAATCCCTCGGCCTGGAAAAAGGGGATGGCGTCGCGACCGATGAAATAGAAGATGAACAGGACGGCAAGGATCGAGCTCGACGTGATCAGAAGCAAGATCGACTGCCCGACCAGGGAGCCGAGCCGCCTCATGCGGTCGGCTCGATAGCTCAGAAGCAGGCTTCGCCCGGCGGGAACCAGTCGATCGGAGGAAACCATTGCTCAATAGTCCGTCACCGGGACGAACCCGATGGCCTCGATGATCTCTTGCCCCTTCTCGCTGAGATAGAGCGTCACGAAACCGTGCAGGGGCGTGCCCAACTTGGGATAGCCGTTGGTGAACAGGAACAGCGGCCGGGCGATCGGATACACGCCCGAGGCAACCGTCTCGCGGTTCGGCACGATCCCGTTGACGGCCAGCGGCTTGACCGTGCGGTCGACAAATCCAAGCCCCACGTAGCCGATGGACGCCGGAGTGCTCTGCACCCGGGCGCGCACGGCGCCGTTGCTGCCGGTCGTCTCGGTGTCGCCGGAGACCCGGGCGCCCTGCATCACGAGGCTCTCGAACGTCTCGTAGGTTCCGCTGTTGGTGTCGCGGCCGACCTTGACGATCGAGAGCGACGGCCCGCCGACCTCCGACCAATTTTTGATCTTGCCCTCGTAGATGTCCCGGAACTGCGCGAGCGAGAGGTCCTTGACGCGATTGCTCGGGTGAACGATAACCGCCAGGCCGTCGACCGCCACGACGTGGGCGACGGGCATAACGCCCTTGGCCACCGCGGCCTGAAACTCGTTGTCCTTCATGAACCGCGACATGGAGGCCGCGTCGCAGGTGCCGTTGACGAGGCTCTTGGCCCCGTTGCCGCTGCCCGACTCGCTGACGGTGACGTTCACGTCGGGGTGCTTGCTCATGTAATACTGGGCGAACTGTTTGGCAATCGGTCCGACCGTCGTCGAGCCGTCCACCACAATCCGCGTTTCCGCCGCCATCGCCACGGGGCTGACCATCCCCAAGGCCGCCGAGACCAGAAACACGATAAAGCGTCTCATGAGAACTCTCCCTGTTGTTGAAGCCACAAGCCGAGCCGCGACCGTAAGGGAGCGGTGTCAAAGAAACACGCCAATCGTGCCGCTCCCTCACGGTTGCGGCTCGGTCTGCCTTGCAGCGGCTCGGCGTGCCGTTGAGCCTTCGCCCGTTGAAATGCTACGGGTCGGGTGTTAGAAGAGTATGAGCGTCCGGTTAGGAGTTGGTCAGCTTGGCGGCGGGCAGGTGGATCGTGAAGGTGCTGCCTTGGCCGACGGTGCTCTCGACGTCGACCGAGCCGCCGTGGACCAGGATGATGTGCTTGACGATGGCGAGGCCGAGGCCGGTGCCCCCCAACTCGCGGCTTCGCGCCCGATCGACGCGATAGAAACGCTCGAAGAGTCGCGGCAAATAGCGGCTTTCGATCCCGCAACCGTGATCCCGGACGCGAATGACCACCTCGTCCGCCTCCCGCGCCGCCTCGACGCGGACCGTCGCGCCCGGGCTGCTGTACTTGATCGCGTTGTCCAGAAGGTTGACGATTGCCTGTTCGAGCAGTTGCGCGTTCATCGGCACGGTGAGCGTTTCCTCGCACGCCACCTCGATGCTGATCCGGTTCTCGGCCGCGCGATTCTGGCACATCTCGACCGCCGCGCGGAGCATCTCGGCCACCGCGTCGGGCGAAAAGGGTTCGGCGGGTTCGTCGGCGGCTTTCTCCAGCCGGGAGAGCATCAGGAGGTCCTCGATGATCGCGTCGAGACGATTGGCCTGGCGGTGGATGATCTCGAGGAATCGCGTCGCGCTGGCCTTGTCGTCCAACGCCCCGTCGAGCAAGGTTTCGACGAATCCCTTGATCGAGGTGATCGGCGTCCTCAGTTCATGGGAAACGTTGGCGACGAAATCGCGCCGTACCATCTCCAGGCGACGCAGTTGCGTGACGTCGTGAAACACAATCAACGCGCCGAGCTGCCGGCCTTCGGCGTCGTCGAGCGTCGTGCCGTAAGCGTGCAGCCAGCGAGACGTCGCGCCGGCGATTTCAAGGTCGCCTTCGACCGGCGAAGGACTCGACAGCGCCGACTCGACGAACCGGAGCAGATCCGGCTTGCGAATCACCTCGTGGACCTTGCGGCCTTTGACCTTGGCCGCCTCGGCTCCGACGAGCGCGGCGCAGCTCTCGTTGAGCGTGATGACCGTGCCCGCGTTGTCCACCGCCAGGACGCCCTCGACCATGCTCGACAGCATGGCGGCCTGCTCGTTTTGCTGGCGGAGGATGGTTCGGACGCGATCGGCCCATTGTTCGGCCATCTGGTTCATGGCGTCGGCCAGGGCGGCGATTTCCGCGATGTCGGAAGTGTCGAGGCGATGATCGAGCTCGCCGCCCGCCAGACGCCGCGCGCCCGTTTCGAGGTGCTCCAGCGGGCGGCTGATGCGGCGGGAGACCCAGAGGCTCACGATGGCGACGAATCCGGCCGCCAGCGCGCCGACCACGAGAAAATGCACTCGGACCGACCGGAGCGTCCGGTTCACTTCGGTCAATGGAACCGCCAGGCGGACGACGGCCGGAATCGCGTCGTGTCGCTCAAGCCCAACGGCGACGTAGAGCAATTCCTCGCGAACCGTGTCGCTGGTGCGAGTGACCCGGCCGACGCCGCCCGCCAGAGCCTCGGCCACCTCGGGCCGATCGCGATGGTTGTCCATCCGGCGCGGGTCCTCTTCCGTGTCGCCGACGACCTTGCCGGAGGGCAGGATCACGGTGATCCGCGTCTGGGTCGCTTTGCCCAGGCTCTTGCACAGCCGATCCATCGCCTCCAGGTCGTCGCTCGCCAGAAGCGAGGCCACCTCGGGCCGGCAAAGGTAGGCTCCGTTTTCCAGTTCCCGGGCGACCTGGTCGAGATAAAAATCCCGCAGGACGCTCGATCCGCTCCACGCAACGAAGACCAACGCGACGACGGTGATCCACAAGTACGAGGAGAAGAGCCGCCAGAAGAGTCGTATGTTACGCATCCGCGGTTCCCTGAATCGATTATTCCCTGAACCGATAGCCGACGCCGCGGACCGTTTGGATGCTCTCGCCCGCCGACCCCAGCTTCCTGCGGAGGCCCACGATCTGCACGTCGACCGCGCGGTCGGTGATCGCGTAGTTGTCGCCGTGAACGGCGTCGAGGATCTGTTGGCGGGTGAAGACCCAGCCGGGTTTGCGGGCGAGGCAGACCAGCACGCGGAACTCGGTCGAAGTGAGTTCCTCGGTCAGCTCGCCGTCGACCGAGACCTCGTGCCGGCCCATGTGAATCACCAGGCGGCGGGTCCACAGCACGTCGCCGGTCTCGTCGGTGGCGGGCGGCTCGCGCGGCGTCTCGGCGCGGCGTAGCACGGCGCGAACCCGCGCGATCAGAACCCGGGGGCTGAACGGCTTGGTGACGTAGTCGTCGGCGCCCAGGTTCAGCCCGCGGACGATGTCGGCCTCTTCCCCCTTGGCGGTGAGCATGATAATGGGGATGCTTTGGGTGGGGGGCTCGGATTTGAGCGTCTTGCAGACGTGCAGGCCGTCCACGCCCGGCAGCATCAGGTCCAACAACACCAGACTCGGCGGCTCCCGCCTGGCCGCTTTGAGGGCCTCCTCTCCGGTGCTCGC
The DNA here is from genome assembly GCA_026401055.1 of Planctomycetia bacterium. Classification (GTDB taxonomy): domain Bacteria; phylum Planctomycetota; class Planctomycetia; order Pirellulales; family Thermoguttaceae; genus JAPLNP01. The sequence goes on from JAPLNP010000193.1 coordinate 12,551, forward strand.
GCCAACCACCTCAAACCCCTCCTTGAGCAGGTTGTAGCTGATCAGTTCGCGGATGTCGTTTTCATCCTCGACCACCAGCACGGACAGGCTCATTATTCTACCCCTCCTCTTTCGGAGTGCGGCGATTCATCGCCGCTTTTGCGTCGGATTTGCGTTCAGCGGGCAGTGTGGACGCCCACCGGAAAAACGATGGTCCTCTCCTTCTGGGCCGCTCAAAAAAGCGGTGATAAGTCACCGCACTCCAAAAAGTCGCTTGGTTGGGGCTAGTATACCAGCCCCCGTGTTAGAAAAAGATGAGCAAATGGTCAGAAAAATGTTGCCACGGGGTTATTTGTCCGTGAAATTGTGCGTAACCTACGAAGACTAGGCAGGTTTCGATTGCTTCGCAATGAAGACGGCGCTCACGGCAGAGGGCACTTGCAGCCAAGCGAGCAGGGCATTACGGTAATACGTCACGGGAGGAGAAACGGGCAAAACGCAAGGAGAGCAACGTGGCCGGAAAAGGCAACCTCTATCTCGCCGTCGACGTCGGAGGGACCAACATTCAGGCCGCCGCGGTCGAAGCGTCCGGGCTGGTGATCGCGCGAAAGAAGCGTCCCAGTCCGCGCGGCGTGGGGCCCGAGCCCGTGATCGAGGCCATCGAGGGCGTCATCCGCGATCTGCTGGCCAAGGGCGCCCTGGCCGGCGCCCAGAAGCCGGCGGCGATCGGCATCGCCATCCCCGGCGTCGTCGATCCTGCCAACGGTCAAGTCGTCGTGACGCCCAACATGGAGCTTTCCGGCGTCCCCATCGGTCCCCGGCTGGAACGCACCTTCAAAATGCCGGTGGTGTTGGGCAACGACTGCAACCTCGGCACGCTGGGGGAGAAGTGGCTCGGGGCCGCCCGGGGCGCGGATAGCGTCGTGGGAATCCTGGTCGGGACGGGCATCGGCGGCGGGTTCGCCCAGGGCTCGCGCCTGTGGCGGGGCGCCCGGGAGTCGGCCGCCGAGATCGGCCACATCGTCATGCAGATCGATGGCCCGATGTGCGGCTGCGGCAACCGCGGGTGTTTCGAGGCCCTGGCCAGCCGGACGGCCATCGAGCGGGATCTGCGCGAGGCGGTGGCGGCCGGCCGCGAGACGGTGTTGACCGAGTTGGTGCCGGACGGCCTTAGCGTCATCCGAAGCAATACGCTTCGCCAGGCGCTGGAACTGGGCGACCCGCTGGTCACCGAGGTCCTCGGTCATGCCGCGGAGGTGCTCGGCTACGCCTGTTTGACCGTCCGCCACCTGATCGACCCCGCGGTGATCGTCCTGGGCGGCGGGATGCTCGAGGCGTGCAGCGGCTTCATCATGCCGATCGTGGAGAAGATCGTCGGCGAGGACTGCCTGCCCGGCGCCCGACGGGGCGGCGACGTCCTCGTGTCGGCCCTGGGCGACGACGCGGTCGTGCTCGGCGCGGTGGCACTGGCGCGAACCGAAATCGGCGATGATCCGTTCAAGAAAGGATCGACCGCGGCGCCGACGTATCCGGAGATCATTGTCACGAAGTCGGGCCGGTTCAAAGCCGGCGAGAAGTCGTTCGGCCGGGACTTCTACGTCACCGTCGGCCGCAGGGCGAAGAGCCAGAAAGTGCCGCTCGACGAGACGTCGGACGCTCGGCCGCGAATCACTCCGGAGCATCTGCTCCGCCCGTGCGAAGGCGGCCCGGAGGTGCTATTTGTCGGAACGGGTCCGTCCGACCGGGTGGAATTGACCGAGCCGGCTCGCGTCTATCTCCGCCGGCGCGCCATCGAGTGCGAGGCCCTGCCGACGCCCGAGGCCGTCAAAGCCTACAACCGCTCGACGCAGCGCAAGGCGGCGCTGATTCACGTCGGAGAAAAAGGGGATAAGTCCAATTATTCGGGGCCCGAAAGGGGATGAGGATGAAAACACGATGCACGATGCACGATGAATGGGGTCAGAGCTTGAATAGTGATTAGGAAATGCCCAGACCTTCCGCATAGAACGAGCCTAATCACTATTCAAGCTCTGACCCCATTCGATAATTCGTCGGGTTAATAATTGGACTTATCCCCTTTTTCCACCACGGGCAGCGCCAGGCTCACGTAGCGACCGTCGAGCCGGGCCATGATCCGGACCGCGACCCACTCATCGAGCGTCGGCCGCAGTGCCGCCGGGTCGATCGCTTTGCCGTCGGGATGTTCGGCAATGAACCGCAAGATCGCCGCCAGCGACCGGGCCGTGTCGCAGAAATGATAAACGGCACGCTCGATGCCCACCAGCCGCCGCTGAAACAACGTGGTCCCGGGCCGGGTGTCGTGGAGAATCAACACGCCTTCCGGCCGATCCGCCATGCGAAGCGTCACCGTGCCCGCAAGCTCCCGCCATCGCTCGACCGCCTCCAGAACCGGCCCGACGTAATCCATCGGATTGCGGCCGTCGGCGTAGTCGTACTCGTGGT
>JAPLNP010000186.1 GCA_026401055.1 Planctomycetia bacterium
GATCCCCGAGTCCCGCCTGGAAGCTATCCCCTATGCGGCGAAATGCGTCCGATGCGCCTCGCAACAGGAACACGGCCACGGGCCGGGACAAGAGCCGGAGGCGCATGAACGATGGAGTGGTGAGATCTCGAGTTCTTGAACTCTGTCCAGGAGTGGTGGGGAAGAGATCTTGCACGAAAGGGGTGAGGAAGACCGGCCCGGTCCGTGACATCGACGGCCTCCACCTCCTGAAGCGGTACCTGCCGTATCACGAGAGCGATCACCCCTAAGCCGCTAGCGCGGGCCGCCCAGCGAGAAGAGGCGAGAACTGGTCCGCAGGTACATCACGCCACCGGACACCGCGGGCGTGGCATAGCTTGGCTCACCGAGCGCAGTGCGGTGGAGAACCTCGAACTTGTCCCCGGCGGCCACGACAACGACCTCTCCCTTCTTCGACACGTTGTACAGATGGCCATTGACCCAGACGGGCGACGCAAAGTACGCTCCGTCGACCCGCTCCCGCCAGACCATTTCGCCAGTGGCCACGCGCAGGCAAGACACCACGCCGTCGTCGCACCAGAGAAACAGCCGCCCATCCTTGACCAAGGGCGTGGGCACCATGGGGATGGCCGTGGTCAGCTCGAAGGCCAAAGTGGGGGCGACGGCCTCTGGGGCCGAGCCCGGCCGAACGGCGATGCAGCGCGTCCCGCGGATCCCCGCCCCATGCCCGGCAATCACCATGCCCGGCGCCACGACCGGCGAAATCACGGCGCGATCCAGGAACGGCTCTCCGAATTCCCAGTTGATCTTCCCCGTGGCCGGATCGAGCGCCATGATGCCGTGGGCAGTGGTGGAGAAGATCAACTCGGCGCGGCCACCTTCGGCTTGGTAGACGCAGGGCGTCGAGTAACCGGCCATGAACGTCTTGGTTTCGGTCTGCCAACGAGTCTCGCCAGTCTTCCGGTCGACCGCGATCACGAAGCTCCGGCCCACCGGATTGGGCCCATCCGGCTTGCGGGCCGGGCTTCGTTCCATGTCCTCCTGGTCATTTGCCAGCACCACCAAACCTTGGTACAGGATTGGCGAGGAACCGCTCCCTTGAAGCGAAACAAGGGGCCCCAGGTTACGGCGCCACAGTTCGCCGCCCTGCAAGTCCAGTGCCAGCAGCATGACGGCTTCGGGAGTGGTCCAGGTGATGACCACGCCGTCCGCATCCACGGCCGGCGTTGCCGTCGCGTAGCAGTTGTCTCGGTGCTGGTCGTAGGTCCTCGATGGCTCCTCGTGCTTCCAAAGCGCACGACCCGTCGGTGCGTCCACGCAGAGCAACGTACGAAGGGCCGTCGCGGGGTCGGCACAGGTGACAAAGATCCGGTTCTCCCAGACCACCGGCGAGGAGTGGCCGGGACCGGGGAGGTCGATCTTCCAGTTGTAGTCTTTCTCCGTCCACCGGACCGGCACGGTCTTGGCATTGCTGATGCCACTACCGTTGGGTCCCCGAAACCGATTCCAGAGGCCGTCATCGGCGGAAGCGGGCAAGATGGTCAAGAGACTCACGGCGACGACCGAAAAAACGGAGCGAATCATGATTTGTGTACACCCACCCGCTATCAGGCATTCAGGAACAACTACGGCTCATAGGAGTTTTCACCCCGGCCGCCCTTCTTGCGACTCATCCTACACTCTTTTCACCTCGATAGCACGTGGTATCGCGGCACGGCCCTGGAGGACTTGTTGGGCGTGCCGGTGGAGGCCGGACGGGGGGGCTTGCCTACCTGTCGGAGGCATTCTCGGGCGGTCGGGGCAGGTTGTCTTGCCAGTGGCCCGCCTCGGGCTGCCGCGGCGAGGGGATCTTGCCCGATGCGATCCGCAGCCGGAGTTCACTCTCGTACCACTGTGCCTCCGTGACCGCGTTGGTGGCCGCGGCCTTCCTCATCATCTCCACGGCGCCGGATTCGTCGCCGGCCACGCGGCGGCGAACACTGATATAGCAATAAACGCTCGCCTGACGCCAAAGCCGCTACGATGGTGGCTCCACGGATTGTGCGTCGCCGATGAGGGCGGCTTCGTCGGCCTGCCGATCGAGGAGGAAGGCGGCCAACCGGCCATACCAGTTCACCTTGAGATCGGGCTTTCGGCCGTCGAAGTGTTTACGCAGGTCCTCGTCGGCCCCAGCCTGCTCTTCCCGAAGGCCGCGGATCGTCCAGATGGCCAAGGCGGCCTGGTCGGCGTTCCACGTATTGCCGTCGCCAGTGTCCTTGAGGATCTCGCGATAGTCGGCCAGCGCGAGCTTCCACTCGTCCAGCGCATCGAGTAGGACGCCACGGTAGAGGCGCGGAGCGCCGGCGGCCGGATAGTCCCGGACGGTCTGATTCAAGATGGTCAGGGCGCCGGCAAAATCGCCGCCGAGCGAGGCGGACACCGCGAGGTCATATCGGGCCCACTCACACTTGGGGTTGATGGCCAGCGCCTGCTTGGCGTCGGCCAGGAGTCCCGGCCAGTCGCCAAGGCACCCCTTGGCGTTTGACCGGGTCATCAAGCCGTTTTCGGTTGGCGGCCAGATTCGGAACGCCTGGTCGTACTCCTTAATAGCATTGGCGAATTGAGCCATCTTATAGTACGCGAAGCCACGATTGTGGTAGATATCGGAAAGCAGCCCGCGATCGGGCTCGGCGGGCGCGGCTGCGGGCGAGCCCTGCCCGCTGCCGGCCAAATACGCGAAGGGGTTGTCCGCGTCGCCGGCGGACGTTTCTTCCGCCACGCCCAAGGGGGCGGGCGTCTGAGCCGGATCGGCCAGGTCGGCCGCCGCGGCGCGGGCCTGGTGCGCCGCCGCGTTCAGATCCGCCAAGGCCCCTTCGCAATCACCCAGGGCGAGCCTCACGATCCCGCGGCCCGCGTACGCACTGGCGCACGACGGGCGGATTTTCAGGGCGGCATCGAAATCGGCGATCGCCCCGGGGTAGTCCTTCAACTCGTACTTGCTGAATCCTCGCTCGGAATAAGCCCGGTAGTGCTTGGGGTGAATCTCGATCGCGCGAGTGAAATCCTCGACGGCGCCCGGATAATCGTGGAGCTCGTGTTTGGCGCCTCCGCGCAGCACCAAGGTGAAGGTGTCGCGGGGATAGATGCTCAAGGCCTGGTCGAATTCGGCGACGGCCTCCTCGCACTTGTGCTGTCGGTGGAAGACCTCTCCCAGGTGCCGATGCGCGGCGGCGTCGCCGGGAGCATCCCCTTCAAACTTGTGGTCCTCAACGCCGTGCGCGAGGGCATCGCGAAAGTCGGCTGCCGCCGCGTCGAAGTCCTTGAGATCCATGCGGCAACACCCTCGCTGAAAGAGGGCGATTGGATTTTGGGGCGACACGTTCAGCGCTTCATCATCATCCGCCATTGCGCCCTTGTAGTCCTTCAGACGCATCTTGGCCTCGGCCCGCCCCGTCCAATGATCGAGAACCTTGGGCGAAACCCGGATCATGACGTCATAGTCGGCGATGGCTTTCTTCCACTGGTGGAGTTGAAGGAACGCGCGGGCCCGGAGGTAATGCGCGTCGGTCTGGCGCGGGTTGATCTCCAATGCCTTGGTGGTATCGGCAACGACCTCCGAGGGTTTCGCCTGCTCCAACCGGACCAAGGCCCGGGCGACGTAGTCCTTTACGGCGTGCTCCGGGTCGAGTTGGATGGCCAGGTCCGTTTCCTTCAGTCCCTCCTCGTCGTTGCCCGTCATGATCAAGTACCAGCCATGGGCGTGGTGTCCGGCGTAGTTCGACGGTTCGATTCGGATCATCTGCACCGCGTCGGCGTCGGCGGCTTTGAAGTCGCGAAAGGTGACTCTCAGTTGCATCCGTTGGAAGTAGGCGAGGAAGAAGTCCGGATTGAGCGCTATCGCGCGGTCCAGGTCACGCATCGCATTTGCATGAGCCAGCACTCTGTCGTAGGCAACTCCCCGGTCATAGTGGTATCGTGGATTGTCGGGATCGAGTTCGATGGCGCGGCGCAGGTGGGGCACGGCCATACCCGCGGGGAGGTTGCTGTCGGGGACGTGCGGGTTGAGCTGCTTCAAGCGAGCGATGTCAGGAGGCGGCGGGCCAAGGTTGGCGTCCCAATCCGCCATGACCTCGCCGCGCACGCCCCAGCCGTAGGCCGACGTGGGGTCAAGATCGACCGCTTGGTTCAGGTCCGCCATCGCGGCGCTCAGGCCCTTCGACGACGCAATGGCTTGCCCGCGGAGGCCGTAGGCGCGAGGCTCCTTGGGGTCGACCTTGAGGGCCCGGTCGGCCGCCTCCAACGCCTTGTCGTGGCGCTTCAAAGCGAGGTAGGCCAGTCCTTGTTCGCAGTACAGCCGCGCCGACTTCTCGCCCCGCTTTTCCGCCTCGGCCAGGTCGCGCAGCGCGGCGGCGGCGTTGATGCCGACATTCGCCGCCCCTCGGGCCAGCATCGCCCGCGCGGACCCCGACTGGAGCCTCAATGCCTCGTTGGCGTCGGCCAATGCCTCGGACCACTGCCAGGTGTCAACGCGGCGGAAGGCCCGGGCAATGTATTCGTCCGCTGTCTCTGGAGGACGCGCCGGACTGGCTGCCTTCGGCGGAGTTGCCGGTGTCGGCTCGGCCGCCGCGGCCGGCAGCGCCAGCCCCAACCAACACGCGAGAATGAACCATCGTCGACCTGAGTGCGTGCGCACGTTGACCAACCTCTCTCAAGGTGTTACCAGCCAGATGCCATGGCGGTCGCTCACGAGAATCCTCCCGTCCTCGAGCGGTTCCATGGTTCGCCAATTGAACTCATGTTCCAGACCCGAGAGATTGCGGAGCAGCTCCGGTTTGTCTTCCAACGGCGGAAAGACGTTGCCGCCCGGCTGCCCGCGCTCGATGCGACCGAAGGGCAAACCCGTCCACAGGGCCTCGCCCACGCGGAGGTAAGGTGGCTGCGCCAGCCAGCCGGGAGCCAGGATCGTCTTCTCGCCGGGCTTCAAACCATCGACGGCGGCCGTGTTCGTGCTGGAGTAGATCAGTTTCTGCCGGTCGCGGGCGAGGTCGTACTCGATGGCGTGCCACTGGCTGCAGTCGGCGTTGGCCAGGGCGAGGATAACGCGATCCGATCGATTGCCGCTGATCCAGTGGATGTAGTGCTCGGAGGCCGTCAGCCGGCGGATCTGCTCCGTCCGCGCGTCGATCTCCCACAAACCGGTGTGCGAGAGCGGATAGCTGACGACGAACAAGAGGCGGTGCCGCGCGGGATCCTTCACCAGCGGCAAGAAGACCAAGGGAGGCACGGCCAGCCCATCCAACGGCGACTGTTGCCCAGCGCCGCGGCTGGAGCTGATGACCCGCACCTTGTGGTTGTCCAGCCGCACCGACACCAGGAACGAACCTAGTGCTTTGTCACAGCTTAATTTTGGGATAGACTGACTTGAGTTTACAGCGGGCATCGTTGATTTTCATCTGCCAATCGACGCCACGCTGAGTTTTGTTGACATCGTTTGACCAGGCGCGGATTTGTTCTCGGAG
>JAPLNP010000162.1 GCA_026401055.1 Planctomycetia bacterium
AAGCCTCGAAGAAGTGGACAATGCCGATCAGGAACTGGAAAGCCGCACTGAACCACTTCGCCATCCTCTTTGAAGGCCGTTTGCCAATGCAAATTCCCTAATCCCACACTCTCAGCCTGACACAAAAAGATTTACAGGCCCGTAGAATCTGTAGGAGGCGACTTCAGTCGCCTCTCACCAACCACAACACCTTGAGGTTCTCGCAAGCGTATTCTGGGGCGACTGAAGTCACCCCTACAACCCCGCCCAACGCCCCTCGATGCTCACTCAATCCCCCTCTAATAGCGAAGCCCGCCCCCTTCCGATGACCCCCGAGGAGGTCGCCGAGCGGGGTTGGGACGCCGTCGACGTCGTCTTCGTAACCGGCGATGCCTACGTCGACCATCCCAGCTTCGCGATGGCCATCCTGGGCCGCTGGCTCGCCGCCCACGGTTATCGCGTCGCCATCCTCGGCCAGCCGGATTGGCACTCCTGCCGCCCGTGGCAGACTTTCGGCCGGCCGAGGATCTGCTTCGCCGTCAGCGCGGGCAACATGGACTCGATGGTCAACCATTACACCGCCAACCGGAAGGTCCGCAACGACGACGCCTACAGCCCGGGTGGAGCGATCGGCCGGCGGCCGGATCGGGCCACCTTGGCGTACTGCCAGCGGGCACGCGAGGCGTACAAGGGCGTGCCGATCGTCGCCGGCGGCGTCGAGGCCAGCTTGCGGCGGATCGCTCATTACGATTATTGGAGCGACAAGGTTCGCCGCTCGATCGTGATGGACGCCAAGCCCGACCTATTGGTCTTCGGCATGGGCGAACGGACGCTGCTGGAGATCGTCCGGCGGCTGGATGGTGGCGAGTCGGTCGAAAATCTGCACGACTTGCGCGGCGTGGCGTATCGCTTGGGGGCCAAGGAAGCGGCGACCTTGTCTCGAAGCGTGGCTGACGAGGGTGCCACTGCTGGTTTGTCCAGCAGTGCCGGCCACGAGAATCGCCCAAGCGCGGGGGCGGACGAGAAGGCGCCCTCCTGGCAGGACACCATCGTTCTGCCCAGTTACGAGGAGGTCTCTCGCGACAAGCGGGCGTTTGCCGAGATGACGCGGATTGCCCATCTTGAAACCAATCCCTACAACGCCCGGCGGCTGGTCCAGTTTCATGGGTCCGAGGCCGTGGTGGTCAACCCGCCGGCGATGCCGCTGGAACCGGACGAGATCGATCGCGTGTACGATCTACCGTTCACGCGTCGGCCGCATCCGAGCTACGGCGAGCAGAAAATCCCGGCCTTGGAGGTGGTTCGCGATTCGATCCAGATCATGCGCGGCTGCTTCGGCGGATGCGCGTTCTGCTCGATCACGGCCCACGAGGGGCGAATCGTCCAGAGCCGCGGCCGCGAGTCGATCCTGGCGGAAATCCGGCGGATGGCCGGCGACCGGGACTTCACGGGCACGATCAGCAACCTCGGCGGTCCGACGGCCAACATGTACCGGATGAACTGCTCTCGGCCCGAGGTGCGGCGGAAGTGCCGGCGGCTGAGTTGTCTCCATCCGCGGGTCTGCAAGCTGCTGGCGACCGACCACGGGCCGCTGATCGAGTTGATGAAAGCCGCTCGGCACGAGCCGGGCGTCAAGCAGGTGCTGGTCGCCTCGGGCGTGCGGATGGACCTCGCGCTTCGGAGCAAGGCGTACATCGGCCACCTCGCCCGGCATCACGTCGGCGGGCATCTGAAGGTGGCACCCGAGCATACCGACGCGGCGGTCCTGCAATTGATGAAGAAGCCCACGGTCGCGGCGTTCGAGGCGTTCGCCCGGCGATTCGCCGAGGCCTCGCGCGGGGCCGGCAAGCGGCAGTATCTGCTCCCCTACTTCATCGCGGGCCACCCGGGCAGCGACTTGCGGGCGATGATCGACGTGGCGATGTTTCTCAAGCGGACGGGCTACCGGATCGAGCAGGTGCAGGAATTCTTGCCCGGCCCGTTCGATATCGCCACCTGCATGTACCACACGGGCATCGACCCGATGACCGGCCGCTCGGTGTACGTTCCGCGCGGGATGCGCGAGCGTCGGATGCAAAAGGCGTTGTTGCAGTATGCGAAGCCGGAGAACTACCGCCTGGTCCATGAAGCATTGCTGCAAGCCGGCCGAAGCGACCTCGTGGGCGACGGGCCCGAGTGCCTAATTCCAGCCCACCCACCGGCCGGCGAGCGTGGCGAGAAGGAGCCGCGCCCCCAGCGCCCGGCCGCCGCCAAGTCGTCGCGTCCGTCCGGCACGGGCTACCGTCCGCATCGCAAGACGGCGAAACGGCGGGGGCGGAACTGACAACCGACAATCGACCCAATGTTCACCCGCGATCAATACCAACTGTGGGACTTCGGCGACGGCCGGCGGCTGGAGTCGTTTGGGCCGTGGCGGCTGGATCGGCCTTGCCCGACGGCTGAGGGGATGCCGCAGGCGGATCCGGAGGCATGGCAAAGGATAGACGCCCGGTTCGAGCGGACTGACGGCGAGAACGGGCAGTGGTCCGGCGGCGACGCGATGCCCGAGACGTGGACGATCGCGCATGGGGCGCTTCGGTTGGAATTGAAATGCAGCCCGTTCGGGCACGTGGGCGTTTTTGCCGAACAGGCCGCCAATTGGGACTGGATTACCGGCCAGGTCGAAGCGTCGGCCGAGCCGCCGAAGGTGCTCAATCTGTTCGCCTACACGGGCGGGAGCACGTTGGCGGCGGCCGCCGCGGGGGCCGAGGTGGTTCACGTCGACGCCGCGCGAAACACCGTCGCCTGGGCACGCCGCAACGCCGAACTGTCGGGCCTGGCCGACGCCCCGATCCGCTGGATCGCCGAGGACGCGAGGAAATTCGTCCGGCGGGAACTCGATCGCGGCAACACCTACGACGCGGTCATCCTCGATCCGCCCAGCTACGGCCACGGCCCGCGGGGCGAGGTCTGGCAGCTCTCGCAGCACCTGGCCGGACTGGTGGCGATGTGTGGGCGGTTGACGGCCGGGCGCCGGCGGTTCATGCTAGTGACGTGTCACACGCCGGGCGTCGGGCCGGATGACCTGGCCAGGTTGCTTGTCGCGGACCTGGGCGTGTCAGCCGGACACGTCACGGCGGCCGCGATGAGCCTTGATGCGACAACGGGCCGCAAATTGTCCAGCGGGGTCGTGGCGCGATGGGAGTTGGGATGATGATCACCAGCCTGCAAAACCCTCGGATCAAGGCAGCCGTGAAGCTCCGCGACGCGCGCCAGCGACGCCGGCAGGGTCGCTTCTTGATCGATGGTCTGCGGGAAATCCACCGGGCCGTACTCGGGCGTTTCGACCTTCTGGAAGTCTATTTCTGCGGGGAGAAATGCACCAAGACCCAGATGCGGACGCTCGCCTCGATGTGGGGCGATTTTGAGTCGGAGCCGGACGAGGTCAGCCCGGAAGTGTTCGAAAAGCTGGCGTTCGGCGATCGCGCCGAGGGCGTTGTCGCGGTGGCCCAGACGCCCGAGCTTGCGCTGGATACCTTCGTTCCGCCCGAGGATGCGCTGGTGGCGGTGATCGAGGGGGTCGAGAAGCCGGGCAACGTCGGGGCCGTGCTTCGCAGCGCCGACGCGGCCGGCGTCGACGTCGTGGTGGTCGCCGACGGCGGGACCGATCTGTTCAACCCCAACACGATCCGCGCAAGCCTCGGCACGATCTTCACGCTACCGGTCTGCACGGCGACGACCGACGAGACGCTCGCCTGGCTGCGACGCTACAAGATGGCGATTTTCACCGCCCGCGTGGATGGCGTGGTCGACTATACCGAGGTCGATTATTGCCGGCCGGCGGCAATCGTGCTCGGCAGCGAAGCGAAGGGGCTTTCAACCGCCTGGTCGGGCGAGGACGTCACCGCGGTTTCGCTGCCGATGCGCGGCAAGGCCGACAGCTTGAACCTCTCGGCCGCCGCCGCCGTGCTCTTCTACGAGGCCCTGCGGCAGCGCCGGCAAGAGAATGCCGTACACGGCCCGGAGGATCCCGGCGGCCGTTCGCCGTGAACTCGTCCGCGAAAGCGGCGCTACTCGGCCGGTTCTTCTTCCGGCAATTCCGGGACGTCGAACGCGATTTCCTCCAACTCCATGATGCTCTTGGCGTGTTCGCCGACAAGGAACGTCCGCAGCCCGAGACCCCGCACGGGGCGGTCGTCGCCGCCTCGCCAATCGGTATAGCGCCCGAGGCGAATGCGGTCGTCCGCGTCCTCATGCGACCCGCAATAGAGCGCCGGCAGGAAGACCTCGCCGTCCGGACCGCCTTGCACGATCATGTGGGCGCGGCGCCAAAGCAGGTCGCGCGGTTGCTCCGGCGGCCGGAACTCGATCAGCTCCACGGTCTCCATCGGTATCCAATAGTACTTGCCCGTGCTCGTGAGCACCTCGAAGACGACCGCCGTCACGTCGTCCATGTCGCGCATGTCCTCGAACGCCTCGCCGCCGGAGGCGCCGGAGACGGCCGGGCGGCACTGCTGGGCTTCGTCCAACAGCGAGACCGCCTTGGCCGTGTCGCCGTCGCGGAGATAGATCGACGCTTCCAGGTGACGCTTGACGTGCGGACCGGGCTCGGCGACGAACTCGGGCAGGCGCCCCTCGGTGAAGAACTGTCTTCGGGCCTCTTCGGCGCGGACGAGTTGTCGGAACAGGGCAATCTCGGGGGCCGCTTTCGGCTCCTGCTCGCCGATCGCGTCGAGTTGCACGTCGGCGCGCTCGACGTTCCCCGCAAAGCACAGCAGGCTGCAGAGAAAGCCGCGCTGGCCGATGTCCTTCGGGTGCCGCTTGACTTGCTCGACGGCCGCGGCGATCGCCTCGTCGAGTTGCCCCGCCTGAAAAAGCTCTTTCGCGTTCATGTCGGATGCTCCCTTCCCCGTGTTAAGTGGGCAAGATGCCGCGTTGGCCCGCCCGCCGCGCCTCATCCGGCGCGGCTGGGCGTCAATTCCGTCTTGATTCTCAACGTCGAAACCAGGTCGTCCAGTTCGTAATGCGGCCAGAGCCGGGCGACGCAGAGGTAGCTTCCGGGCTTGTCGGGCTGTTCGAAGACGCGAGCTTCCGCCGCCCGCAGCGGCAACTCCGCCTTCGTCTGGGAACCGGCCTCGGCGTCCGAGGTCACGTATTTCTGAAGCCAGAGGTGCAAATAGTCCTCGACCTCGCTCGCCTCGTTGAAAGCGCCCACCTTGTCGCGCGCCACCGCCTTGAGGTAGTGGGCGAACACCGACACGCACAGCGTGTAGTGCAACATGCTCGACACCCGGGCGTTTGTCGTGGCCGCCGGATCGTCGTACTGCTTCGGTTTCTGCGCCGACTGCGCCGCGTAAAACGCCGAGTACTCCGTCGCGGCGCAATCGCAAAGCGGCAGGAACCCCAGTTCGCTCAGTTCCTGCTCCTGATGGTCGGAAACGATCACGTCGGTCGAACACTTCGGCGCGACGCCGCGTTTGTCGGTGTTGAACGAGTGGACCGGCAGGCCCGTGACCAGGCCGCCGCCCTCGACGTCGCGACGGACGCCGCGGATATCGGCCAACCACCCCGACTCGGCGAACGAGCGGGCCAGCACGGCGCCGAAGGCGTACGCCGCGTTTCCCCAGAGGTACTTCGCGCGGTCCGGCCCGGCCACCTCCTCGCGAAAGACGAATCCGTCGACGCGGGATCCGTCGTCTTCGTAGGGAAGCCGCATCAACACTCGCGGCAAGGTCAGCCCGACGAATCGGGAATCTTCCCGCTCGCGCAGCGCCCGCCACTTCAGGTACTCCAGTTGATCGAACGTGGCCGATAGATTGGCGGCGCGTTCCAGCGAGCTGAAGTCGTTCAGTCCCAAGAGCGAAGGATGCGCGGCGGCGATGAACGGGGCGAACGCGGCCGCGGCGACGCCGGAAATCATCCGCAGGGTCTCGACGTCGTCGGTGGGATGTTCGGCGCACGGCCGCGACCAGATTTCGTAATCGCCCAGCAGGACTCCGAACGGCTCGCCCCCGGCCGTGCCGTACTCGTCGCTGTAGATCTTCCGGAACAACTGGCTCTGGTCGAATTCGATTGCCCGCTGGAGGTCCCGCGTCAACTCCTTCCACGAGACACTCAGGACGCGGACTTTCACGACGTCGGCATTTTCGATCTGGTTGACCAGGTAGTGCAGCCCTCGCCACGAGGCTTCGAGCTCCTGGAACCGCCGGTGGTGGAGGATCGCGTTGACCTGGCGGGAGATCAACTCGTCGAGCCGCGCGATGTCCCGTCCCAGCAGTCCGGCAATGTGCCGCTTGTCCAGCCGCGCGTTGGCCGGGCCGATCCAGTGCACCAGGGCGCGCCACGGCGAGGGCTCGCCGTGGAACGCCTCGAGCCGGGAGCGCGCTTCCCCCACCCCCGGCGCCTCCAGCCGCGTGGCGTCCGTGGCTTCGACGACCGAGTCGACCAGCGAACGCGCGCCGGCGGCCGGCGCGGCGCGCCCCTCGTCGCGCTGATCGGCACGAACCGCCGTCGAGGCCTCGCGGGCGCCGTCTGTCAATCCCGTGTCCATGCGTTTGATCGTTTTCGCAAGGGTGCCGTTGGCAAACCTGGGTTCGCGCGGCTCCTTAGCTTGCCAGCTTGGGGATGCGGGCGACCAATCGCAGCGACGTGGTCAACTCTTCCATCTGCAGCCACGGGCGCAGGTGGGCGATCGCGTGGTACGCGCCGGGGTTCTCCGGGTCTTCACGCACTTGGATCTGCGCGGCGGCCAACGGCAGCTTCGCCTTCATCTCCGGCGTCGGCTTCGGGTCGGCGCAAACGTACTGGGCAATCCATCGCTCCAGGAAGTTCTGGCAATCGCTTAGTTCCATGAACTGGCCGATCTTGTCGCGGGCGATCACCTTCAGGAAGTGCGCGAATCGCGAGGTGGCCATGATGTACGGCAGCCGGGCCGAAATGGCCGCGTTGGCCGTCGCGTCCGCCTTGTCGTACTTCTTCGGCTTCTGCGCCGATTGCGCGCCGAAGAAAACCGCGTAGTCCGTGTTCTTGTAATGGCACAGCGGCAGGAACCCCACTTTGCTCAGCTCCGCCTCGCGGCGGTCCGTAATGCCGATCTCGGTGGGACACTTCAGATCGGGATCGCCGTCGTCGCTCGTGAAGACGTGGGCGGGCAGCCCCTCGACCTTTCCGCCGCCCTCGGCGCCGCGGATGGCCGTGCAGAATCCCGTCTTCGCGAAGGCATCGGTCAGCCTGGTCCCCAGAACGTAGGCGGCGTTCATCCACGCGTAATGGTCGTGCGGCACCGGCTTCGCCTTGCCCTTGCGGTCCAATTCCACTTCTTCAAACGCGAACTCGTCGATGGGCTTGGTGTTGGCGCCGTAGGGAAGTCGCGACAACACGCGCGGCATCACCAGCGTGACGAACCTCGAGTCCTCGCTGTCGCGGAACGAACGCCACTGCGTGTATTCCACCGCGTCGAAAATCTTCGCCAGGTCGCGAGGCTTCGAGAGTTCCGAAAAGCTGGTGAGGCTCAACAGCTTCGGCGACGCCGCGGAGATGAACGGGCAGAACGCGGCCGCCGCCACGTTCGACATCTTCCCCAGCAAGTCGACGTCCTCCGGATGATTGGTGAACTCGTAGTCGCCGATCAGCGCCCCGTAGGGTTCGCCGCCGGGGCTGCCGAACTCGTTCTCGTAGAGCTTCTTGAAGATCTGGCTCTGGTCGAACTCGACCGCCCGGTCCACGTCCTTAAACAGCGCCCGCTTCGACACGTTGAGCATCTTGATCTTCAGTTCGGTGCCGGTTTCGCTGTTCATCACGAGGTGGTTCAGCCCTCGCCAGGTCCCTTCCATTTGCTGGAACTCCGGCGCGTGCATGATGGCGGCGAGCTGCTTGGAGATCGTGGCGTCGATCTCGGCGATCCCGTTCTTGATGGTCCGGGTGACGTCCTTGTCGTAGACCATCGTTCCCTTGGTGAACTCGTTGACCAGGGCGGTGACCAGGTCCTTGGCGTGATCCGGTTCGGTTTGCGGCGTGACCTGGACGATTTGATCGAGCAGACTCGCGCCTTCGGCGGCTTGGGCAGCCTGGGCTTGGCTTTTTTCTTTGCCGGTACTCATGGTTTACTCCTTCTCCGGGCTGCCGGGGGTTTGGGCGCCGCCTTCGGTGAGCCCCAGTTCCTTCTTGAACCTCTCCAGTTGATCGGTGTTCTCCAGGACGTCCTCGAGCACGCTTTCGAGATCCTCGGAGACGTCGACCTTGGTCATCAGGTCGCGCAGCTTGTTGCGCGTCTCGAGAAGCTTCTTCAGCGGCTCGATCTGCTGGACAACCTTGGCCGGCTCGAAGTCCTCGATCGAATTGAACGAGAGATTCACCGCCATTTCGCTCCCGTCGCCCTTGAGCGTGTTCTCCACGCGAAAGGACGCGCCGGGGGTCATGCGGGCCATCACGTCGTTGAAGTTATCGCGGTCGATCTGGATGAACTTGCGCTGAGTGAGCGGCTTGAGTTTCTGCGTGGGGTTGCCCGAAAAATCTCCGAGCACTCCGACCACGAAGGGAAGCTCTCGCTTCACCATCGCGTCGCCGATTTCGACGTCGTAGGTAATGTGGACGCGCGGCTTGCGCACGCGGTCCAGCTTGTGCTGCAAACTTTCCGCCATAGGTCGCTACCTCCCAACATTGAAGAGTGGTGGATCGACTCGCGGTCAACCCGTGCTTCTCACACAACTCCCCACGGCACGCGCCGCGGGAAGACCCGTCTTGCTTTCCTTAACAGCGGCGTGGAACCGCCGCCGCTCCCCCCGTTGCGACGATCCCTGCCGCGCGTCGGCCTTCCGTGCTATCACGGCGCCGCGGGAGGTCGGATCCCCAATCGCTTGAACAACTCGGCACGGACGTTCGCGTCGCTGACGAGTTCCCCGAGCAACTCCGGCAACTCCATCCTCCCCCAGTGGACGGCCTGCTCCAGGGCGTACGAAACCGGGGAGTGAGGCTCGGTGCGCTTGAAAAACGCGGCCACCCGCAACAACGAACGAAATGCCTCCTCG
>JAPLNP010000015.1 GCA_026401055.1 Planctomycetia bacterium
AGGACTTCGATTTCGGAGGTCGTATGACCGCTCCGCTGACATCGCCGCCGGAGCTGGCGCCGACGGTTCCGCCGTCGGCCACGCCCGAGCAGTGCATTGCGATGTGGGCGGACTTGATGAACGCCTGCGACGGGTTTTTGCTCGCCGGCCTGCGACGCGAGATCGGCCCCGACGGCGACCTCAAGGCCGCCTACCGGAAATGGTACGCCGAACAGATGGAGGAGCACGATCGAATGATGCTGCACATGATGGAGGAGTTCGAGCGACGAGGAGGCGGCCGTGCCAAGTAGTCTCGTGCTCCAGGCGTTACGGCACGTTTGGCTCGCGATCGAGATCGCAGTTCTGGCGTGCGAGGACCTGATTCTCCACAAGCTTCTGGCCGGCCGGATCATCGACCTGGCCGATACCGTGGCGCTCTTGCGGGCGAATCGCCAGACGCTGGAGCTCGAATACCTGAACCGTTGGGCCACCAGCCTGGAAATCAACCGCGAACTTGCCGACGTTTGGAAGGAGGCGTTCTCGGAACGCCCGGCTTAGGAGCGGCGCGGAAACGAGTGTCGCCTTTCGCTCCGCGAAAGTAGCGGTCTTTCGCTCCAGCGAAAGGCCAAAAAACGCTACTTTCGCGGAGCGAAAGGCGACAATTATTGACTCGGCGGTCCTTAGCGCGAGGGCAATGCCCGGCGGGGCGATAGTAACGGCTGGCCAGCGCTTTCGCCACCGCCTCGACGCAATCGCGCCGGGCAAGGATCATCACGCACCCGCCCAGCCCGGCGCCGGCAATCTGGGTTCCGACCACGCCGGGCACCGCCGAGGTGATGTCGACCATCCGGTCGATCTCGATCGTGCTGCAACACGGTCCAGGGCGCTATTGCACAGGCCGTCGGCGTGGCGAAAGCTAGCCCAGCCGCCCCATCCTACTCAGTATGTACGCCTGTCCCCTTTATTTCCCCCCCTTTATTTCCCCAAGTCACCCTGCGCTTCCGCCGGATGAACCGAAAAAAAGCCCCGACTGGCGGGTCGCCGGACGGGGCGCGGGTGTTTGTGTTCAACAAAGCCGCCGAGCGTTAGGCCCGACGACGACGCCAAGCCCAGGCGAGAAGCCCGAGGGCGCCGACGCCGAGGAGGACGAGGGTGGAGGGTTCGGGGATAGTCATGGCCTCGGCGAGGGCCGACGTCGAGATAGGCCATCGCCAATCGTCGACAAACAGATCGGCGAGATTCTGGTGCGCCGTATAGCATGAGGCGAGGAATAAATTGTCAATAGCACCTTGGTCCGTGGTGATGTCCGGCCGCTTGCCCACCTCCTTCCAGATATTGAGAAAGAAATCGTCACCGCCGTAGTCGCGGCCGAGGCGGAAGAGAAAAGATGCAAAAAGGTCGGTGCTGCCGAGGCCGCTGCCCGGAACGCCCTGGCCTGCGCCAAGCGTGTTACCGAAGTTCAGCGAGGCATCCGCCGTGTATTGGTCGACGAGCGCCTTCGTGCGAGTCTCACAATCCGCGTAATTCCCGTTAACGATTTCCCCGGCTTCTCCGGTATACTCCAGCGACTTGTATCTCATGAAGACCGCGAAGCCCGTGCAGAAGCTTTTCGCTCCGATACTCGTGCCGCCCAACTCGCCGTTGTAGTGCCAGAAGTTGCGGCCAAGTTCGTAGAAAACCACTTGGTCGTACTGGTTGTTGTTGACTACGCCGTTGTAAAGCGCGTTGAAGTAATTCGTCTGTAGCTCTATCCCCGTCCAGCCAAGGTAGCTGTACCCCGCGCCACCCGTATAGTCCACGGCCGCAATGGTGCCTCGTCCGTTGCGGTAGAAGTTCGGCGCATAGGGGACTGGATCGCTGCCGGTCGCCAACTTGTAGTATTCATACGCCTTGTCCACCGTGGTGACAATCTTTCCCATCGTTGTGGGATTCAGGTTGGTTCGACTCGTGGGCGTCAAGAACGAGACGTGTGTGCCTTCCCACACATTCATGCGGTAGGGATCGCCGTAGATCGACGTGTAGGTAACCTGCGGCAGCGATGGTGGCCCGCCTATCGGGCCATAAGTCATATTACCGATGTTGATGCCGTCGGCGGATGATATTCGCACGCTGGTAAACGAGGCCGAGGACGTAACTCCGAGGAAATTATACGACCAAGGCATCGTTGTCGATGTGAACGTGTCGCCGTTGGACAAAAGGAAGTTAAAGTTCTTGCCATAGAAACTACAGTAATCGATGCCAAAGGAACTGACCGGCGAGGTGAAGGTTATCAGGAGATTGTTGTTGGGGTCGCTCGCCTGGGAACTCAGCACCGAAGTCCCTGAACGATACACATTGCGCCCGGCCACCCAAAGGTTGCCGACATTCCCGTCGGAGTGGTCGATCGTGAAATTGATGTCCGAACGTGTAAGGCCGGGTGGGGTTGAGAAGTAGGCATAATTTCCATTTGCCGCAAGTCCTTCAAAAATAAGAGTGCTCAGCGTCAGAGTCGTGTTCGCGCTTTCGAACGCGTCGCGCGTGGAATAGATGACCACACCGCCACAGGCCGCTCTTGTGCTAATAACCACCACGGCCGCCGCCAGAATCATCGAACTCAGTTTGTGCATACTCATGGTTTCTCTCGTCTTCGGGTAAGTGATAAAGTGATAGGAAACTTAATTTCCGACAGAGCTGAGCATAACCGAGGGAAACTGGGGAGTCAAGGGTATGCAGGTGGGGGAGGGCGGCCATGGCCGCCCTCCCCCTCCTGCATACACGGTGTGCTCCGGGGAGCCTCTTCGGTCAAGTTGGCGGCCGGCCGTGCCAGATAGGAGCCGCAAGAGAATAGCTTGTGCATTTCGTCGTAGGGCGGACTTCAGTCCGCCTGGAAAAGACGGGGCGGACTAAAGTCCGCCCTACATCTTTTGCGGCATGATCGTGGCGAGGTGGTGTTCGCTACGTCAGAACTCCGCCAGGCCGGCGCCGTCGGTGGCGATGCACCGCAGCGTGGCCGGTTTTAGACCGGCGGGACGATAGTAGCGGCTGGCCAGCGATTTTGCCACGGTGTCGACGCTGTCGCGCCGGGCAAGGATCATCACGCACCCGCCCA
>JAPLNP010000185.1 GCA_026401055.1 Planctomycetia bacterium
GTCGAGTGGAGTAGGGTGGGCCGAGTGGAGTAGGGTGGGCCGAGTGGAGCGAGTCCCACCAAACGGCGGGGGTGGTGGTTTTCGACCACGGACCAAGGCCCCAAGCGGCAATGGTGGGCTCGGCCGCCGGTCGAATCGCAATTCCCGCCGAACACACCGATTTGGCGCGAGATGGCTTGCAGACGCTCGCCTGTTCCTGGCGGCCTCGACCCACCCTACAGAATTACATGCTCGGCATCGAGAATTCGGGCGGCCGCGGCGATTCGCTCGGTGGCGTCGCCGAAGCAGATTGCGTTGTGATGCGGTCCACCCGCTTTGGCATACGCGGTGAGCCACTCCCGGACATTGCCCTCGGGCGCAATCTTGAAATGGGGCGCCGCCAGGCCGGAGAACACCTCGCTGTCGACGATCCGCACTGGACTGCTGATGAGTCGCCACCGTCCCTTCGGCCCCAACGTCAGGGCGAACAGCGTTGCCGGCCCGGGCTCCAGGCTCGTGACCAGGGCCAACTGCCGGCCTCGCGTCCGGGTGATCGGTTGCGGTCGGGCGACCAGGGGGATTTTGCGATCCGCCCGTGCCATCGCCGGATTCGCCTCGCCCATGTGGCTCATCAGCAGGCTGTTGCCCTCGAAGTCGATCGTGAACATTTCGCTGAACGTGGCCGGCGGACGCAGTTGCCCCAGCAGCCACGTGCCGGCAGCTCCCACCAGATCGCCCTCGCCGGCGAACCCCACGCCCTCGGCCATCAGGCGGCTGACGGCCACGAAGGGAACGGTCTCGGTCCGTTCGTCCTCGCCGATCGCCATGAACTGGAAGCTCATCGCGTCCAAACGATGCTCGGCGACCAGCCGGCGCAGCGACAGTTCCGCCCGCGCCGTAGTCTCCAGGTCCCGATCGGTCAGATCGTCGGCCACGTCGTACTGCCGGCGGTACTCGGCGACGAGCGCCTGGACTTCGTCCGCGTGGGCGTCCTCGGCGCCGCGGATGTAAGCCTCGATCGACAGCGGAAGCCACTGGCAGCCGATCGTGGCCGCCAGATGGGTCGTGTCGAGCGCGAAGTCGCCCATGCCCGGAAAGGGATAGCCCATCAGTCCCAGCCGCGCGCGGCGCAACCTCGCCACGGCCGAGGCGGCGGCGAGCCAGTCGGCCAGGGCGTCCAAGCCGCCGGGATCGCCGAGGTGCGACGTTACGTACTCGAACGGCACGCCCGCGCGGACCAGGACGTTGGCGAGGTCCTGCGTTCCGTGGACGCCGTGGTTGGCGACCATCGCCGCGACGTCGAAGTCGCCGCCGACCGAAAACAACTCCTGCGTGTTCCAGATGAGGATGGGAAGGTTCGTCCGCCCGAGCGCGGGCAGAGACAATTGGCTCGGCGAGTAGGTCAGACAAACGACCACGAGGCCATCGACGCCGGCGGCCTCGTATCCGGCGACCACCGCGTCGATGTCCTCGCGGCGAAACACCGCCCGGTCAAACCGCACGTCGGCCAAGGGAGCCAAGGCGGGCATAACCCGGTCCACCAGCCAGCGCTCGCGCTCCGCGCGCAGCGTCGGGCAAAGCTCCTCGTAAAGCTCGAGCGTCAGGGCCAAGAGCCCCACTCGCGGTTTCCGGTTGTTTTGCACGGGCACGATGTTCTCCGATCACGAGTCTCGAAAAACCGAGCCGCGACCGTAAGGGAGCGGTAGCGCACGGTCCAACGACTCCAAAGCACGCCGTTCGCCGGACCGCTCCCTCACGGTCGCGGCTCGGTTTGCCCCGGAACCCTTACCACATCCGGTACTGCGGGATCTTCATCAGTTCGCCGTTCTTCAACGCCGACTGGTGGGCGACGATGCCGCCGACGGTCATGTTCAATGCCCAGGCGACATTCACCAACGGCGTGCGTTTCTCGAGGATCGACGTGACGAACTCGTTGCCCAAGTAGCCGTGCGAGCCGCCGTGTCCGCCCGGATCGACCGTCGGCGGAAGGGGCGGTTTGGCCAGGTTGGCGGTGGGCTTGACGATGCCGTCGAAGTTCATGCCGGTCATCGAGCCCTTCTCGCCGCGAACGCGGCCGACCTCGCCGCCGTGGCCGGGCGTGTCCCAACTGACCGCCATCCGCGACATCCCCCCTTCACTCGTGCGGAACAATGCGATCTCCGAGCCGAACGGATTCTGGTACACGTTGTTCTTCGGCTGCAAGTGTCCGATGATCGAGGGCATGCCCATGCACGAAACCTCGGTGAAACTGCCGCCCGTGACGCCCACGTAATAAGCGTTGGAATGGGTCGGATAGTATTGCGGGGGCAGGCCGACGCGCCACTCCTTGTACGAGGGGATCGGCTCGGACATGTAGTGGAAGTACTCGCCCTCGCTGTAGACCATCTTGCCGAATTCACCGGTCTGGTAGATCTGCCGCATCGCGTACAAGTCGTCGTGGAAGCACGAAGTCTCGAACAGCATGTAGTTCAAGCCCGAGGCCTTGACCGCCTCGTACAACTGCTCGGCTTGTTCGAGCGAGCCGAAGACGGCGGGCACGGCGGTGGCGACGTGTTTGCCGTGCTTGAGCACGTCGATCGCGTGGCGGCAGTGGCCCGGCGCGTCGGTCGCGCAGAAGACCGCCTCGATCGAATCGTCCTTGACCATCTCCTCGAGCGAGGGATAGGTCTTTTTGCACTTGCACGCGGCGGCCAGCGCCTGGCAGCGGTCGGGGAACAGGTCGCTGACGGCGACCACCTCGACGTTGGGGTGGTTTTGCAGGCCGAACGCCGGGCCGAACTGGCACACGCCGAACCCGACGATGCCCATCCGGATCTTCCGATCGGAGACCGGCTGCCAGCCCTTGGCGACCTCGGGCCCGGGCTTCTTCTCTTCAAAACCCTGAATCTTCGGTTTGTCGTCCGCCCCGACCGCCGAGCCCGCGGCCAGCGCGGCGGCGCCCAGCGCGGCGCTTTTGAGAAACGAACGTCGTGAGGTGGGATCGTACACGGCAGGTGGTCCTTATGATAGGGGAATCGTAGGGTCGGTCTGACTGTAATGGGTGGGCCTATTCTCTAGGGATGTGATTACTCATTCCGAAACAAGTTCGCCCTTGGCTCGGGTGCTCAGTCCTCGGTAGATGTACTGGTCGATGGTCTCGTCGAGGAGACTCACGTGGCCGTCGCCCCAGGCGAACTGCGAGCCGCCGGGGTGACGGCTGCGGAAGCCGAACTGGTCGGGCCAGCCGTTCCAGGGGACGTTCGGCTCGGGCGTGTAGTTGATTGGCATGTGCGTGGCCTTGCAGGCGCCGTTGCCCAGAGCCCAGTAGGTGAACGCATCGAATTCGGGCAGGTTCTCGCCGATGATGATCGTGTTGCTGGTGCCGTCGGTGAAGCTCCCCAGGGTGACCGGGGCCAGGACGCTGTGGCGCCAGAACGAACCCAGGCACTCCTTCTTCCCATACGCCGTGTAGTTGTGGCAATCCGATTCACCGCCCCAGATCGACGAGTTGCCCATGTTGTGCGGCCCCATCACGCCGGCGTAATTGGTCGTGGCGAACTTCATGCCGGCCGGCACCTCCCAGACGTCGCTGTGCGTCTGGCCCTTCGTGTTGTCGCTCGGGCAGTAGAACGCCGCCACGGGCGTCTGGATCAGTTGGACGTTCCTCGGGTCACAGATCCCCAGCCCGTTGCGACACTGGCCGTCGAAGTAGAATCGGTCGAACAGATCCTGCAGTTCGATGAACGGCATGATGCCGATCATCCAACTCATGCCGCTGCCACCGCCCTTTTCGGGCATGTCGGAGTGCGCGACGGAGACCGGAAACGCGCGGTTCTGCGACTCGTAGTTCAACACACCCGTGGCCAACTGCTTGATGTGGTTCGAGCAGGTCATTCGCCGGGCGGCCTCCCGCGCGGCCTGCACCGCCGGCAGCAGCAGCGCAATAAGGATGCCGATGATCGCAATCACGACCAGCAATTCGACGAGCGTAAACCCCGCCCGGCGGCCGGGCCTCTTGGTCAACATGGTGAGCCTCTCTGTTCTATTTCAATTCAATGGGATACGTGTTGTTGCCCTTCTTAACCTCGAAGCTTAGCGGGGTGGCGTCGTCCCGGGCGTAGATGGCAGGGGTGAGCAGTTCGCCGATGACGAGGTTCTTGGCCTCCTGGGGCGTGACGACGCGCCGGCAGATCACTTTGACTTTGTGCTTGCCCACGGCCGCGCCGTCCTTGCCGGCGGTCTTCACGGTGAACGAGCCGTCCGGCCCGATGGCGGCCATGGCCTGAGGGCCCGGCGTGCCCTCGATCGGGACGAAGACGACCTCGCCGTGGTCCAGCGTCTTGCCCCGGTACGTGACGGTTCCACAAACCGTCGCCAGGTCCAGCCCGCCGCGGCTCCCGCAGCCGAGCGGCGAGAGCATCGCCGCCAGGACCGCGCACCGCGCCGCCGTCTTGCCGATGCGTCCTCGATTCACGACTCCTCTCCTTTCCGACAATTCATGGTTGCGGGTCGGGTGGCACGCCCTGAGGGACGAAGGGCGTGGCTGAGTTGCGCCAGACGTCTGCCACGCCCTTCGCCCGAGGCTCGGGGACGTGCCACCCGGCGGGAACCATCTCGACTCGTTTCAGCAGTCCGTGGCCGTAGTT